>NZ_JBFAPO010000155.1:0-1418 GCF_040676755.1 Dactylosporangium sp. NPDC049525 | reverse complement strand
TGGCTCCCCTCTTTGTCAAGCGGCGCGGATGGATCGTGGCTTATGGTGGATGTCGGCGGGTCCGGGCAGTGACTGTTCCGAAGTGTTGACCTGGGGATTTGGGTCAGCCGCGCTGGATTGCAGAGTCGCTCCCACTTGTCCTCCCGGGCCCGTCTCTGTGCTGGTCTTCGCGTCGCGGATCATCTGCCGGTAGACCACATCGGACAGTCGTCGCTTGAGCGCGCGCATGGCTTCCATCGGGGTCTTGCCTTCCGCGAGCCGGCGCCGATAGTAGGCGCGTCCAGCCGTGTCGTGCCGTAGCTGAACGACGGCCATGATGTGCAGGACGCGGTTGATGCGCCGGTTTCCGGCGCGGGACAGCCGGTGGCGTTGCTGGTCGCCGGACGAGGCGTCCAGCGGCGCGGTGCCGTTCCAGGAGGCGAAGTGTGCGCGGCTGGCGAAGCGGTGGATGTCACCGACATCGCCGATCAGGCGGGCGGCCCCGGACGGGCCGATGCCGTTGAGGTCCTGCAGGCTGCTGCCGGTGGCGTCGACGAGTTCGGTCAGTTCCTTGTTCGCCGCTTTGATCTTCTTGTCGACCTGGACGAGCTCGCTGATCAACTCCGAGGCCAGCCGGCGCCGGGTGCGCCCGACGAGGTCGCGAGGCCGGATCGTGTTCAGCACAGCGCGCGCCTGATCGGCGGACAGGAACTTCTTCGCGCCGCCGGGAAGCAGCTCGAGCAGCAGTTTGTGGATGCGGTTGAGCAGGTCGGTCCGGGCCTGTCCGAGACCGTCGCGGCGGTCGACCAGCAGCCGCAGCGCCACCGTTGCATCATCGACCGCAACCGTCCGCAAACCCTTGGCGCGCAACGCCGCCACAGCCACGCTGTGCGCGTCGACCGGGTCGCTCTTGCGACCCTGACCGGTGGCGAACACCCGCGCCCGAGCCGACAACTTCGCCGGCACGTCGATCACGGTTTCACCGTCGGCGACAAGCCGCTGGGCAATGTGCCGGCCAATGCCGTTGCACCCCTCAACCGCCCAGATGCGTTCCGGATACCGCCGGCCCAGGGCGAGCATCGCCTTGTAACCGACGCGATCGGTGCCGAACCGGCCGCCGGCCAGCACTGTCTCCCTGCCGTCGATGATCTCGATCGTCGCCGACCGCTTGTGCGGGTCCATCCCGATGATGACCTGTCCCACCAGCGCTTCTCCTCGCGTGAGCCGGGGCTGACATCAGCGAGGAGGGCAACGCTACTTCGAGCTGGGCAGACCCCTCTGGAGCCACTCCACGCCGCGGTGACCGGCAGGGCGCACGCCAGATCTGAGCCACACCCAGACATCAAGTGGGCAGCCGAATGTGAGAGCTACCCCGCCGATCACCTCGACCAAGCCTGGCCGGGCTGCGGTCGTACCGCCAATTAGATAAGTAGCCGATG
>NZ_JBFAPO010000154.1:0-1467 GCF_040676755.1 Dactylosporangium sp. NPDC049525 | reverse complement strand
ACCGTCTTCGCCCGTACCGCCGACACCGGAGCCGATGGCATCACGGCGTTTCTCGTGCCCGCCGACGCCCCCGGCCTCGCCGCGTCGACGCCCGAACGCAAGATGGGGTTGAAAGGCTCCCCGACCGCCCGGCTGACCCTCAACCAGGTTCGGGTGCCGGACAGTCGCCGCATCGGCGCCGAAGGTCAAGGCTTCACCATCGCTATGTCCGCGCTCGACGCCGCCCGCCTCGGGGTGGCGGCCTGCGCGACCGGTATCGCCCAGGCCGCGCTCGACGAAGCGTTGTCCTACACCGCCACCCGCCACCAGTTCGGCCGGCCGATCGCGAGCTTTCAGGGCCTGCAGTTCATGCTCGCCGACATGGCCACCCAGATCTGCGCCGGCCGGGCGCTCTACCTGGCCGCCGCTCGCCGCCGCGACAGCGGACAGCCGTTCACCCAACAGGCCGCCATGGCCAAGCTCTTCTGCACCGACACCGCCATGCGTGTCACCACCGACGCGGTCCAGCTCCTCGGCGGCAACGGCTACACCCTCGACTACCCCGCCGAGCGCTACATGCGCGAGGCCAAGGTCATGCAGATCGGGGAAGGCACCAACCAGATCCAGCGCATCGTGATCGCCCGCCACCTCGCACAGGCCAACCTCCGACCGTAGGGATCCTGGCCATGACCGACGACAAACCATCCCCAGCACGCATGTACGACTACTTCCTGGGCGGCACACATCATCTTCCAGTCGACCGGGCCGCCGCGGCCAGAGTCAATGAGCTCGTCCCCTACACCCGCGAGATCGTCTGGGAAAACCGGCACTTTCTCCGGCGCGCCGTCAGGTACCTGGCGAAGCACGGCATACGGCAGTTCATCGACATCGGCGCGGGGCTGCCCACACAGGGAAACGTCCACGAGATCGCCCAGGACGTAGCGCCCGATGCTCGTGTCGTCTATGTCGACAACGACCGCACGGTGCTCGACCAAGCAGACCAACTCCTCACCGAGATTGACGGGGCGATCATCCTCGGCGCGGACGTCCGCCAGCCACGATCCATCGTCGACAGCCCCAGACTCCGCGAGTTTCTCGACCTCGACCAGCCGGTCGCGGTACTCATGATCGCCGTGCTGCACTTCATCACCGACGACCACCACCCGCAGTTCATCGCCGACACCATCCGGGACGCCATGGCGCCTGGCAGCTTCCTGGTACTGACCCACCTCACCACCGACGGCCCCGATCCCGCCGCAGTCGCCCGCACCGTCGAGGTGTACCGGCAGGCCAGCGCCCCCATCGTCTTCCGCCCGCGGGAGACCATCGAGCGGTACTTCACCGGACTCGAACTCGTCGCACCCGGCCTGGTCCGCCCGAGCCGATGGCGCCCCGACCCGACCACCGCCCCGGGACCCGGCTGGCTCTACGCCGGCGTCGCCACGAAACGAACACACGACACGCCATGAGGTCCAGCCCCGTCACCGC
>NZ_JBFAPO010000153.1:0-1681 GCF_040676755.1 Dactylosporangium sp. NPDC049525 | reverse complement strand
CGCCAGCCGGGCTAGGCGTGGCGCCGCCAGCCGGGCTGAGCGTGGCGCCGCCAGCCGGGCTGAGCGTGGCGGCGGCGGCCGGGCTGGGTGTGGCGCGTGGGGCGGGTTCGGTTGCGGGGGCCTGGCCGACGGGCGGCGGCGGGTGGTGGACGTCGCGGGCGAGCTGTGGGAACGGCTGCAGGACCTCGTAGTCGGCGAACAGCCTCACCCACGCCGGGACCGTGGCGCCGAGCTGGACCGGGTGGGCGATCCCCACCACGGCGTCGTCGGCGAGGGGCAGTGGCTGGTCGTCGACGTCGGCGAGGGTGCGGTCCTCCGCGAGGCGGAACGCGGTGACGAGCGTGGCGTGCGGGCCGGGACCGTCGAACGTCGCCCACACGAGCCGACGGGCGACCCGCCACAGCAGCGGGTGCGCGACGACGCCCAGGCGGAATGCGGCGCCGGACCAGCGGGCGTGGCCGGTCATCGCGGCTTCGAGCCGGTGGGTCTGCTCGGTGGCGATCGTCCGCGCCTCCTTGCGCAGCTCGGCGAAGCGGGCGAACGCCGACGGCGCCGCCACCGGGTCGTCGGAGGCGGCGGGTCTCGGCAGGGTGCGGCGGCGGGTGCCGGCGGCGTCGAGGACGTATGGCCGCAGCTGGTCGTCGAGGCCGGCGGTGAAGCGGCGGGTGCCGTAGTCCAGGGTCAGGGTGGCGTCGGCGGACAGGCCGAGGTCGGGCACGAGGCGGTCGGCGAGCTCCTCGGCGCCGAGGCCGGCGGCGGCCGCGGCCTCGGCGGCCCTGCGCACGGCGTGCTCCTTCAGCCGGCCCGTGGACTGGGCGGCGACGCGGTGCAGGTGGCGCAGCGCGGCGGGTGAGCCGATCGCGGCGAACACGTCGACGCCGTGGCGGGCGTTTGCGTGCTCGCCGGTGGCCGGCCAGTCGCGCACGAGCGGGGCGAGGCGCAGGGCGGTCGTGTCGTCGCCGGTGAGGCCGAGCGCGGTGAACGCCCACCGCTGCGCCACCGGGCGGCCGGCCGCCTGCCAGCTCTGGAAGAGCGCCCAGCCGAATGCGGCAAGGCTCGCCGGGTCGCACGCCTCCCGGACGGCGGCGACCCCGGCATAGGGCTCCTCCAGGGTCGACATGGCGAGGATCGTGACGAGGTGCCGGGCGGCGTCGACGGGCAGCGCCGCGCCGTCGCGGAGCCGGACGCGAGGCAGCAGCGCGGCGTCGGCCCAGCCGGGCACGGTCGGGAGCCGGGCCGGCAGGACGTGCAGCGGGTCGGTGTCCAGCAGCGCCCGGACGCCGTCGACGGCCGCCGGGCCATACCGCTCGGCGGCGGCAAGGACGGCGTCGACGTGTCCACTTCGGACGATGTGGCGCAGGGCCCGCTCGGCGTCGCGGCGGGCCGCCCCGGGACGGGCGAGGGCCGCCGGGATGAGCGCGGTGGCGGCCGCGGCCGGGTGCCGGCGCAGCCACTCCTGCGCGACCGGGCGCGCCTGCTCGGAGCGGGCCAGCCAGCCGGCCATCCACCCGGCGACGTCGGGGCCGGTCCGGTCGAGGAGGGCGTCGGCGCTCGCCGCCGCCCACGGGCCCCTGCCCCGGCCCGGGACCGCGGGCGGGTCGGGGCAGATAAAGGAAGAGCACAAATCAGAAAAAAACTCACAAGCATAAATAAATACTATTAAATGTTCTTTATGAAGAAT
>NZ_JBFAPO010000152.1:0-1707 GCF_040676755.1 Dactylosporangium sp. NPDC049525 | reverse complement strand
CGGCCCGGCCGCGCCGGCCGACCCCGACGGCTGGGTCGCCGGAGGCGACGTCGACTGGCAGCGGCTGTACCCCAACGGCACCCCGCAACCACTGAGCCTGCCCACGTATCCGTTCGCCCGTGAACGGTACTGGCTGCCCACCGGCCGCCCGACGGTCGGCGGCGGCACCGACGGCGCGCCGCTGCACGCGCTCGTCCACCGCAACACGTCCACGCTGCTGGGCCAGCGGTTCGAGACCACGCTCACCGGCACCGAGTTCTACCTCACCGACCACCAGGTCCAGGGCCGCCCGATCCTGCCGGCCGTCGTGTCCCTGGAGATGGCCCGCGCCGCCGCCACCCTCGCCGGCGACGCGTCCGCCGGGGCCGTGCACCTGTCGAACGTCACCTGGCTGCGACCCGTCACCACCACCGCACCGGAGACGGTGCTGCAGGTCCTGCTCGCCCCCGACGGCACCGACACCGGGATGACGTTCGACATCGTCAGCCTGCCGTCGCCGGACGGCGAACCGATCGTCCACGTCCAGGGCGAGGCGACCCTGACCCCGCAGGAGGCGCCGCGCGTCGACCTGGCCGCGGTCCGCGCCGCCTGCGGCACCACGGTGCCGGTCGACGCCTGCTACGACGCCCTCGCCGGATGGGGCGTCGCCTACGGCCCGGGCCTGCGCGGCCTCACCGAACTGTCCACCGGCGACGGCCAGGTCCTCGCCCGGCTCGCCGTGCCCGCGAGCATCCAGGCCACGGACCCCGCGTACGTCCTACATCCGGCTATCCTCGACGCCGCCCTGCACGCCGGTATTGCCCTGCACCTCGATGGGCAGGGCGGCCTCGCGCTGCCGTTCGCCCTGGACCGGATCACCGTGTTCGGTCCCCGCCCCGCCGAGACCTGGGCGTGGCTGCGCACCAGCGGCACCACTTCCGACATCGACCTGTGCGACGCCGACGGCCGGGTCTGGGCGCGGCTCACCGGCCTGACCGCACACCCCGTCGACGGCGACCGGCCGACCACCACCACCGCGGCAGTGCCGGCGCAGGGGGATGTGTCGGGTCAGGTGGTGCGGTATGTGGCGGGGTTGTTGGCGTCGGTGATTCGGGTGCCGGTGGAGCGGTTGGGGGTGGATGAGCCCCTCGACGTGTTTGGTGTGGATTCGATTGTGGCGTTGGAGGTGGTGCGGCGGTTGGAGCCGGTGTTCGGGGTGTTGCCGAAGACGTTGTTGTTCGAGCACCGGTCGGTGTCGGGGTTGGCGGCGTACTTTGTGCGGCATCACGGCGACCGCCTCGGAGCGGTCATCGGCGAACCCCCGGCGATCGCGGCGACCGCGCCGGGCCGGGCCATCCGGCGGGTCCCGGGCGGGCGGCGGCGCACCACACCCACTGGCGACGTGGCGATCGTCGGCCTCGCCGGCCGGTACCCGAAAGCCGGCACCGTCGACGAGTTCTGGGCCGCGCTGCGCGACGGACGGGACTGCGTCACCGGACTGCCCGCCGACCGGGCCGGCTTCGCCGGAACGACCGGAGTCCGCGGCGGCTTCCTCGACGGCGTCGACGAGTTCGACCCGCTGTTCTTCAACATCGCGCCCGCCGACGCGGAACTGCTCGACCCGCAGGAACGACTGTTCCTGCAATGCGCGTACGAGACGCTGCAGGACGCCGGCTACACCCGGGCACACGCCGCCGCGTCAGGCCCGGTCGGCGTGTTCGTCGGCGT
>NZ_JBFAPO010000151.1:0-1804 GCF_040676755.1 Dactylosporangium sp. NPDC049525 | reverse complement strand
CGACCCGACCACCGCCCCGGGACCCGGCTGGCTCTACGCCGGCGTCGCCACGAAACGAACACACGACACGCCATGAGGTCCAGCCCCGTCACCGCAACCGGCTTCACTCCATACCCCTGCGGATCGGCGCAGTCCTGGTGGCCTTTGCTCGTTCATGAGTTCAGCGCGGCCGTGGGCGGGGTACGAGCAGCGCGCACGGGCGGGTAGATGCCGGCGATCGCCCCGATCGCCAGTGCGGCCGTGACCGCTGAGCCGATCAGGGTGCCCAACGCACCGCCCAGCCCGGACAGCAGCAGTGCCTCGGCCAGGAACTGGGCGCGGATGTGGGCCTGGGTGGCCCCGAGTGATCGACGCAGCCCAATCTCGCGGCGGCGTTCGAGCACGGATATGATCATGGTGTTGGCCACGCCGATCCCTCCGACGAGCAGCGCGACCGAGCCGAGCCCGACGAGCAGGCCGGTGAATGCCCGGTCAGCGGCGTACTTCGCGGCGAGCGCGTCAGACGGACGGGAGACTTGACCTGTTGGGCTCGTAAATTCGATTCGGTAGCTGTGACGTGCGGCTTTGTGCGAGGTCGGCCCAACCACAGCGGCGATGATCCAGGGTATGGCAGCCTCGCTGGTGTACCTGCTCCTGCGCCAGATCCTGCAGATGCTGATCCAGCTCGCCCGGGACGGCGGCGCGAAGGACGTCGAATTCCTGGTCTTACGGCATCAGGTGGCGGTGCTGCGCTGGCAGGTGCACCGACCCGATCTCCAGCCCGCTGACCGGGTGGTGCTGGCGGCGTTGTCACGGCTGCTGCCCCGGCAACGCTGGGCGACGTTCTTCGTCACCCCGGCGACCCTGCTGCGCTGGCATCGACAGCTGATCGCACGCCATTGGACCTACCCACACGCGCGACCCGGCCGGCCGCCCGTCGACCGCGAGATCCGGGACCTGGTCGTGCGACTGGCAGCAGAGAACCCGACCTGGGGACATCGCCGGGTGCAGGGTGAGCTGGCTCGTCTGGGCTACCAGCTCGCGGCCAGCACGATATGGAAGACCCTGCACCAGGCCGGCGTCGACCCGGCACCCCGCCGAACGGGACCAACCTGGCAACAATTCCTGACCGCCCAGGCGCACGCCATCTTGGCCTGCGACTTCTTCACCGTCGCCACCGCTGAAACGGATCTCCGTACTGTTCTTCATCGAGCTCGCCACCCGCCACGTCCACGTCGTCGGTGTCACCGCACACCCGACCGGTACCTGGGTCACGCAACAAGCACGGAACCTGCTCATCAGCCTCGACCAGCGCGCCGACGGGCTCCGGTTCCTGCTCCGCGATCACGATACGAAGTTCACCGCCGCCTTCGACACGGTCTTCACCTCCGCGGGCATCGACGTAATTCGAATACCGCCACAAGCCCCGACGGCGAACGCTTTCGCGGAGCGCTGGGTGGGGACCGTCCGGCGCGAGTGCACCAACCGGATGCTCATCGCCGGCGAACGGCACCTGGCCAGCGTCCTGACCAAGTACACCGAGCATTACAACGGCCACCGCCCACACCGATCCCTCGGCCAGCGACCACCGAACCCGCCACCGCAGGTCGTTGACCTCAACGCCGCTCGAGTCCGACGACGCCCAATCCTGGGCGGATTGATCAACGAATACTCGCAGGCAGCGTAGCCCGAATCTGATTTACGAGCCCGACAGGGCAACCCAGTGGCCGCCGCCAGCCCCTGGACTGGGAGCGGCCAGACCTGGTCCTTCCAACGGATCGGCTACATCGGCGTGATCAACCCCTCGGTCGATCCGCAGTACTCA
>NZ_JBFAPO010000150.1:0-1880 GCF_040676755.1 Dactylosporangium sp. NPDC049525 | reverse complement strand
GCCGCCGTCCAGGACGAGCTCGGTGCCGGTGAGCAGGGCGGCGCCGGCGGAGACGGCGAACGCGACGGCGGCGGCGACGTCCGCCGGTTCGCCGGGCCGCTGGGTCTCGGCGAGCCGGGCGAGGTCGGCGGGGTCGGTGACGCGCGTGAGCGTGTCGGGGGTCCGGATCCAGCCGGGGCTGATGGTGAGGGCGCGGATGCCGTGCCGGCCGTAGTCGACGGCGAGCTGGCGGGTGAAGGCGGCGAGGCCGGCCTTGGCGGCGGCGTAGGCGGGGTACCCGGGGGCGAACGCGCGGCCGTGGACCGAGCCGATGGTCACGATGACGCCGTGACCTGCGGCGATCATGCCGGGCAGCGCGTGCTTGACGCAGAGGAACGCGGAGGTGAGGTTGGCGTCCAGGACGGCGTGCCAGTCGGCGAGTGCCGTCTCGTGCGCGGGTGCGCCGGCCGTGACGCCGGCGCAGTGGACGAGAGCCCCGACGGTGCCGAGACCGGCGAACAGCCGGGCCACCGCGGTCTCGTCGGTGAGGTCCCCGTCGTCGCGGTCGAGGCCGGCGACGATGAACCCGTCGGCCCGCAGCCGTTCGGCGACGGCGGATCCGATGCCGCCGGCGGCGCCCGTCACCACGGCGAGTTCAGGCACGGAACACCTCGTAGTGTGCGATCAGGTCCTCGTCGAGGGTCACGCCCAGGCCCGGTTCCTCGGACACCACCAGCGCACCGTCTACAAGGGATGGTGGGGTCGCGAGGTCGTCGCGGAGTGGGTTGGGAAGTCGGTTGTATTCGAGGCTGGTGACGTTGGGGGTGGCGGCGGCGAGTTGGAGGGCGGCGGCGAGGCCGACGGCGGAGCCGACGCCGTGTGGTGAGACGTCGACGTGGAAGGCGGAGCACAGTGCGGCGATGCGGCGGGCTTCGGTGATGCCGCCGGCGCGGGTGAGGTTGGGCATGACGACGTCGGCGGCGCGGGCGAGCAGGAGGTTGCGGTAGCCGTACCGGATGAACTCGCTCTCGCCGGTGACCACCGGGATCCGCACGGCTGCGCGCACCTCGGCGAGGCCCTCGACGTCGTCGGTGGAGAGGGGCTCCTCGAACCAGCGGACGCCGATGCCCTCCAGCGCGTGGGCAAGGCGGATGGCGGTTTTCACGTCGTAGGCGCAGTTGAGGTCGACGTGCAGGGCGGCGCGGCCGTCGAGGGCGTCGGCGACGGCGGTGGCGTGGGCGAGGTCGGTGGTTTCGCCGCGGCCGAGTTTGAGTTTGACGGCGTGGAAGCCGTCGTCCACGAAGGACAGTGCGGTTTGGACGGACTCCGCGGTGGTTGGCAGGAACGGGATCGGGGAGGCGTAGACGGGGACGGTGGTGCGGACGGGGCCGCCGAGCAGCCGGTGGACGGGTTGGCCGGCGGCTTTGCCGCGCAGGTCCCACAGGGCGAGGTCGATGCCGCTGATCGCTTCGAGGTAGAACCCGCCGGTGCGGCCGGCGCTGGCCTGGGCGCCGAACATGAGCTCCCACAGCGCCTCCGACGCCCCCGCGTCCCGGCCGACCAGCATCGGGGCCAGCAGCTGCCCGATGATGGTCGCGGTGACGCGCGGCTCGGGCAGCCCGTACGCCTCCCCGATGCCCTCCAGGCCGTCAACCGTTCGGATCCGGACGAGGGTGGTGTACTGGCCCAGGCGCGGCAGCACGCGATGGCTGGACGCCGGGGTGAGCAGCCATTCCGGGACCTCGTCGAACATCTTCGAGAACGGCGCGGCGAGGGCGATGGCTTCGACGGAGGCGATGGTGAGGTTCATTTGATGAGGGCGTTCATCCGGTCGCGGGCGGAGGTGAGGGCTTCCTTGGGGTTCTTCTTGCCGATGAGGATCGACTGGACCTCTTCGGCGA
>NZ_JBFAPO010000149.1:0-2011 GCF_040676755.1 Dactylosporangium sp. NPDC049525 | reverse complement strand
GCCGACGGGGCCGGACCGCAGCCGGCGGGGGCCGGTCGCGCACACCGGCGGGGTCGCGCCCGACGCGGTGGCGGTGCCGCCGCCGCGCAAGGTCGGGATGCGTGACGTGGCCCGCCTGGCGGGGGTGTCGCACCAGACCGTGTCGCGGGTGCTCAACGACCTGCCGAACGTCAGCGACGGCACCCGCAGCCGGGTCCTGGACGCGGTGCGGATTCTCAACTACCGGCGCAACATGGCCGCGCGCACCCTCGTGACCAGCCGGTCCCGCACGATCGGCCTGATCGGCTTCGAGACCACCCTCGCCGGCCCCGCCTCGATGATCTACGGCATCGAGAAGGCGGCCCGCGAGGCGGGCTACTACGTCAGCATCGCCACCGTGCGATCACTGGACCGGCACGCCGTGCTCGACGCCGTCGAGCAGCTCTGCGCACAGGCCGTCGAGGGCATCATCGCGATCGCCCCGAAGAACTCCGTGGCGGACGCCCTCGCCCAGGCACCGCCGGGCACCCCCACCGTCGGGGTGGGCGGCGCCGACGACGGCGCCGTGCCGATGCTGCGCGTCGACAACGTCCGCGGCGCCTGCCTCGCCACCCGGCACCTGCTGGACCTCGGCCATCACACCGTCCACCACGTGCCAGGGCCGGCCGACTGGCCCGAGGGGCGCGACCGCATCGACGGCTGGCGGCAGACCCTGCACGCCGCCGGCGCCCCGGTCCCGCCGGTCGCCGCCGGCGACTGGTCCGCCCGCTCCGGCTACCTGCGCGGCCAGGTGCTCGCCGCCGACGCGGGCGTCACCGCCGTCTTCTGCGGCAACGACCACATCGCCCTGGGCGTCCTGCGCGCGTTCCACGAGGCCGGCCGTTCGGTCCCTGACGACGCCAGCATCGTCGGCTTCGACGACATGCCGGAATCCGGCTACTTCCTGCCCCCGCTCACCACCGTGCACCAGGACTTCGCCGAGCTCGGCCGGCGCAGCGTCGACCTGCTCGTCGCCCGCCTCGCCGGCGCACCCGTGCCGACTGCTCCGGTCCACCTCGCCCCGTCGCTGGTCGTACGCGCCAGCGCCGCCCGCAACCCCGCCTGACCCGCGGCGGCCCTCCTTGGGCGGGGTCGGTCAGTCCTGCCACCGGGACCAGGTCCGACCTCCCCGCAGCGTCGGGTCAGTCTCCCCGACAGGGTCGGGTCAGTCCTCCCAGCGGCGTCGGGTCAGTCTCCCCAGTGGGTCGGGTCAGTCCTCCCACACGACGGCGCGGTCGACGGCGTCCACCACCCGGCGCCAGTCCCGCACCAGGGGCGCGGCGTCGATCCCCCGCAGCCGGCGGCGGGCCGACCAGCCGGTGACGGACTGCCGCGACAGGCGCAGCGCGTCGTCCAGTTCGTCGATCGGTGAGCCGCCCGCGATCAGCCCGGACACGTCCTGCAGGTCGAACGCCTCGGCCAGCTCGGCGGCCAGATCGCGCCCCCGGACGAGCACGTCGGCCAGCCACTGCTGCGGCGGGTGCTGCAGGATGTACGGCACGATCTCCAGGTCGATCCGGTCCTCCTCGTCGGGGGCGAGGACGAGGTTGGTGAACCAGTCCTTCACCTCCGGCCAGCCCTCGATCCCGGCGATCACGTGGTCTTCCTGATCGAGATGGCGGGCGAGTCCCGCGGCGGAGCGGAACAGCAGCGGCCGGCCGTCCCGGTCGAGGAAGCAGACCTCCTCGGGCTCCTCGAAGCAGGCCCGGATGGTGAACCCCTGGCCCGCCGGCAGCGTGACGCGGATCGGATGGATCGGCGCGTCCTGCCACGGCCGGCCCGGCGTGACGATGCCCCGGACCGGTTGGACCAGCCACGCCCAGGGCGAGCCGCCGACTGCCTCGTCGTAGGCCTCGTCGTCGTCGAAGAACTCGTCGTCGGACGGGTCGACGACCTCCACCCGCTGGGCGGGCGCCGGCCGACGGGCCGCGGAGGGCGCCGCCGCGGCGGCACGGTCCGAGCGGGGCGCCGCAGCGGCACCATCCGAGCGCGG
>NZ_JBFAPO010000148.1:0-2020 GCF_040676755.1 Dactylosporangium sp. NPDC049525 | reverse complement strand
TCCGCGATCGCCCGTGCTGTCAGTGGGTTGTCGCCGGTGATCATCACCGTGCGGATGCCCATCCGGCGCATCTCGTCGAACCGTTCCCGCATGCCGGCCTTGACCACGTCCTTGAGGTGGATGACGCCGAGCGCGCGGGCGGGCTGCTCACCGAGGCGTTCGGCGACGACGAGCGGCGTGCCGCCGGACCCGGAGATCGCGTCGACGATCTCGCCGACGTCGTTGGCCGGGTGCCCGCCGTTGTGCCGCACCCACCGCATCACCGCCGCCGCAGCGCCCTTGCGGACCTGCCGGACCTGTCCGTCGTCGATGTCGACGCCGGACATGCGGGTCTGCGCGGTGAACGGGACCCAGGTGGCGTTGGCCAGTTCGCCTGGGCTGCGTTCCCGCAGGCCGTGCGCGGTTTTGGCGTACACGACGACGCTGCGGCCCTCTGGGGTCTCATCCGCCAGGCTGGACAGTTGTGCGGCGTCGGCAAGTTCCTCGGCGGTGACGCCGGTGACGGTGTGGAACTCGCCGGCCTGCCGGTTGCCCAGCGTGATGGTGCCGGTTTTGTCGAGGAGGAGGGTGTTGACGTCGCCGGCGGCTTCGACGGCGCGGCCGGACATGGCCAGGACGTTGCGTTGCACGAGGCGGTCCATGCCGGCGATGCCGATCGCGGACAGCAGCGCCCCGATCGTGGTCGGGATCAGACACACCAGCAGGCTTACGAGGACGATGCCGGTGACGCCGTTGCCGTTGAGGGCGAGGCTGTCGGGTGCGAACGCCTGCACGCCCTTGGAGTAGATCGCCAGGGGCTGCAGGGTCGCGACGGCCAGCAGGAAGATGATCGTCAGCGACGCGAGAAGGATGTTGAGGGCGATCTCGTTCGGTGTCTTCTGCCGGTTCGCGCCCTCGACCAGGGCGATCATCCGGTCGATGAACGACTCACCCGGCTTCTGGGTGATGCGTACGATGATGCGGTCGGAGAGGACTTTGGTGCCGCCGGTGACGGCGCTGCGGTCGCCGCCGGATTCGCGGATGACGGGTGCGGATTCGCCGGTGATGGCGGATTCGTCGACGGAGGCGATGCCTTCGATGACGTCGCCGTCGCCGGGGATGACCTGTCCGGCCTCGACCACGACGATGTCGCCGAGTTGCAGGGCAGCGGCGGGCACGGATTCCTCGACCCGGGCGTCGCCGATGAGACGCCGGGCCATGGTGTCGGTCTTCGCCCGGCGCAGGGTTTCGGCTTGGGCTTTGCCGCGGCCTTCGGCGACGGCTTCGGCGAGGTTGGCGAAGATGACGGTGAGCCACAGCCACACGGTGATGGCCCAGGCGAAGACGCTCGGGTGCAGCACCGCCAGGACGGTGGTGAAGACCGAGCCGATCTCCACGATGAACATGACCGGGTTGCGCCACAACGTGGCAGGGTTCAGTTTCCGGAGCGCGTCGGGGGTGGACTTCCACAGTTGCTGGGGGTCGAGCAGTCCACCGGCGACCCGGCGGCGGGTCGGAGTGCTCATCGGATGCCTTCCGCGAGCGGGCCGAGGGCCAGGGCAGGCAGGTAGGTCAGCAGGACCACGACAATGGTGACCGCGACGACCATGCCGATGAACAAGGGCTGATACGTCCGCAAGGTCCCGGCCGACTGTGGTGTGGGGCTTTGCCGGGCGAGGGATCCGGCGAGGCCGAGGACGAGGATGATCGGCAGGAACCGGCCCAGCAGCATGCACAGCCCGAGGGCGGTGTTGTAGAAGGTGGTGTTCGCTGAGAGACCGGCGAAGGCGGAGCCGTTGTTGTTCGACGCGGACGTGAACGCGTACAACACCTCCGACAGGCCATGCGCGCCGGGGTTCGCCATCGACGATCGTGCGGTCGCCGACCCCATCGCCACCGCGGTGCCGACCAGGACCAGGGCGGGTGTGGTGAGCAGGTACAGGGAGGCGAATTTGATTTCGCGGGCGCTGATCTTTTTGCCGAGGTATTCGGGGGTGCGGCCGACCATGAGGCCGGCGACGAAGACGGTGATGACGGCGAG
>NZ_JBFAPO010000147.1:0-2168 GCF_040676755.1 Dactylosporangium sp. NPDC049525 | reverse complement strand
GAAGTCCTCGGCCTTGACTCCGTCGGCGTCGACGACGACTTCTTCGCCCTCGGCGGGCACTCACTGCTGGCGGTACGCCTCATCAGCCGCGTCCGCGCAGCCCTGAACGTTGACCTATCCATCCGGACGCTGTTCGAAATTCCGACCGTCGCCGGTCTTGCAGAGCACATGGACGACCGGAAGTCGACCCGGCCGGCGCTGCGGCCAATGCGCAACTCTAAGGAGTCCTGATGATCCCGTTGTCATACGCGCAGCAGCGTCTGTGGTTCATGGAACAGCTGGAGGGTTCGAGCTCCCTCTACACCGTTCCAGTCGTCCTGCGGCTGTCCGGTGACGTGGACCGGATCGCGTTGGATCAGGCACTGCGGGATGTGCTCGGCCGGCACGAGGTGCTGCGGACGGTCCTGCCGGCCATCGACGGGCAGCCGTACCAGCACATCGTCGAACTTGAGGACCTCGACTGGAGCCTCGGCATCGTCGAGGTCGCACCGGCGGACCTGCAGCCGGCGGTCGACGACGCCGCGGAGTGTCGCTTCGACCTGACCGCGGAACTGCCGATCCGAGCGAACCTCATCTCGGCCGGCCAGAACGAACACGTCCTGGTGGTCGTGGTGCATCACATCGCCTGTGATGCCTGGTCGACAGGACCACTGGCCCGGGACCTCTCCACGGCCTACGCCGCGCGCTGCGCCGGGCATGCCCCGGCGTGGGAGCCGCTGCCGGTGCAGTACGCGGACTACACGCTGTGGCAGCGGGAGTTGCTCGGAGACGAGTCGGATCCGGAGAGCCTGATCTCTCGGCAGGTGTCGTACTGGCAGCAGACCCTGGCCGGGCTGCCGGAGGAGCTCAACCTCCCCGCGGATCGGTCGCGGCCCGCGGTGCCTACACATCGTGGGTTTGAGGTGCCATGCGTGGTGCCGGCGGAGTTGCATGCGCGACTGCGGGATGTGGTGCAGGAGCACGGCGTGACCATGTTCATGGTCGTGCAGGCATCACTGGCGATCGCGTTGTCGAAGCTCGGTGCCGGCACGGACATTCCGATGGGCGCGGCGACGGCCGGGCGTACCGACCAGGCATTGGACGATCTGGTCGGGTTCTTCATCAACAGTCTGGTGATGCGCACCGACCTGTCGGGTGACCCCACATTCACCGAGGTCCTGGCTCGGGTGCGGGAGACGTCGCTGGCCGGGTTCGAGCACCAGGATGTGCCGTTCGAGCGGCTGGTGGAGGTGTTGTCGCCGGTACGGCTGCCGTCACGGCACCCGCTGTTCCAGGTGATGTTGACGGTGCAGAACACCGCTGACGCAGTGCTGGACCTGCCCGGGGTGGCGGTTGGCGGGCAGGCGTCGAACGCGGCGGCGGTGTCCGCGGCGCGGTTTGATCTTGACTTGAACATTGGTGAGGTGTTCGACGCCGCGGGCGGTGCAGCTGGGCTGCGGGGTGTGTTGACTGGGTCGGCGGATCTGTTCGACGAGGACACCGTGGCCGTGATCGGTCGGCGTTGGTTGCGGGTGCTGGAGTCGGTGCTCGCCGATCCGTCGGTGCGGGTGTCGGCGGTTGATGTGTGGGACGCGGGTGAGCGGGATCGGGTGTTGGTGGGGTGGAACGACACCGCGGTTGAGGTGCCGACGCTGTCGCTGCCGGGGTTGTTCGCGGCGCAGGTGTTGCGGACACCGGACGCGGTGGCCGTGGTGGGTGACGGGGTCGAGGTGTCGTTCGCGGAGTTGGAGGCTCGGGCGAATCGCCTGGCCCGGTATTTGACGAACCTTGGGGTGGGCGCGGAGTCGGTGGTGGGTGTGAGCCTGCCCCGAGGTGTGGATCTGATCGTGGCGTTGCTGGCGGTGGTGAAGGCGGGTGGCGCCTATTTGCCGATCGATCCTGGGCTGCCGGTGGAGCGTGCTGGGTTCATGCTCGCGGACGCGCGCGCCGCTGTGGTACTGGGACTGGAAGACGTCCTTGACGAGCTTCCCGCCGGTCGGGTGCGGTCGGTGGCGTTGGACGATCCGCGGGTGGCTGCCGCGGTGTCACGCCTGTCTGGTGAGCCGTCGGACACCGTGGTATCTCCGGAACAAGCGGCGTATGTGATCTACACGTCGGGTTCGACGGGGACGCCGAAGGGTGTCGTGGTTACGCATGCCGGGCTGGGCAGTCTGGTGGCGGCACAGGCG
>NZ_JBFAPO010000146.1:0-2454 GCF_040676755.1 Dactylosporangium sp. NPDC049525 | reverse complement strand
GCGGGCGGCAAGGTACGCGCCGGCGAACGCGTCGCCCGCGCCGACCGGGTCGACCACGGTCGCGGCGGCCGACGGGAGCCGGTGCGGGCCGTCCGAACCGGAGCCCGCGTGCCAGCAGCCGTCGGCGCCGGCCTTCAGGACCACCTCCGTCACCCCGGCCGCCGCCGCCCGCGTGAACACCTCCGCGGGGTCGTCGGTGCCCAGCAGCGGGATGGCCTCGTCGAGGCCGAGCAGCAGGAACGTCGTGACCGGCAGCAGCTCGATGAGCAGGTCGGTCACCGGCGGGAGGCCCGGGCGCAGGTTGGGGTCGAGGGCGACGGCGATGCCGCGGGCGTGCGCCTCCCGGGCGAGCCGGGTCACCGCTCGGCGCGGCCCCGGCCCGAGTGCGGCGGTGAGCCCGGAGACGGCGACCACGGACGGGCCCGCGGCGAGGGCGCGGCCGGCGTCGGTCGAGTCCATCGCGGAGGCCGCCGAGCCGGCCCGGTAGTAGTGGACGCGGCGGGCGCCGTCGGGTCGCACGTCCTTGACGAACAGCCCGGTCGGCCGGGTGTCGTCGACGGCGACCAGGCCGGTGCCGACGCCGAGGGCGGTCGCGGCGGCGCGCACCCGGCGGCCGAACGGGTCGGCGCCGACGCGGCTGCAGAACTCGGTCGGCGCGCCGGCGCGGGCGGCGGCGGCGAGCAGGTTCAGCTCGGCGCCGGCCACGTGCACCGTCGCCGAGCGGCAGGTTTCGAGGGGCGCGCCGTCGGCGGGCTGGAACAGCGCCATGGCCTCGCCGAAACCAACGATGGGGGCTTGTCCGCCGCTTGATCTCCGTGCAACACTCATCCGCACAAGGTAGATAGTATACTTTCGCCGAACCGGGGGAGTGGAAGCGCATGGCGCTCGCGGGATTCCAGACCAAGGCCGACCTCGTCTACGAGCGGTTGCGCGACGCGATCCTCAGCGGCGAGCTGAAGCCCGGCGCGCGGGTCAACGTCGACGCCCTGGCCCGCCAGCTCGGCACCAGCAAGATCCCGCTGCGTGAGGCCGTGCAGCGACTCACCACCCAGGGCCTCGTCGTGCAGCCCAACCCGCACGCCGGCGCGCAGGTCGCCCCGCTGTCGCTGCGCGAGATGCGCGGCGTCTACCTCGCCCGTGGCGCGCTCGAGGGCCTCGCCGCCCGCGTGGCCGCCACCACCGTCAGCGACGCCGAGCTCGCCGAGCTGCAGGTCATGCACGAGCAGATGCGGCAGCGGCTCATCGACGGCGACCACCGGGACCTCTCCACGCTCAACCGCCAGTTCCACACCGGGATCGCCGACGCCACCCACTACACGACGCTGCGCGAGCTCACCGACCTGACCCTGCTGCGGGTGCAGCACTACCGCATCGGCGTGCGCGTCGAACCCGCCTGGGACCAGGTGATCAGCGAGCACTCCGCGATCCTCGACGCGCTGCGCCGCCGCGACGCCGAGCAGGCCGAGCAGGCCGCCCGGGACCACGTCGAGTGGCAGCTGGGCGTCGAGCTGCGCGCGACCCTCGACCCTTCCCTCATCGACCTGGACGACGACTGAGGTACCCGACATGAATGTTCGTGGCGGTCTGCGTGACCGCACGTTCGGCTTCCTGCTGACGCTGCCCGCGTTGGCTCTGCTCGGCGCCGTGGTGCTGTACCCCCTGCTCGGCGCCCTCACCACCAGCCTGTTCAACCAGAGTCTGGTCCTGCCCGGCCGCTCGTTCGCTGGCCTGGACAATTTCAAGGCGGTGCTGGACCAGAACTTCTGGCCGGTCCTGGAGCACACGGTCGTGTTCACCGTCGGCGCGACCGTGGCGCCGGTCATCATCGGTTTCGCGCTCGCTCTGGCGCTGAACACGAGGTTGCGTGGTCGGGCGGTGCTGCGCGGGTTGTTCCTGATGCCGTGGGTGATCCCCGGTGTCGTGGTGTCGTTCGTCTGGTTGTGGATTTTCAACGCGAACTACGGGCTGCTCAACGGTCTGCTGGTGCAGCTGCATGTGGTGGATGAGCCGGTGGTGTGGCTCGGCAGTCCCGGCACTGCGATGGCGGCGATCATTGTGGCGAAGAGCTGGGCGAGTTTCCCGTGGATCATGGTGATGCTGCTGGCTGGTCTGCAGACCGTGCCGCTCGCCCTGCACGAGGCCGCCGCCCTGGACGGTGCGGGTGCGGTGAACCGGTTCTGGCACGTGACGCTGCCGCACCTGCGCGGGATCCTCGGCATCGTCGTGCTGCTTGAGGTGATCTGGAATGTGCAGCACTTCGACATGATCTACGTGTTGACCGGTGGTGGCCCGGCCGGTTCCACGACCACGTTCGCGGTGGCGGTGTATGACACTGCGTTCAAGGCGTTCGATCTGGGCAAGGCCAGCGCGTTGGGTGCGTTGTGGCTGGTGCTGATCCTGGTCCTGGTCGTGGTGTACGTGCGGGTCTCCGAGCGTGGTGAGCCGGCATGAGAC
>NZ_JBFAPO010000145.1:0-2923 GCF_040676755.1 Dactylosporangium sp. NPDC049525 | reverse complement strand
TCGGTATGTGTCACGTTGTTGAGACAAACGTTAGGCACCCGGCCATCGGTTCAAATCCCCGAAACGTGCCACCCACCAGGGGGTCAGCGGGGCAGCGCGTTGCCCAGGCGGATCCCGCTGAACAGCATGGTGCTCGCCGTGACCGCGTCCCAGAACGACCACAGGTTCGGCAGCACCCGCAGCTGGATGCCCGCGGCGGCGTGCAGTGCGAAGAGATCCCCGACGGGCTCGGGCGGGCCCAGCGGCACGACCGGCTCGACGGCGACGTGTGCGTGGTGCACGGGCGCGCCGAACGGTGCGAACGTCGCGGCCGGCAGCCGGTACGCGAACACCCGCGCCGTGCGGATCGCCTCCAGCCAGCCGAACTCCACGGCGTGCACGCGCTCGCCGCAGCCGGCGCCGACGATCCGGTCGCGGTCCTCGGCGGTGGTGCCCGGCCCGCTCCAGGCCATGGCGCGCGGGCACTGACGCGGAAACCAGTAGTCCGGCGACCGCCCGTGGTCGACGGCCCAGACGTACGCCTCCGGCTGCTGCGCGGTCGCCGCGACGTGCGGCACGAACCTGGTGATCGTCGGGTCCTCGGAGAAGTGCAGCACCTGCCCCGGCTCCGGTCGCATCAGTCGCCCTCCCTGCTGCCGCCGTGGTGGCGCTGGTAGTGCCGGGCGACGCGGGCACGGTTGCCGCAGCCGTCGGAGCACCACTCGCGGCGTGGATGGTTGCGCACGAAGTACAGCACGCAGCCGGGCGCGCGGCAGGCCCGCAGCAGCTGCCGGTCCGGCCCGGCGAACAGCGCGACGGCCTCCTCGGCGATGGCCGCAACCGCCGCGAGCGCAGGGGCGTGCGCCGTGCGCGTCACCCGCTGGGGCCAGGCGCCGTGCTCCGGCCCGGCATCCTCCGCCGAGCCCACCGACCGGGCACTGCGCGCCGAACCGGCGCGCCAGGCGTCGTGTGCCGAGCCCGCGGCCAGGGCGTCGTGTGCGGAGCCTGCGGGCCGGGCGGGCGGCGCGCCGGCGGGCTGGGCTTCGGGAGCCGAGCCGACTGGCTGGGTGTCATGTGCCGAGCCCGCGGTCAGGGCGTCGTGTGCGGAGCCTGCGGGCCGGGCGGGTGGCGCGCCGGCGGGCTGAGCTTCGGGAGCCGAGCCCGCCGGCTGGGCGTCGCGTGTCGAACCGGCGGGTCGGGCGTCGTGTGCCGAGCCCGCGGGCCGGACGGGTGGCGCGCCGGCGGGCTGGGCTTCGGGAGCCGAGCCGGCCGGGTGGGCCTCGTGGGACGAGCCGGCCGGGTCGGCGGCGTGGGGCCAGCGCAGCTCGGACCACGACGGTGCCCTGGCGCATGCCCGGTTGACGACCCCGACGGCCGCCTCCAGATCCATGGGGGCGGTGGCTAGGGCGGGCTCCCGGTCGTCGCCGGTCGCGGCGGCGGCCAGGTGGCGCAGCGCGTCGCGGAGGTCCCGCAGCTCGGCGACCGCCGCCCAGTCGGCGATCCCGACCTCGGGCCACGCCTCCCGCAGCCAGCGGGCAGCGGCGGCCGGGTCGGCGATCGTGTCCCGCACGCCGTCGCGGTCGGCCCGCACGGTGTTCATCAGCTCAACCGGCAACGGCTCCACGAACCTAATGGTAAACCATTGCGAAAACCATTTGGTCGTGGACTAATGGAGACATGGCACTTCATCCGTTAGGAAGCGAGGCGGCCGTGTTCCATGAGGGCGAGCTGGCGACCCAGGAGCGGGCCGGCGTGCGGCTCGAGGCGGCCCGGCTGGCCGGCATGCTGGGACCCGGCGGTCTGAGCCGCGGCGCCGGCGGGTGGCTGGCCGAGCGGACCCTGGCGGTGCTCGCCGGCCGCGACCGGGCCGGGCGGCTGTGGACGTCGGCGCTGACCGGCCCGCCCGGCTTCCTCGACGGCGCGGGCCAGCGGCTGCGGGTGGACGCGGCGTTCGCGCCGGGCGACCCGCTGCACGACCTGCCGGCGGGTCAAAGGGTCGGCCTGATCGCGATCGACTTCGCGACCCGGCGCCGGATGCGGGTCAACGGCACGCTGTCCGTCGACGAAGCCGGGCGGGACGGTCTCACCGTCGAGGTGGCGGAGGCGTTCGGCAATTGTCCCCAGTACATCTGGCCGCGCCGGCTCACCGGCACGACCGCGGCTGCGGCAGCGCCGGTCTTCGCGCCGCTGCCGGCCCTCACCCCCGCCGACGCGGCAATGGTCGCCGCCGCCGACACGTTCTTCCTCGGCACCGCCCACCCGGCCCGCGGCGCCGACGCATCGCACCGCGGCGGCCCGCGCGGGTTCCTCCGCGTCGACGGCGGTGACCTGTGGTGGCCCGACTATCCCGGCAACAACATGTTCAACAGCCTCGGCAACCTCGCCACCGACCCGTCCGCGGCGCTGTTCGTGCCCGACTTCGGCACCGGCCGCACCCTGCACCTGTCCGGGACCGCGACCGTGGAGTGGACCGAGGCAGGCACCGGCGCCGCCGACGAGGTGACCGGCCGCCGGGTCCGCTTCCACCCGACCGCCGTCGTCACCGGCGAATATCCGGCCCTTGTCGCCGTCGCCGGCTGACCGTGCTGACCGGCCCGTGTTTCGGCCGGAGCGCACTCGGGAATCCGTCTGCTCAACTGGTCCCCCACGGAGGTTCCCCATGTCGGCACAGGCCGTCCTGTACATCATCGCCATCATCCTGCTCGCCGTCGCGGCGCTGCCGGTGCCGTCCCGCGGCTTCAACCTGGCGATTCTCGGCGCCGCCTTCGCCCTCCTCGCCTACGCCTGGCCCGTCGTCAGCGCCTGACCGAGGCACCCGGCCACGGCCGGTCACCCTTCCCCGGGGGTGGCCGGCCGTGGCACGTTTCGGGGATTTGAACCGGTGGCGGGGTGCCTAACGTTTGTCTCAACAGCAAGACGCAACACCGAGACAGCAAACACCTTC
>NZ_JBFAPO010000144.1:0-3142 GCF_040676755.1 Dactylosporangium sp. NPDC049525 | reverse complement strand
CTGGTGTACCGGCCGTTCGGTGACTACATGTACCGGGCGGTGACCTCGACCCGGCACACCCGGTTCGAACGCCTGGTGTACCGGGCGGTCGGGGTGAACCCGGCCGGTGAGCAGTCCTGGGGTGTCTACGCCCGCAGCGTCCTGGCGTTCTCCGCCATCTCCATCCTGTTCCTGTACCTGTTCCAGCGGGTCCAGCAGCATCTGCTGCTGTCGCTGGGCTTCGACGCGGTCAAGCCGGATCAGGCGTGGAACACCGCGGTCAGTTTCGTCACCAACACCAACTGGCAGTCGTACTCGGGTGAGTCCACGATGGGACATCTGGTGCAGATGGCCGGGCTGGCGGTGCAGAACTTCACCTCCGCCGCCGTCGGCATCGCCGTCGCCGTCGCCCTCGTCCGCGGGTTCGCCCGATCCAAAACCACCGAGCTGGGCAACTTCTGGGTCGATCTGGTCCGCATCTGCGTGCGGGTGCTGCTGCCGGTCGCGGTGATCGGCGCGACACTGTTCATCGCCGGGGGCATGGTGCAGAACCTCACCGACGGCACCACCGTCACCACCCTGACCGGCGCGGCGCAGAGCATCACCGGCGGACCCGTCGCCAGCCAGGAGGTCATCAAGGAACTCGGCACCAACGGCGGCGGGTTCTACAACGCCAACAGCGCCCACCCGTTCGAGAACCCGACCGGCTGGACGAACTGGCTGCAACTGTTCCTGATCCTGTTCATCCCGTTCAGCCTGCCCCGCGTGTTCGGCCGGATGGTCGGCGACAAACGCCAGGGCCTGGCCATCGCCGGCATCATGGCGATCCTCGCCATCGCCAGCATCATCGCGATCAACGCCCTGCAACTCGCCCACGGCGGGACCGTGCCCACCGCGGCCGGCGCCGCCACCGAAGGCACCGAAACCCGCTTCGGCGTCTCCCAGTCCGCCACCTTCGCCGCCATCACCACCCTGACGTCCACGGGGGCGGTGAACTCCTTCCACGACTCCTACACGTCGCTGGGTGGCATGATCACCATGCTCAACATGATGCTCGGTGAGGTGGCACCGGGCGGTGTCGGCTCCGGCCTGTACGGCATGCTCATCCTCGCCGTCATCACCGTCTTCGTCGCCGGCCTCATGGTCGGCCGCACCCCCGAATACCTCGGCAAAAAGATCAGCGCCCGCGAAATCAAATTCGCGTCGCTGTATCTGCTGACGACCCCGGCGCTGGTCCTGGTCGGCACGGCGGTGGCGATGGGGTCATCCACCGCACGATCGTCGATGGCGAACCCAGGCGCGCATGGCCTGTCGGAGGTGTTGTACGCGTTCACGTCCGCGTCGAACAACAACGGCTCCGCGTTCGCCGGCATCAGCGTGAACACGACGTTCTACAACACCGCGCTGGGGTTGTGCATGCTGCTGGGCCGGTTCCTGCCGATCATCCTCGTCCTCGGCCTCGCCGGGTCCCTGGCCCGGCAGACACCGGTGCCGCAGTCGGCCGGGACGCTACGGACGTATCAGCCGTTGTTCATCGGCATGGTCGTCGCGGTCACGGTCGTCGTGGTCCTGCTGACCTACCTGCCTGCCCTGGCGCTCGGCCCGCTCGCGGAGGGCGTCCGATGAGCACCCTGACCACCTCTCGAGGAAGCGACATGACCGCCCCAACCCGCCGCCGGGTCGCCGGTGGACTGCTCGACCCCCAGCAACTGTGGAAGTCCACCCCCGACGCGCTCCGGAAACTCAACCCTGCCACGTTGTGGCGCAACCCGGTCATGTTCATCGTGGAGATCGGCTCGGTCTTCACCACCGTCCTGGCGGTCCTGCACCCCAGCGTCTTCGCCTGGGCCATCACCGTGTGGCTGTGGCTCACCGTCATCTTCGCCAACCTCGCCGAAGCCGTCGCCGAAGGCCGCGGCAAAGCCCAAGCCGAAACCCTGCGCCGGGCGAAGACCGACACCATGGCCCGGCGCCTCATCGGCGACGCCCGGGTCGAGGAATCCGTGCCCGCCGCCGCCCTGCAACTCGGCGACATCGTCGTGGTCGAAGCCGGACAGGTCATCCCCGGCGACGGCGACGTCATCGAAGGCATCGCCTCCGTCGACGAATCCGCCATCACCGGCGAATCCGCACCCGTCATCCGCGAATCCGGCGGCGACCGCAGCGCCGTCACCGGCGGCACCAAAGTCCTCTCCGACCGCATCATCGTACGCATCACCCAGAAGCCGGGCGAGTCGTTCATCGACCGGATGATCGCCCTGGTCGAAGGCGCGAACCGGCAGAAGACACCGAACGAGATCGCCCTCAACATCCTTCTCGCGTCGCTGACGATCATCTTCCTGCTCGCCGTCGCGACCCTACAGCCCCTGGCGATCTACTCCAAGGGCGTGCAGGCGTTCGCACCCGACAGCCTCGCCCTCAACGGCAACGGCGTCACCGGCATCGTCCTCGTCTCACTCCTGGTATGTCTCATCCCGACCACGATCGGGGCGCTGCTGTCCGCGATCGGCATCGCCGGCATGGACCGCCTCGTCCAACGCAACGTCCTGGCCATGTCCGGCCGCGCCGTCGAAGCCGCCGGCGACGTCAACACCCTCCTCCTCGACAAAACCGGCACCATCACGCTGGGCAACCGGCAGGCCGGCGAGTTCGTCGCGGTTGAGGGTGTGACCGCGCAGGACCTTGCCGACGCCGCGCAGTTGTCGAGTCTCGCTGACGAGACCCCCGAGGGTCGCAGTGTCGTGGTGTACGCCAAGACCGCGCACGGGCTGCGGGAACGCACCGCCGGCGAGCTCGGTAGCGCGACCTGGGTCCCGTTCACCGCGCAGACGCGGATGTCGGGCGTCGACGTGGCTGAGGGCGGGCAGGTCCGGCAGGTCCGTAAGGGCGCCGCGACCGCGGTGATGAAATGGGTCCGCGACAACGGCGGGCACCCGACCAACGACGTCGGCGAGATCGTCGACGCGATCTCCGGGTCGGGCGGCACGCCGCTCGTCGTCGCGGAGCGCGTCGGCGCCGAGCCGGCCCGGGCGCTGGGGGTGATTCACCTCAAGGACGTCGTGAAGCAGGGCATGCGGGAACGGTTCGACGAGATGCGCCGGATGGGCATCCGCACGGTGATGATCACCGGCGACAACCCACTGACAGCACGGGCGATCGCGGA
>NZ_JBFAPO010000143.1:0-3313 GCF_040676755.1 Dactylosporangium sp. NPDC049525 | reverse complement strand
GGGCAGCCGAATGTGAGAGCTACCCCGCCGATCACCTCGACCAAGCCTGGCCGGGCTGCGGTCGTACCGCCAATTAGATAAGTAGCCGATGAGCGGATGCCGGCCGACGATCGTCAGCTGAGACGGTGGGCTCGGCGTTGGAGGTACCGCTGTTCGACTTGGTTCTGGGTCAGGGCGGCTGCTTCGCGGTACCGCGCCGCCGCGCCGGCCGTGTCACCGGTCATCTCGAGCAGATGTGCGCGAACGGCGCGTTCGCGTTGCCGGGTCAGCGGTTCCTCGTCCAGATGGTAGCCCCGGTTGAGGTCGTCGAGCAGGGCAAGCCCCCGGGCTGGCCCGTACGCGTGCGCGACTGCGACCACCCGGCTCAGCCGTACCACCGCGGTCGGCTTGAGCCGTTCGAGACCCAGGTACAGTGCCGCGATCTGTGGCCAGTCCGTCCGGTCCGGCGACGCGGCCGCGGCGTGGACGGCCGCGATCGCCGCCTGTAGCTGGTACGTGCCGACCTCGCGCCGCCGCCAGGCGCTGTCGATCAGCTCGGTGCCCTCGCGGATAAGCCCGATATCCCACCGGGTCCGGTCCTGCTCGTCCAGCGGCACCAGCTCGTCGCCGTCGGTGCGGGCAGCGCGCCGCGACTCGGTCAGCAGCATCAGGGCGAGCAGCCCGGTCACCTCGGGGTCGTCCGGCAGGGAGTCGCGGAGCATGCGGGTCAGCCGGATCGCCTCGCGGGTCAGGTCCACGCGGGCGAGTTCGTCTCCGGTGGAGGCGGTGTAGCCCTCGTTGAAGATCAGGTAGAGCACCTGCATGACGGCGTTCATCCGGCTGTCGCGGTCGGCGTTGGTCGGCGGGGTGAACCGGGCGCCGGCACGAGCCAGGTGCTGTTTGGCGCGGCTGATCCGGGCGCCCATGGTGTTCTCGGCCGTCCCGTAGGCGTGTGCGATCTCCGTGGTTGTCAGGCCGCCAACCGCGCGCAGGGTGAGCGCCACCTGAGAGGTGGGGCTCAGCGCGGGGTGGCAGCACAGCAGCAGGAGCGTGAGACTGTCGTCGGTTTCCGGCGCGGGGCGCGCCCGTCGGGCCGGGTCCTGCATCGCCAGCTCGCTCATGCCGGCGTGCCGTTCGCGGCGGCGTCGGGCCTCGTCGGTGCGGAGCAGGTCGACCATCCGCCGATACCCGATCCGGATCAGCCAGCTGCGCGGGTTCTCCGGCACGCCGTCCGTCGGCCACGCCCGGCTCGCGACGAGCAGCGCTTCCTGCACCGCATCCTCGGCGGTGTCGAATTGGCCGAAGCGCCGCACCAGCGCGCCGAGGACCTGCGGTGCCTCGGTGCGTAGCAGGTCCTCGATGTCAGGCGTCACGCCGGTACCGCCGTTTGTATTCCCTCCCGGTCTGTCGCCGTCCGGCGACGCTGGATGCGGGGGTCACGCCGCGAAGTCCGCGCCCATGATCGGCCGGATCTCCATCGGCTCGCCCAGAACTTCGACCATTCGCGAGACGATCTCGACGGCGCGCTCGTGACTGCCCACGTCGATCACCGCGAAGCTGGCCAGGACCTCCTTGAGCTCGACGAACGGGCCGTCGGTGGCCATCACGCCGGTCGGGGTCTTGCGGATCGTGGTACTGACCGCCGGGTGACCGAGTCCCTCGCTGCTGACGAACTCGCCGGTCTCGATCAGCTCCTGTTCGAACCGCTGGTACGCGGCGAACGCGGCCAGCGCCTCCTCGGACGGGGTGTCGGCGGTCGCGGCGTCCCAGGCGGCGGCCGGCGTGTAGCTGAGCAGCAGATACTTCATGGTCATCCTCGTGCTCGCAGGGCTCGGATCACGCTACGCCGCCCAGCTCGAACGGCGCAGGGAGACGGCGACGGCCGTCGTCCAGGTGAAGGCGACCAGGCCGTTCACGGCGATCTGGATGCTCATGTGACTCGGCGACATCGGCATCAGCAGGATGAGCGCAGCGAGGCCGTTCAACACCGCCGGCAGGGCAGCCCGACGGCGGGCCTGACGAATGGCCAGCACGATGGCGGCGGCAGCCAGCGCGGTGAAGGCGATTGCGGCCGCCGCCGAGTGCGCGACGCTGTGCCAGGACATCTCGCCGACCGGCCCGTCAGAAGTCCCTACCGGGAAGCCGTACTCCGGATCCATGGTGAACACCCCCGCCGCGACGAGCCCGGCACCGAAGATCCCGACGAAGATCGGCAGCACTCGCCGACCGGTGCCCTCGGTGAGCGCGCGTCGGACACCGACGGCGAGGGCGATCCCGCCGAGGCCGGCGAGCACGAACGTGGTGATCTGGATCCAGCCGAGACCTCCGGTGGCCAGCTGGCTGATCGGGTGCCGCGTGATGTCGTAGCCGTCCCGGGTGAGCATCTGCGTCACGGCCGAAGCGAAGAAGACCGGTCCGGCGAGGCTGCCGGCGAGGAGCAGCCGGTCGGACGAGCGGCGGACGGCGGGAACGGTGGCGGCGGTGGTGGCCATGACTTCCTCCGTGGTGGGTACTTGCCGCTACCTCGTGGCCGCACCGCGAACCTTGACGCTCAGGCTGGGTGACCTGGGTCACATCGCGTCGATGTCAAAGCCCGGACGTCGCCGCCGAGGTACCGGCACGCACCCACCGAGGAGGACACGATGTCTGAGAACACCCAGCCGAGCGCCGAACTGACCGCCCTGGACCGTCTGGTCGGCACCTGGTCGGTGACCGGCGGCGCCGAGGGAACCGTGCGGTACGAGTGGATGGCCGGCCGGTTCTTCCTGCTTCAGCACGTCGAACTGAGCCAGTTCGGCCAAGCCGTCACCGGGCTGGAAGTCATCGGCAACCTACACCCGTTCGGTGAGCCGGCCGGCGCCGACGTGGTGTCGCGGTTTTACGACGCGGCCGGCAACACATTCGACTACGTCTACGAACTCGTCGGCGACAAACTGACCATCTGGGCCGGGGCGAAAGGCAGCCCGGCCTACTACGAGGGCACGTTCAGCGCCGACGACACCACAGTCACCGGCGAATGGAACTACCCCGACGGAGGCGGCTACGCCTCCGCCATGACCCGGATCTGAGATCGGAAGGCCGCAGTGACCCGGCCGTCCCGGACGTCCGGATCTGCCGCAGGTCTCGCGCGGCGGCCGACTCAGAGATCGTCACGCTTCGTTGCGGCGAGTTCGGTACGTCGAACCGCAGCAGCGGCGCTCGCTCATGGCACCCCTCTATGTCAAGAGGCGGCCAGGAGTGGTGTTCTAGAGTGGGTTCTGGCGGGTCCGGGAAGTGGCTTCTCCGAAGTGCCGGCTGTCGGGATTGAGCTGGCCGCGCTGGATTGCAGAGTCGC
>NZ_JBFAPO010000142.1:0-3501 GCF_040676755.1 Dactylosporangium sp. NPDC049525 | reverse complement strand
CCCGCGGCCAGCCCCCGTGTCCGGTCCCCGCCATCCGGTCCGCGATCAGCCAGCCAGGACGCCGCCGGGGCGGCACCGGACCCCCGGTGCCGCCCCGGTCTCCACGTCACACGGGGGAATGACGCGAAGCTCTCGATGTGCGATCAGACCCGTTCGGGGTCGCGGTCGCGGTCGACGGCCGGCGCCACGGGCTCCGGATCGGTGGTGAGCGAACTCGGCCACCAGATCTTCGGCCCGATGTCCAACGTGAGCGCCGTGGCCAGTACGGAGCGCACGACGAACGTGTCTAGCAGGATCCCGAGGGCAATGGCGAAGCCCATCTGGACGATGAGCACCAAGGGCAGGGTGGTGAGCACAGCGAACGTTGCGGCCAGTACAAGCCCGGCCGAGGTGATGACGCCACCGGTGGCCGAAAGACCGATCAGGGCGCCCTTGCGGGTCCCGTGTCGCACCGCCTCCTCCCTGATGCGGGTCACCAGGAAGATGTTGTAGTCGATGCCGACCGCGACCAGGAACACGAAGATGTAGAGCGGGAAGCCGCTGTCGGAGGCGTTGAAGCCGAACACGGACTTAAAGACGAACGCGCTGAATCCGAGCGCTGCGGCGAACGACAGCACGACGGTGGCGATGAGGACGACCGGCGCGAGCACGGACCGCAGTACCAGCATGAGGATCAGCAGTACTGCGAGGAGCACGAGCGGGATGACGACCTTCGTGTCGCGACTGTTGGCCGCGTTCGTGTCATGGGTGATGGCGGCGAAACCGCCGATGTTGGCGTCGGCGCCGGACACCTTGGCGACCGCATCTCTGGCACGGTCGATGGCGGTGTCGGCGGCGGCGCTGCCGGGTTCGTCGCGCAGCGTGCCTTCGATCCGCACCAGGTCGCCCTTGACCAACGGTTCACCGACAGCGGCAATGCCGTCGGTGCCCTTGAGCGCGTCCTGGATGCCGGAGGCGGCGGACGCCTTGCCGATGACGATGAGGGGCTGACCGGATCCGCCGGCGAAATGCTGGTTGATCAGCTTCTGGCCGGTGACCGACGGCGGCTGGTCGAGGAAGGAGTCTTCGAAGGCCAGTCCGTTGGCGTTGAGCTGGGTGAGCCCGACTGTCATCACGCCGAGCACGAGCGCCGTGCCGATCCAGACGGCACGGGGTCGTTTGGCGATCCGTTCGCCCAGCTTGGCCCAGCCACCGCGGTCCGACGGACGGGTGGAGCCGA
Organism: Dactylosporangium sp. NPDC049525; assembly: GCF_040676755.1. Taxonomy (NCBI): domain Bacteria; kingdom Bacillati; phylum Actinomycetota; class Actinomycetes; order Micromonosporales; family Micromonosporaceae; genus Dactylosporangium; species Dactylosporangium sp. NPDC049525. The sequence continues at coordinate 2,282 of NZ_JBFAPO010000142.1, read as the reverse complement.
CCTTGGGCCGCGACGGCCAGAAGATCCATCGGCCGAAGATCACCAGCAGGGCGGGGAACAGCGTCACCATGGCGGCGAGGGCGATCACGACGCCGACGGCGGCCACTGGGCCCAGGCCCTTGGTCGAGTTCATGTCGGCGAGCAGCAGGCAGAGCATGCCGACCGCGACGGTGGCCGCGCTCGCCAGCAGGGTCGGCCCGGACCGGCGCAGCGCGATCCCCATGGCCTCATGCCGGTCCTCGTGCACCCGCAGCTCCTCCCGGTATCGGGAGATGAGCAGCAATGCGTAGTCGGTGCCGACGCCGAAGACTAGGACCGTCAGGATGGCTACGCTCTGGGAGTTGACGACCAGCCCGGCGTGCTCGGCCAGGAGATAGATCACGGCCTGTGCGATGACCAGGGTGAGGCCCGCGGAGATCACGGGCAGAAGCCACAGGATCGGGCTGCGGTAGATCACGAGGAGCAGGATGATGACGACCGCGACGGTCGCCATGAGCAACGTGGTGTCGATGCCTTCGAATGCCTCGGTGTTGTCCGCGGCGAAGCCCATCGGTCCGGTGACGTACGAGTTGAGCCCGTTGTTGGCGTTCTGGACGATGGCACGGATCGCGTCGACCCGTTCGACGACTTTAAGCTGTCCGACGGGGCCCATCTCGATCGGCACGACGATCTGCAGCGCCTGGCGGTCGTCGGATGCGATCGGGCCCTGCACGGGGCCGCTGACCCCGTCCACGCCCGCCAACTTCGCGGCGTCGTCCTTGACCTTGGCCAGGTCGGCGTCCGTGGTGCCGGCCGCGCGCTCGTACAGGATCACTGCAGGGAACTCGTCGGTGGCCTGGAACTGCTTCTGCAGCTCGCTGACCTTGGTCGCCTGCGCATTGCTGGGAAGCCATGCGGCCGTGTCGTTCTGCTGGGCGTCGGTCAGTTTACCGGCCAGGGATCCCAGGCCCATGAACAGGACGATCCAGACGAGGACCACGATCCACTTGGTCCAGCGGCCGCAGACCAGCTTCGGGGCTCCGCTTACGCGTGCCATTGCTTTTCCTCCAGTGTGATGGATCCCGGCTTCACTCGTCGAGCCATCCGCCCGCAGCACAGCCGCAAGAGCAGCAATGACCCTGTTACTCTTGGTGCGGGATTTAGCTTGCTATCTGCAAGTACGATGCGTCAAGTGGTGTTGAGCTAGCATTGGGTAATGGGTAGCCGGTCATATGGACAGTTCTGCGGCGTCGCCAGTGCGTTGACGATGGTTGGCGAGCGCTGGGCGCTCCTGATCGTCCGCGACCTTCTCGTGGGTCCGAGGCGGTTCACGGACCTGCTCAACGGCCTGCCCGCCATCCCCACCAACGTCCTGTCCTCGCGGCTCAAGGAGCTTGAGGGGCACGGTGTGATCCGCCGCAGGGTGCTGCCGCTGCCCGAGAAGGGCGTCGTCTACGTGCTCACCGAGTACGGCAGTGAGCTCGAAGAGGCGGTCCTTGCGCTGGGCCGGTGGGGCGCGCGGTCGCTCACGGTCCCCGCCGAGCATGAGATCGTCACCACGGACTCGATGATCATGGCGCTGCGAACGACATTCCGGGCGCACTATGCCACCGGCGTGCGATGCGGCTTCCAGCTCAACATCGGCGACGTGACGGTGCACGCCCGGGTCGACGACGGTCACCTGCACGCCGCGGCGGGTCACCTCCCCGACGCGGACCTGGTAATCGAGACCGGCCCGCAGATCAGGGCGCTGATGGCCGGCGAACGCAGCCCGGAGCAGGCCCTCGACGACGGCAGCGTCCGAATCACCGGTGAGCGGGACCTGCTGCAGCTGTTCACCCGCCTGTTCGCCATCGACGCCCGGCTGCCGGCGGTCGCCTGACCGCAACGCCGCCGCGGCTACTGGGTCGGCTCGCTGACCAGCAGACGCAGCGCCTTCTTGTCGGGTTTACCGACGGCCGTGTACGGCAGCTCGTCGAGGACGATCAAGCGCTCGGGGATCTTGAATGCTGCCAGCCCGCGTGCCGTGAGGATGTCAACGACGTCGTCGAGCTCGATGCTCGCCCCGGTGTGCAGCCGCACGAAGATACAGACCCGCTCGCCCACCTCGGCGTCGGCGACAGCGACCGCAGCTGCTTCGGCCACCGCGGGGATCTCCTGTACCAGCGTCTCGACCTCACCGGCAGAGATCTTCTCGCCAGCACGGTTGATGAGGTCCTTGACTCGTCCGGTGACGACGATGTTGCCGTCTGGGGTGAGGTGGACGAGGTCTCCGGTGCGGTACCAGCCGTCTGGTGTGTAGC
>NZ_JBFAPO010000141.1:0-3581 GCF_040676755.1 Dactylosporangium sp. NPDC049525 | reverse complement strand
GCATGATCTCGGTCGAGCCCTCGAAGATGCGGTTGATCCGCAGGTCGCGGAGGATCTGCTCGGCGGGGATCGGGCGTTCGCCGCGGGCGGCGAGGATCGCAGTACACCGTGCACCAGGCGATCAGATCGGCCGCGGCGGCCCGGCGCGGATCGAAGCTCTCGACGCTCACCTGTGCACTGTGACAGCTTCCGAACGACTGCGGGACAGTGCCGCGGACAGCAGCGCGACCGCCGGCGCGGTCAGCAGCGCGCACGCCAGCAGGGCCCGGCCGACGGAGAACCGCTGGCCGACCCAGCCGACCGGCGGGCCGCCCGCGATCTCGCCGAGCGCCCCGACCATCCCGACCGCGGACAGCACGGTGGCCCGGCTGGCCGGCGCCGTCCGGGTGATCAGCCACGTCGTCCACAGTGGATCGGCGGCGGACCGCAGCACCCCGATGAGCAGGAACGCGGCCGCGGCCGCCACGAACCGGCCGGTGAGCGCGAACCCGGCGATCGCCGCGACCTGCACCGCCTGCAGCCCGACCAGGAGCCGGCCGAGCCGCTCCAGCGGCAGCCCGGCCGTGCGGCGGCGCAGCAGTTCCGTCAGCGGGATCGCGAAGAGGGTCCCGGCCACCGCGAGGGCGCCGAGCCACACCACCGCGGACCCGGCCGGGGGAGCGGCCCGCAGCAGGTGGTCCTGGCTGAGCCGGTCGTAGCCCTCCCGGCCGAGCGCCACGAACAGCGTCGCCCCCGCCAGGGCCAGCTGATGAGGAGGAAAACGCCGTACTGGCGCACCCGGCGACTGTAGCCGTCCGGTGGTTCAACGTCCCTGGAGTTCCTGCTCCGAGCCGGCCTTGAAGAAGTCGCCGCCCTTGCGCTGCATGTCGTCGGTGCCCCAGGCGCGTTCCTCGGCGGTGACCTTCCGCAGCCGCGGGATGTGCTTGGCGCAGTGGATGTAGGCCTCCTCGACGTGCACGTTCACCCACCGCTCCGCCTTGCGGCCGGGGACCGTCTCCACCGGCAGGTCCGGGAACGCGCGGCGCATCTGCGGGTCCGGCACGATCGTGGCGTGGCCGTTGACGTGCAGGCCGATCACGTCGCGGAGGAAGTCGACGAAGATCAGGCCGACGTTCGGGTTCTCCAGGATGTTGCCGAGGCTGGCCATGACGCCGTTGCCGCGGTACTCCGGCCACGCGAGCCGGCCGGCGGCCAGGACCCGCACGAACCCCGGCGGCCCCGCCCGGAACGTGCAGTCGCAGTGGCCGAGCGCGCTCGAGGTGGCCAGGAACATCATCTCCTGCCGGCCGACGAAGTCGGTCATGTCGGCGTTGAGTTCGGGCAGCACCTGCTGCCGGTAGAAGCGGTCGGCCCGCTCGACCGTCCCGAACCGTTGTTGCAGCAGGTGCTCGCCCGCGGTTCCGGGCATGCTCGTGCCGGCCATCGTGTCCACCGCTGCCTCCAACGTCGACACTACGAATCCGCAGTCTCCCGACTCCGAAGGCCGGCGCGTCGCACCTGGTGTGCGACGTCGGTGCTCAGCCCTTCACGGTGAGCAGCGGGCGGAGCTCGGCGACCGGCATCGCCACGCCGGCCTCCTCAAGGCTGTGCACGACGGCCCCGACCTCCTTGTACGCCCACGGCGCCTCCTGCTTCAGGTCGCGCCGCCACGCCTCGATGATGTCGCGCCGGCCGGCGACCGCGGGGTCGCGGTGGTTGAGCGGGGTGACGACCCGGAACTCCGCCAGGAACGCGTCGAGCTCGGCGTCGCCGCCACGAGACGCGGAGCCCCGCGGGACGCTGCGGCCCGCGCCGTGGCAGGCGCTGTGCAGCGCGCGGGTGTTGCCCAGGCCGCGCAGCAGGTGGCTGGGCGCGCCCATCGAACCCGGCACGATGACCGGCTCGCCCCAGGCGTGCTCGTCGCCGGGGCCGCCGGCCGGGGTGGCGCCCTTGCGGTGCACGACGGTGCCGTCGGCGGAGGGCCACAGCAGGTTGTGCGGCGCGTCGTACACCAGCCGCGCGCCGACGTCACCGGCGACGGCGGCCAGCCCGGCCCGCAGCATCAGCGCCAGGAAGAACCGGTTGCCGATCGCGAAGTTCGCCGCATTGGCGAACGCGGTCAGGTAGCGCTCGCGGCGGGCCGCGCCGGCCTCGTCGAGCAGCATCGGCAGGATCCTGTTGCGGGGCGCCGGCACGCCCTTCGGCCACAGCGCCCGCGCCTGGTCCTGGCCGGTGGCGTTGGCCTGGTGCCCGAGGGACAGCGACCCGCTGTGCACCATCAGCACCACCCGCCCGGGCGCGAGCCCCCAGGCGTAGGCGGCCGCGCCGTCGTGGATCTGCGACACGTACTGCAGCTCCGCGAAGTGGTTGCCACCGCCGACGCTGCCGATGATGCTGTCGAAGCTGGTGCCGTCGCCACCGCCGGCGCCACCGCTGGTGATCCAGTCGCGGAAGCCCTCCGCGGACGCGGCCGGGTGCCCGGCGGTGTGCAGCCGCCCGTCGAGCCCTTCGAGGTCGTCGGCGGACACCTGCCCCCAGGCCCCGTCGTCGGTGCCGGGAACCCCGGCCGCCAGCAGTCCGGGCAGGCCGTCGCGGAGCAGACCCTCGCGGTGCTCCGCGGTGAGGCCGATGCGCCGGCCGCCCTCGAAGAACAGGTGCCGCAGGTGCCGCTCCAGCCGGTCGAGGTGCGGGCGGACCCGGTCGACGGTCAGGGAGGTCGCCTCGACCCGCATGCCGCAGTTGATGTCGTTGCCGACCGCCTGCGGGATGAGCGCGCCCGTGGTACGCAGCACGGTGCCGATCGGGATGCCGGCGCCCTTGTGGAAGTCGGGGGTGCACACGACCCGGTCGATGCGGGGCTCGACGGCAAGGCCCGGCGTCGCGGCCGCGAGGGTCCGCAGCGTCGCCTCGGTCTCCAGCACGGTGAGCAGCTCGTCGACGGCCGCGGACTCGATCGGCACGCCCGCCCCGGCGCAGATCTCCACCGGCACGCCGTGTGGGTTGGGCAGGGTGAGCCAGGAGTCGTCGGTGCGGATCAGGCGCGGGTCGGGTCGTTTGGTCGTCGACATGATCTGTCGAGGGTAGGGACGGCCGCCGCCCGCCGTCGACCGATTTGCCGGTGCGGGCCCGCGTTTCGATCTCCGCACGCATGGGCATCACTGGATCAGGTTGCAACGTCGAGTTGAGGAGGAGCAATGACCGTCACTGGGATCATCACCGCGCTGATCGTCGGTCTGATCGTTGGCGCGCTCGGGCGGCTCGTTGTCCCGGGCCGGCAGAGCATTCCGATCTGGCTGACCATGGTCATCGGTGTCGTCGCGGCGCTGCTGGGCACCGTCCTGGCGAACGCGATCGGCATCTCCACCGACACCCCGGGCGTCGACTGGGGCGAGCTCCTTGTCCAGGTGCTGCTCGCCGCCGTGGGTGTGGCGCTGGTGGTCGGCGTCTCCGGGCGTGGCCGCCGGGTCCTGTAACCCGCGAGACCCCGACGAACGCATCAGTGGTGGCCGGCCGGCGGCCGCCGGGCCCCCACGAGGGTTACCGCGCCCGGGACAAGCCGGCCGGTGGGGAACACCCGAGCGGAGGACCCCCCCGACGACCCC
>NZ_JBFAPO010000140.1:0-4453 GCF_040676755.1 Dactylosporangium sp. NPDC049525 | reverse complement strand
TGCCCCGCCCTCGCCGCTCCACCGTCGCGGACACCGCCCCCACCGCCCCGCGGTCGCGTCCGCCGCTCCGCCTCCGCTGCTCCGCTTCGCTGCTCCGCCCTCCCCGGTCCACCTCCGCTCCTCCACCTCCGCCCTCGCCGCCCGCCTTTGTGGTCACGTCTGCGCGCCCCGCCCTCGCCGCTCCGCCGCCGCCGACACCGGCCCTCGCCGCCCCGGCGGTCGCGTCCGCCGCTCCGCCTCCGCTGCCCCACCTCACCTCCCCGCCCTCCCGCTCGCGGTCGCGTCCGCCGCTCCACCCTCACCGCTCCACCGTCGCCGCACGACCTCCGCCGCCCCCACCTCCACCGCTCCACCATCGCGGCCCGCCTCTGCCGCCCCCGCCTTCACCGCTCCACCATCGCCGCCCCGCCCTCGCCGTCCACCTCCGCTGACTCCACGCTTCCGCTCCGCCTCCGCCGCTCCCCCCGCTGACCCCGCCCCCGCTGACTCCGCCGGCCCCGCCCCCGTTGACGCCACCTCCGCCCCATCGCCTCGCCGATTCCGCTGCCCCCGCACCGGCGGCCTCGCACCCGCCGTCCTCAGCCCGCCATTTCAACCCAGACCACCTCTCCAACCTCGGCCAGAGACCCCCATCGCGGCCCCGCCTCTGCCGCCCCCACCGCTCCACCATCGCCGCCCCCGCCTCCGCCGCCCACCTCCGTTGACTCCACCGCTTCCACTCCGCCCCCGCTGACCCGCTGGCCCCGCCCCCGTTGACGCCACCTCCGCCCCATCGCCTCGCCGATTCCGCTGCCCCCGCACCAGCGGCCTCGCACCCGCCGTCCTCAGCCCGCCATTTCAACCCGGACCACCTCTCCGAACTCGGCCAGAGACCCCACCACCGGGTCCACCCGCCGCCCCGGCCTGCCGCTCACCTGAACGCCACCCACGCCCAAGCTCCCGTCCACCACGCCGACCGCTGCCCACGAACGGGACCGCGACCCAGCACCCTGGGCCTCGGCCTACGACCCGGAAACGCCCGCCCACCAAAGACTTCGGCACACCGCCCACCACCGGGATGCCGCCCACAACAAACTTCGGCCTGCCCCCACCACCCAGTCCCGGCCTACCGCCATCAGTCGGGCCTCGGCCTACAACCGCCCTTGGGTCCACTGCCCGGCCGCCGCTCGGACCTCGGCTCACCACCCAGCCGCGGCTCGAACCTCAGCCTGCCAACCAAGTCGCCGCCGTGATCAGCATTTGGACTGCCGGGGATTGCCCGCTCAGAACGCACCGGCCAAGGTGCAGACCGCGAATCGCCTCACCCACGCGACCAACCCGGACCTCGCCTCACTGCCCCCACGCGCGCCTCGGCCCACAACCTGACACCGGTCCACCGCCAGCCACTCGCACGTCGACCCACTGCCCGAACGACCGCCCGGACTAGCGCCCGGCCCCTCGCCGAGACCACCGCCCTGACCGAAGCACTCGGACCGGCACCCGAACCCCACCGGGACCACGGTCGCAACGCCGCGGACTGCGGTCTGTTCCACGGCAGTGCCGAGAAGCGCTCTCAAATCCCACGCCGTTGGCTGGGGTTCTGGCCCGCCACGCTCAACCAGCGGCCCGCCGAACAACCCGAAGGATCCCCGGTGCCGGGACACCGGGGATCCTTCGGGTTGTTCGGAACAAACCAACCCGCGGAAGACCCAGCAACCACGGCACGACCCGCCGCCGAGGCTGCCGGCCGCCCCCGCTCCAACCCGAGATCAACCGGCGCAGATCCGTGGCGGGAGACGCAGGAAGGCGCTAACAGTTAGGTATCTTTACCAAATGATCGTTGATCGCTTGGGTGACCGTGAGGTGGTTGGGCTGTGTGCTGGGGCGCTTGACCTGCCCGAAGACGCCGGGGAGGCAGGGGCGATGGTGCGGCGGCTCGCCGCGCCGCCGGAAGGGCGGGCCACGGTACGCCTCGCCAGCCTGGACTCCGACGGCGCGGCGACCGGCGTGGTGTTCGGCTCGATCAGCGACGCCGATCCGCTCCTCGGGCACGTCGAACTGCTCGCGGTGCGACCCGATCGGCGGCGGGAAGGCATCGGCAGGGCGTTGCTGGCGGCGGCGGAGCGGCGTCTCGCAGATCTCGGTGCGCAGCGGGTCCGGATCGGCGGCAACCCGCCGTGCTACGTCTGGCCGGGCATCGACGTGCGGTACACGCCGGCGGTGTGCCTCGCACAGAGGGCCGGCTACGAACGTACCGACACCGCCTGGAACATGACCGCCGACCTGACCGGCACCAGTCCGGCGGCGCGGGCCGACGAGGAACGGCTGGACGGTGCGGGAGTCAAGGTGATGCGGGCCGGGCCCGAGACGCCGGAGTGGGTGCGCGGGATCTGGGGCGGCGGCTGGGCCTGGGAGGTCACGCAGTCGCTGGGCCGCGACAGTGCCGGCTGCTGGGTCGCGGTGCGGGACGGCGAGATCCTGGGCTTCGCGGCGTACGGCGCCAACCGCCCCAGCTGGTTCGGCCCGATGGGCACCGCGCCGGCGGCGGAAGGGCTCGGGGTCGGACGGGTGTTGCTGCGGCGGTGCCTCGCGGACCAGCTCGCCGACGGGCATCGCACGGCGCAGATCGGCTGGGCGGGACCGGTCGCGTTCTACTCGAAGACGGTCGGCGCGCGGCTGGAACGGATCTTCTGGATCTACACGAAGCAGCTGTAGACACGCATGAAGGGCAGGCCATGGGTTCGCCACAGTCCTGCCCCGCACGCGTCGCACCGGCGCGCCCCGTGATCCCCCGTCGTGCCACGGGCGGCCGATGCCGTCTCGAACTCCGCACCCGAAGGCCGGAGCCAACCCGGGACAAGCCGGGAACCAACCGGAGGTCAGCGGTCGGGCTGGTTGGCGCGCTTGTCCTGCAGGCTGGTCTGCTGCTCCTGCTGGAGCTTCTTCGCCTGCATGATCGCCGTGTTGGCGGTCGCCGGCTGGCCCGCGACGTCCGCGTCCGGAGTGATGATCATGTCGTCGGAAAGGTCCGGGTCCAGGTAGCCGAGGTCGTCCTCGCTGCGGTGCATCCCGCGGCTGTCGAAGTTGCTGTTCTGCTTTGACTTGCCCATGGCTTCCCCCTCGTGTAGGCCGCTCCCACCATATGAGGACCCTTCACGTGATGCGGGCAAAACCCGCATTTCATCCCTACAGTCGTTGGGATGAGCGGTGCGATACCCGTCATCGACGGCCACAACGACCTGGCCTGGCGCATGCGCATGCGCGCGGCAGAGCTGCACACCGACATCCCCCGGCTCAGAAGCGGTGGCGTCCGCGCGCAGTTCTGGTCCGTGTACGTCCCGTGCGGCGGTCCCCAGTCGGCCGCCACGGTCAAGGTGCTCGAACAGATCGACCTGGTCCACCGGCTGATCGAGGCGAATCCCGGCGACCTGGCCCTCGCGACCACCGCCGGCGACGTCCAGCGGATCGCCGACAGCGGACGGATCGCGTCGCTGCTGGGCGCCGAGGGCGGGCACTGCCTGGACGACTCGCTCGGCGTGCTGCGCAGCTTGTACCGGCTGGGCGTGCGGTACCTCACCCTCACCCATGGCAAGAACACCGCCTGGGCGGACAGCGCGACCGATGTTCCCAACGTCGGCGGCCTGTCGGCGTTCGGCGTGGAGGTGGTCCGCGAGCTCAACCGCCTCGGCATGATGGCCGACCTGTCGCACGTCGCGCCGAGCACGATGCATGCGGCGCTGGACGTCTCCACGGCGCCGGCGTTCTTCTCGCACTCCTCCGCGCGGGCGCTGTGTGACCATCCGCGCAACGTCCCCGACGACGTCCTGGCCCGCGTCCGTGACACCGGCGGGGTGGTGATGGTGACGTTCGTGCCGTTCTTCCTCAACGAGGCCTGCCGGCAGTGGGGCGACGAGCTGTACCGGGTGGAGGACGCCATCCCGGAGGAATACGGCTCGCCGGCGTTCGAGCGGCTCCAGCGGGAGTGGATCGCGGCCAACCCGTGCCCGCCGTCGAGCGTGCGGGACGTCGCCGACCACGTGGAGCACGTCCGCGACGTCGCCGGCATCGGGGCGGTCGGGATCGGCGGCGACTTCGACGGCACCGAGGTGCTGCCGGCGGGCCTGCACGATGTGTCGACCTACCCCGTGCTGTTCGACGAGCTGCGGGGGCGCGGCTGGTCCGACGCCGAGCTGCGCAGGCTCGGCTGGGACAACACGATGCGGGTCCTGCGCGACACCTGCGGATGACGCAAAGAGGGGCAGACCCGAAACGGGCCTGCCCCTCTTCGAAGAAGAAGCGCTGGACTCAGAAGTCCATGTCGCCGCCGCCGGGCGCACCCGCCGGCGCCGGGGTCTTCTCCGGCTTGTCCGCCACCACTGCCTCGGTGGTGAGGAAGAGTGCCGCGATGGAGGCGGCGTTCTGCAGGGCGGAGCGGGTGACCTTGGCCGGGTCGATGATGCCCTCGGCGAGGAGG
>NZ_JBFAPO010000139.1:0-4759 GCF_040676755.1 Dactylosporangium sp. NPDC049525 | reverse complement strand
CCGCGCTGCTGCGCGCCGAGCCGCGGCTGCCGGCGACGCGGGCCGCCTGCGCCCGCAGCGCCGGCTCCGAGCGCGCCGACAGCGGCAACGGCACCGGCCGCTCGGGCGCGGTCACCGTGGCGGGCTCGACGGTTTCCGCCGGTGCCGCGCCGATGATCACGTGCGCGTTGGTGCCGCTGACCCCGAACGCCGACACCGCCGCGTGCCGGTCCCGCCCGGTCGCCGGCCACGGCGTCCGTTCGGTCAGCAACGACACCGCACCGGCCGACCAGTCGACCCGCGGGGTCGGCGCGTCGACGTGCAGCGTGCGCGGCAGCTCGCCGTGCCGGATCGCCTGGACCATCTTGATGATCCCGGCGACCCCGGCCGCCGCCTGGGTGTGCCCGATGTTCGACTTGATCGAGCCGAGCCACAGCGGCCGGTCCGCGGGCCGTTGCTGCCCGTAGGTCGCGATGAGCGCCTGCGCCTCGATCGGGTCGCCGAGCCGGGTGCCGGTCCCGTGCGCCTCGACCGCGTCGACGTCGGCGCCGCGCAGCCCGGCCGCGGCGAGCGCCTGGCGGATGACCCGCTGCTGCGCGGGGCCGTTCGGGGCGGTGAGGCCGTTGCTCGCGCCGTCCTGGTTGACCGCCGAGCCGCGGATGACGCCGAGGACCCGGTGTCCCTTGGCGCGGGCCGTGCTCAGCCGCTCCAGCAGCAGCAGGCCCGCGCCCTCGCTCCAGCCGGTGCCGTCGGCGGCCGCCGCGAACGGCTTGCACCGCCCGTCGGGCGCGAGCCCGCGCTGCCGGCTGAACTCGGTGAACACTCCCGGGTCGGCCATCACGGTGGCCCCGCCGGCCATCCCGAGGTCGCACTCGCCCGACCGCAGCGCCTGCACCGCCAGGTGCACCGCCACCAGCGACGACGAGCACGCGGTGTCGACCGTGACGGCGGGCCCGTGCAGGCCGAGGGTGTACGCGATCCGGCCCGACGCGACGCTGCCGGTCGTGCCGGTCAGCAGGTAGCCCTCGCTGCCGGCGCCGCCACGGCCCATCCCACCGCCGTACTGCTGGGACCACGCGCCGACGAACACGCCGGTGGCGCTGCCGCGCAGGACGCCGGGGTCGATCCCGGCGTGCTCGCACACCTCCCAGGCCAGCTGCAGCAGCAGGCGTTGCTGCGGGTCGGTGGCGAGCGCCTCCCGCGGGGTGATGTCGAAGAACGCCGGGTCGAACTCGGCGGCGTCATACAGGAACCCGCCCCGTTCGGTGGTGCACGTCCCCGGGTGGTCCGGGTCGGGGTGGTAGAGCCGTTCCACGTCCCAGCCGCGGTCGGTCGGGAACCTGCCGGTCGCGTCGATGCCGTCGGCCACCGCCCGCCAGAGGTCCTCCGGGTTCCGGATGCCGCCAGGGTACCGGCAAGCCATCCCGACAATCGCGATCGGCTCGTCAGTGGGAGCCGGCAAGCCGATGGTCGCGACCCGTGCCGCCGCCGGTGCGTCGGGCGCCGGCTGCGGCGCCGGCGCGACCAGGTCGGCGATCAGGGCCGCCGCGGCGGTGGGGGTCGGGTGGTCGAAGGCGAGCGTGGACGGCAGCCGCAGTCCGGTGGCGGCGGCCAGGAGGGTGCTCAGCTCGACGGCGAGGACGGAGTCGAAGCCGAGGTCCCGGAACGGCCGGTCGGCATCGACGCGGTCCGCGGCCCGTCCGGTGACGCCCGCGGTGTGCCGGACGACGAGGTCCAGGACCGCGGCCGGCCGCTCCGCCGAGGGCAGCCGCTGGATGCCCTGCCGCCACTGCTGCGCCGGTCCGTCCGCCGCCTGCGACCGTGCTGTCGCCTGCGACCGTGCTGTCGCCTGCGGTTGCTGCGGTTGCTCCGGTTGCCGCGGTGCCGCCGGTGCGGGGTTCAGCTCGGCCATCAGCGGGCGGGGGCCGGCCGCCTGGTACAGGGCCAGGAACCGGGGCCAGTCGACGTCGGCGACGACGACGTGGGTCTCGTCGGCGGCGAGCGCCCGTTCCAGTTCGTCGAGTGCGGCCGCCGGGGGCATCGGGCGCAGGCCGCGCCGGGCCAGACGGGCGGCCAGGTCCGGGTCGGCGCCCATGCCGTCGCCCGCCCAGACGCCCCAGGCGACCGCGGTCGCGGTGCGGCCGAGCGCCCTGCGGCGGGCGGCGACGGCGTCGCAGGCGGCGTTCGCGGCCGCGTACGCTGCCTGCCCGCCGCTGCCCCACACCCCGGCGATCGAGGTGAACAGCACGAACGCGTCCAGCGGCGCACCGCCGAACAGCGCGTCGAGGTTGGTGGCCACGGCCGCCTTCGCGGTCGCCGCCGCCAGCGCGGCCGGGTCGAGGGACCGCAGCGGCGTGTCGCCGACGGTCCCGGCCGCGTGCACGACCGTGCGGACCGGCCCGTGCTCGGCCGTGATCCGGCGCAGCAGCCGGGAGAGGGCGCCGCGATCGGCCGCGTCGCAGGCCTCGACGGCGACCCGGGCCCCGAGCGCGGTCAGCTCGGCCCGCGCCTGCTCGGCCGAGGGCGCCGCTGATCCGCGGCGGCTGACGAGGACCACGGTCTGTGCGCCGCGCTCCACCAGCCGCCGGGCGACCTGCCGCCCGAGGCCGCCGGTGCCGCCGACGACCAGGGCGGTGCCGCTGGTCCGCCAGGTGCCGCCGGCGCTGTCCGTGGCCGGGGTGGCTTCGACGAGGCGGCGGGCGAACAGCCCGCTGTCGCGGACCGCGATCTGGTCCTCGGCCCCGCCGAACGCCTCGCGCAGCGCGGCGACCGCGGCGTCGCTCGGCACCGCCGGCAGGTCGGCGACGGCCGCGCGGAGGGCGGGCAGCTCCAGCCCGGCGGTGACGCCGAGGCCCCAGACCTGCGCCTGGGCCGGCACCGGGCGGTCGCCCCCGGCGACGGCGACGGCGCCGCGGGTGAGTATCCACAGTGGACCCCCGTGGCCGGCCGCGTCGGCGGCCCGCAGCAGCGCCAGGGTGCCGGCGGCGCCGCCGGTGTCGTCGAGGGCGAGCAGCGAGACGATCCCGCGGCCCGGCGCCGCGGCGATCTCGGCCGCCAGCTCATCCACAGTGGACGCCGTGGACGCCGTGGACGCCGCGGACACGGTGGACGCGGCGGATGTCGTGGACGCCATGGACACAGTGGACACCGTCACCGCACCGGCGCCCGCGAGGGCCTCGGGGACCCGGGCCGCCCACGTCGCCGCAGGGACGCCGGCGGGGACCAGCACCAGCCAGTCGCCGGCGGGCGCGGCCGTCGCGGGCGCGCAGGCCCGCCAGGCGACGCGATGCCTGGACAACGCCGGCGTGGCGGCGGGCCGGACGTCAGCGCGGTCGTCAGGCCGGTCGTCCGGCAGGTACCAGTACGACTCCGGCTCGAACGCGAACGTCGGCAGGTCCGCCACCGGGCCCCGGCCCGGCGCGACCGCGGCCCAGTCGACCGGCTGCCCACCGGCGTGCAGGGTCGCCACCGCCGTCAGCAGCGCCTCGGGCTCGGGCCGGGTGCGGTGCAGGACCGCGGCGACCGGGTGGCCGGCCGCCGCCGGGTGGCCGCGGACGAGCTGGCTGAGCGTCGGGTTCGGCGCCAGCTCCAGCCACCGGCCGACGCCGAGCCCGGCGAGGGTGCCGACGGCGTCGGCGAAGCGGACGGCCTCCCGGACGTGCCGGACCCAGTAGTCGGGCGTGGCGATCTCGTCCGGGTCGGCGAGCCGGCCGGTGACGTCGGAGACGATCGGGATACCGGGCCGGTGGTACGTCAGCCGCGCCGCCACCTCCCGGAACTGCGGCAGCACCGCGTCGACGTGCGGGGAGTGGAACGCATGCCGCACCGCGAGGCGGCGGACCCGCCGGCCCAGGGCCGCGAAGTGGGCGCCGGCGGCCGACACGGCGGCCACGTCGCCCGCGACCACGACGGACCGTTCGGCGTTGACGGCGGCAATCGCCGCGTCGCCGCCGTGCTCGCGCAGGTATGCGGCGAGTTCCTCCTCGGTCGCCTCGACGGCCGCCATCGCGCCGGTGACCGGCAGCAGCTGCATCAGCCGCCCGCGGTGCGCGACCAGGGTCGCGGCGTCCTGCAGGCTCAGCACCCCGGCGACGTGCGCGGCGGCGAGCTCGCCGATGGAGTGCCCGGCGAGGTAGTCCGGGACGACCCCCCACGACTCGACGAGCCGGTACATGGCCGTCTCCAGCGCGAACAGCGCCGGCTGGGTCCAGCTGGTCTGGCCGAGCAGTTCGGCGCCGTCGGTGCCGGGTTCGGCGAACAGCACGTCGCGCAGCGAGCCGCCGAGCAGCGGGTCGAGCTGCGCGCAGGCGGCGTCGAGGGCCGCGGCGAAGACCGGGAACGTGTCGTACAGCTCCCGGCCCGCTCCCGGTCGCTGGGCGCCCTGCCCGGCAAAGACGAACGCGAGCCGGGCGTCGCGGGCGGTCCCCGTGACGAGGCCGGCGTCGGTGCGGCCCTCGGCGAGCGCGGCCAAGGCGGCGGGGCCGTGGAACGCGGCGCGGTGGGTGTGGTGGGCACGGACGACGGCGAGGGTGTGCGCCTCGGCGGCGGTCAGCGCCCGCCCGCCGAGGTGGTCCACCAGCTGCCGCGCCTGCCGGGTCAGGGCCTGCGGCGACGGGCCGGACAGCAGTCCGGGCAGCGTCAGCGCGGGTGGCGTCACGGCGGGCGGCTCGGGTGCCGGCTCGCGGTCGGGTGCTTGTTCGAGGATGAGGTGGGCGTTGGTGCCGCTGATGCCGAAGGAGGAGATGGCGGCGCGGCGGGGGCGGTGGTGGTTGGGCCAGGG
>NZ_JBFAPO010000138.1:0-4918 GCF_040676755.1 Dactylosporangium sp. NPDC049525 | reverse complement strand
GACCAGACCAAGACCATCGACCCGTGCAACCTGCAACTGCTCTACCAGGGCCGCAGCCCCAGCTCCGGCGGCGACTACGGCCTCCTGCCCTACCGTCCCGGCGTGCTGACCCTGCAGCGCTAGCCCCATCGGATCACCGGCCGGCCGCCTCCGGGCGGCCGGCCCTTCCACCCCCAGGAGGCACCGCCATGCGCACGGCACGACATTGGCTCATCGCCGCGGCACTGACCGCCGCACTGACCGCGGCCGGCGCCGCGGTCCTCACCGCACCCGCGTCGGCGGAGTCCAACGGCGGCGTGCGGGTCATGCCGCTCGGCGACTCGATCACCGAGGGCACCCAGGTCCCCGGCGGCTACCGGATCGGCCTGTGGCAGCGGCTCGCCGCGGGCGGCTACCGCAACGACTTCGTCGGCTCCCAGTTCAACGGCCCCGCATCCCTGTGGGACCACGACCACGAAGGCCACCCGGGATGGCGGATCGACCAGATCGATGCCAACATCAGCGGCTGGCTGCGCAACACCACCCCGCGCACCGTCCTGCTGCACATCGGCACCAACGACGTGCTGCAGAATTACAACGTCTCCGGCGCGCCCGGCCGGCTCTCCACCCTTGTCGACCACATCACCGCCGCCGCGCCGAACGCCGACGTGTTCGTCGCCAGCATCATCCCGATCAGCAACAGCGGCCAGGAGACGGCGGCCCGGAACTTCAACGCGACGATCCCCGGCATGGTGCAGAGCAAGGTCAACGCCGGCAAGCGGGTCCACTTCGTCGACATGCACGCCGCGCTCACCACCGGCGACCTCATCGACGGTGTCCACCCGACCGCGGGCGGCTACGACAAGATGGCCGCCACCTGGTACACGGCGCTGCGCGCGGTGCCGGGCAGCATCGGCGACCCGTCGACCCCGACCAGCCAGCCCCCGGGCAACGGCACCGCGCTGGTGAGCGCCGCGTCCGGGCGCTGCCTGGACGTGCCGAACAGCAGCGCCACCAACGGCGTCCAGCCGATCATCTACGACTGCAACGGCAACGCCAACCAGAGCTGGACCCTCAACGGTCAGGCCCTGCAGTCGCTCGGCAAGTGCCTCGACTCGCCGACCGGCGCCACCGCCGGCACCAAGGCGCAGCTGTGGGACTGCCACGGCGGCACCAACCAGCGCTGGAACCTCAACAGCAACGGCACGATCAGCAACGCGCAGTCGGGCCTGTGCCTGGACGTGCGCAGTAACGCCACTGCCAACGGGACCGTCGTGCAGCTGTGGACCTGCACCGCCGCGGCGAACCAGCGCTGGACCAGGAGGTGACCATGAAACGACTGACACGACTGACAGGACTGCTCGCCGCGGCACTGCTGCTGGTGGGCGGCATCACCACCGTCCTGCGCGGCCCTGACGCGCAGGCCCTCGAGAACGGCGTGGCCCGCACCCCACCGATGGGCTGGAACAGCTGGAACACCTTCGGCTGCAACATCAGCGAGTCGCTGATCCAGCAGATGGCCGACGCGATCGTCAGCAGCGGCATGCGGGACCTCGGCTACAAGTACGTGGTCGTCGACGACTGCTGGATGAACTCCACCCGGGACGGGCAGGGCAACCTGCAGGCCAATGCCAGCCGGTTCCCGAGCGGGATGAAGGCCCTCGGCGACTACCTGCATGCCCGCGGTCTGCTCTTCGGCATCTACCAGGCGCCGCTGGACAAGACCTGCGCGCAGTACTTCAACAGCTACCCGGGCGCGACCGGCGCCCAGGGCCACGAGGCGCAGGACGCGCGCCAGTTCGCCGCCTGGGGCGTGGACTACCTCAAGTATGACTGGTGCTCGCCCAGCGGCTCGATCAGCGAGCAGGTCACCACGTTCGCGAAGATGCGGGACGCGCTCGCGGCGACCGGCCGGCCGATCGTGTACAGCATCAACCCGAACAGCATCCACGCCAAGACGGGCCCGCAGCGCAACTGGGGCGACGTGGCGAACATGTGGCGCACCACCGAGGACATCACCAACACGTGGGACAGCGGCCAGACCAACGGCTACCCGATGGGCATCCAGAACATCGTCAACGTCACCGTCCCGATCGCCTCCTACGCCGCGCCGGGCCGGTTCAACGACCCCGACATGCTCGAGGTCGGCCGCGGCGGCATGAACGACACCGAGATGCGCAGCCACTTCGCCCTGTGGGCGGTCATGGCCTCGCCGCTCATCGCCGGCAACGACATCCGCTCCCAGAACGCCGCGACCGCGACGATCCTCAAGAACCAGAACCTCGTCGCGATCAACCAGGACAGCCTGGGCCTGCAGGCCACGCAGGTGTCCAACGACGGCACCCGCCGGGTGCTCGCCAAGCGGCTGTCCAACGGTGACGTCGCCGTCGCCCTGTTCAACCAGGGTGGCTCGACCACGACGGTCAGCACCACCGCGGCGGCGGTCGGCAAGTCGGGCAGCTCGTTCACGCTGCGCGACGCCTGGAGCAACGCCACCAGCACGACCAGCGGCGCCATCGCCGCGTCGGTGCCCGCGCACGGCACGGTGGTGTACCGCGTCAGCGGCGGCGGCACCAGCTCGCCGAGCACGCCACCGGCCACAGGCACGACGCTCGTCAGCGCCTCCTCCGGACGCTGCCTGGACGTGCCGAACGGCAGCACCACCAACGGCACGCAGCCGGTCATCTGGGACTGCAACGGCGGCGCCAACCAGCGCTGGACGGCCAGCGGCCAGACGCTCCAGGCGCTCGGCAAGTGCCTCGACGCGCCGCTGAACGCGGCGGCAGGCGCGAAGGTGCAGCTGTGGGACTGCAACGGCGGCACCAACCAGCAGTGGACGCTCAACACCGACGGCACCGTCCGCGGCGCCGCGTCCGGGCTGTGCCTCGACGTGGATCACAACCTCACCGCGAACGGGACTGTGGTGCTGCTGTGGACGTGCACCGCCGCGGCGAACCAGCGTTGGACGAGGGGATGAGGATGCGACGTCTCGCAGGCCTGCTCACCGCGGGTCTCCTGGTGGTGGCCGGCACCGTCGCCGTGGTGGCGGTGTCGATGCCGTCGGCGCGGGCTGACAACCCGATCGTGCAGACCGTCTACACGGCCGACCCGGCACCGCTGGTGTACAACGGCCGCGTCTACCTGTACACCGGCCACGACGAAGACAACTCGACCTACTTCACCATGAAGGAGTGGCGGGTCTACTCGACCGCCGACATGGTGAACTGGACCGACCACGGCTCGCCGATGAGCCTCACCACGTTCAGCTGGGCCAGCGCCAACGCGTGGGCCGGGCAGGTCGTCAACCGCAACGGCAAGTTCTACTGGTATGTCCCCGTGACGAACCGGGCGACCGGCCGGATGGCCATCGGCGTCGGCGTCTCCACCAGCCCCACCGGACCCTTCACCGACGCGATCGGCCGGCCGCTGGTGGAGAACGGCGAGATCGACCCGACCGTCTTCATCGACGACAACGGCCAGGCATACCTGTACTGGGGCAACCCGAACCTGTGGTATGTGCGGCTGAACACCGACATGATCTCCTACTCCGGTTCGGCGACCCAGATCCCGCTCACCACCGCCGGGTTCGGCACCCGCACCGGTAACGCGAGCCGCCCCACGCTGTATGAGGAAGGACCGTGGGTGTACAAGCGAAACGGCTTGTACTACAACGTGTTCGCGGCGAAATGCTGCTCGGAGTTCATCGGCTACTCCACCGCCTCCGGGCCGACCGGACCGTGGACCTACCGCGGCACCGTCATGCCCACCCAGGGCGGCAGCTTCACCAACCACCCCGGGATCGTCGACTTCAACGGCGGCTCGTACTTCTTCTACCACAACGGCGCGCTGCCGGGTGGCGGCGGCTACACCCGGTCCGTCGCGGTGGAGAAGTTCAGCTACAACGCCGACGGCACCATCCCGACGATCACGATGAGCAGCGGGGGAGCGCCACAGGTCGGCACGCTGAACCCGTACGTGCGCCAGGAGGCCGAAACCATCGCCTGGGAGTCCGGCGTCGAGACCGAACCCTCCAGCGAAGGCGGCATGAACGTCGGCTGGATCGAGAACAACGACTCCATCAAGGTCAAGGGCGTCGCGTTCGGCACCGGCGCGACATCGTTCACCGCCAGGGTCGCGTCCGCGACCAGCGGCGGGCGCATAGAGCTGCGCCTGGACAACGTCAACGGCACGCTCGCCGGCACCTGCACCGTCGGCGGCACCGGCGGCTGGCAGACCTGGACGACCGTCACCTGCCCGGTCAGCGGCGCCACCGGAACCCACGACCTGTACCTCAAGTTCACCGGTGGCAGCGGGAACCTGTTCAACGTCAACTGGTGGCAGTTCGCCACGACCAACGGCGGCGGCGGGGACCTGATCACCAACGGCACCATGGAGAACGGCACCACGGGGTGGACGGTGTTCGGCAGCGGCACGCTGGCGTCGAGCACGACCGCCCACGCGGGCTCCCAGTCCTTGCAGCTCACCGGCCGGACGGCCGCGTGGAACGGCCCCGGCCAGGACATGACGTCGAAGCTGACGAACGGCGGGAGCTACACGGTGAACGCCTGGGTCCGTGCTGCCAGCGGCACACCCAGCGCGAAGGTCATGCTGGTGGTGACCGCCAACGGCACGACCAGCTATGTCCAGCTGGCGCCGGCGACCGCAGTCAACTCCAGCGGATGGACCCGGCTGACCGGCACCGCCACCGTGTCGTGGAGCGGCACGCTGACCGGCGCGACCTTCTACGTGGAGACCACGACCGGCACCGACAACCTCTACCTCGACGACGTCTCGCTGCAGTAGACCATGACCGCCGGCGCTGCGGTGCGGGGCCGCGGGGGGGCGCAAAACCCCGCCCGGCCCCCCCGAGCCGGCGCGGGGCGGGGGGGGGCCCCGGCCCCCCCAACAACCCAAGGCGCCGCGCGGCGGCGAGGTAGGT
>NZ_JBFAPO010000137.1:0-3243 GCF_040676755.1 Dactylosporangium sp. NPDC049525 | reverse complement strand
GGGTTTGGTGTTGGTTGAGAATTGCACAGTGGATGCGAGCATCTTTAAAGCTTTTGTGGTCAAGTTTTTAAGGGCGTACGGTGGATGCCTTGGCATCAGGAGCCGATGAAGGACGTGGGAGGCCGCGATAGGCCTGGGGGAGCTGTCAACCGAGCTGTGATCCCAGGGTGTCCGAATGGGGGAACCCGGCATCAGTCATGTGGTGTCACTCCCGTCTGAACACATAGGACGGGTAGAGGGAACGCGGGGAAGTGAAACATCTCAGTACCCGCAGGAAGAGAAAACAATAGTGATTCCGTGAGTAGTGGCGAGCGAAAGCGGAAGAGGCTAAACCGTGTACGTGTGATACCTGGCAGGGGTTGCGTACGCGGGGTTGTGGGACATGTCTTGACCGGGCTGCCATCTGGTCGCACAGTCAGAAAATTCTGGGTTAGTCGAAGTTCGCTGGAAAGCGGCACCGTAGACGGTGAGAGTCCGGTAGGCGAAAATCCTGGGTCTGTGTTGGTGTGTTCCCGAGTAGCGGCGGACTCCTGTAATCTGCCGTGAATCTGCCAGGACCACCTGGTAAGCCTAAATACTCCCTGATGACCGATAGCGGACTAGTACCGTGAGGGAAAGGTGAAAAGTACCCCGGGAGGGGAGTGAAATAGTACCTGAAACCGTGCGCCTACAATCCGTCGGAGCGTCCTGTTACTTGTAGCAGGGGTGACGGCGTGCCTTTTGAAGAATGAGCCTGCGAGTTAGTGATACGTGGCGAGGTTAACCCGTGTGGGGGAGCCGTAGCGAAAGCGAGTCTGAATAGGGCGTTCAGTCGCGTGTCCTAGACCCGAAGCGGAGTGATCTAGCCATGGGCAGGCTGAAGCGCGGGTAAGACCGCGTGGAGGGCCGAACCCACCAACGTTGAAAAGTTGGGGGATGACCTGTGGTTAGGGGTGAAAGGCCAATCAAACTCCGTGATAGCTGGTTCTCCCCGAAATGCATTTAGGTGCAGCGTCACGTGTTTCTTGCCGGAGGTAGAGCACTGGATGGCCTAGGGGGCCTACAAGCTTACTGAAGTCAACTAAACTCCGAATGCCGGTAAGTGAGAGCGTGGCAGTGAGACTGCGGGGGATAAGCTTCGTAGTCGAGAGGGAAACAGCCCAGATCACCAGCTAAGGCCCCTAAGCGTGTGCTAAGTGGTAAAGGATGTGGGGTCGCATAGACAACCAGGAGGTTGGCTTAGAAGCAGCCACCCTTGAAAGAGTGCGTAATAGCTCACTGGTCAAGTGGTTCCGCGCCGACAATGTAGCGGGGCTCAAGCACACCGCCGAAGCTGTGGCATTCACATGATAACCCGGCCGATGGATTCGTCTTGAGGTCCAGGTGTGTGGATGGGTAGGGGAGCGTCGTGTCACCGGTGAAGCGGCGGAGTGATCCAGCCGTGGAGGTGACGCGAGTGAGAATGCAGGCATGAGTAGCGAAAGCAGGGTGAGAAACCCTGCCGCCGGATGACCAAGGGTTCCAGGGCCAGGCTAATCCGCCCTGGGTGAGTCGGGGCCTAAGGCGAGGCCGAGAGGCGTAGTCGATGGATAACGGGTTGATATTCCCGTACCCGCGTAGAAGCGTCCATGCCGGACCCACTTGTACTAACCTCCGGATGTCCTGAAGCCTTCGGGTGGAGGGGTTGATGTTGGGAACTTGGGTGGTAGTAGGCAAGCGATGGGGTGACGCAGGAGGGTAGCTGGACCCGGCCGGTGGTTGTGCCGGGGCAAGCGTGTAGCCCGCAGTATAGGCAAATCCGTACTGCATGAGGGTGAGACGTGAAGCGGAGCCGTTTCAGGCGAAGTCAGTGATCCCATGCTGCCGAGAAAAGCCTCTAGCGAGTTTCGAGCGGCCCGTACCCCAAACCGACACAGGTGGTCAGGTAGAGAATACCGAGGCGATCGGGCGAACTGTGGTTAAGGAACTCGGCAAATTGCCCCCGTAACTTCGGGAGAAGGGGGGCCACCGATGGTGAGACCACATGCTGGTGGAGCGGTTGGTGGCCGCAGAGACCAGGGGGAAGCGACTGTTTACTAAAAACACAGGTCCATGCGAAGTCGTAAGACGATGTATATGGACTGACGCCTGCCCGGTGCTGGAACGTTAAGGGGACCTGTTAGTCCGTGAGGGCGAAGCGGAGAACTTAAGCGCCAGTAAACGGCGGTGGTAACTATAACCATCCTAAGGTAGCGAAATTCCTTGTCGGGTAAGTTCCGACCTGCACGAATGGCGTAACGACTTCCCCACTGTCTCAACCACAGGCCCGGCGAAATTGCACTACGAGTAAAGATGCTCGTTACGCGCGGCAGGACGGAAAGACCCCGGGACCTTCACTATAGCTTGACATTGGTACTCGAATTCGATTGTGTAGGATAGGTGGGAGCCTGTGAAGCGGCCACGCCAGTGGTTGTGGAGGCAAGCTTGAAATACCACTCTGTTGGATTTGGGTATCTAACTTCGGACCGTGATCCGGTTCAGGGACAGTGTCTGGTGGGTAGTTTAACTGGGGCGGTTGCCTCCTAAAATGTAACGGAGGCGCCCAAAGGTTCCCTCAGCCTGGTTGGCAATCAGGTGTTGAGTGCAAGTGCACAAGGGGGCTTGACTGTGAGACTGACAGGTCGAGCAGGGACGAAAGTCGGGACTAGTGATCCGGCACTGGCAGGTGGAAGCGGTGTCGCTCAACGGATAAAAGGTACCCCGGGGATAACAGGCTGATCTTCCCCAAGAGTCCATATCGACGGGATGGTTTGGCACCTCGATGTCGGCTCGTCGCATCCTGGGGCTGGAGTAGGTCCCAAGGGTTGGGCTGTTCGCCCATTAAAGCGGTACGCGAGCTGGGTTTAGAACGTCGTGAGACAGTTCGGTCCCTATCCGCCGCGCGCGTAGGATACTTGAGAAGGGCTGTCCCTAGTACGAGAGGACCGGGACGGACGAACCTCTGGTGTGCCAGTTGTTCTGCCAAGAGCACGGCTGGTTGGCTACGTTCGGAAGGGATAACCGCTGAAAGCATCTAAGCGGGAAGCTCGCTTCGAGATGAGGTATCCCACCCCTTGAGGGTTAAGGCCCCCAGTTAGACCACTGGGTTGATAGGCCGGAAGTGGAAGCCTGGTAACAGGTTTGAGCTGACCGGTACTAATAGGCCGAGGACTTGACCTCATACACAAGCTTTTGAGACATACGCATCCACTGTGTGATTCTGAACCAACACCAGAACGCACCCCA
>NZ_JBFAPO010000136.1:0-5350 GCF_040676755.1 Dactylosporangium sp. NPDC049525 | reverse complement strand
CGGCGGTGGCGCCGCTCGGACGTCCGGGACCTGGTCGAGGTCCTCGTCCCGGCCGTCGGCAAGGACGTGGTCACCATCGAGGAGCAGAGCCCGGGTCCGCGACGTCCGCGCGGCCGCCGGCCCCGACGCGCTGCTGCGGCTGGACGCCAACCAGGGCTGGACCCCGCGGCAGGCGGTCCGCGTCATCCGCGGCATCGAGGACGCGGGGCTGGACGTCGAGCTCGTCGAGCAGCCGGTCGCCCGCCACGACCTCGACGGGCTCGCCTGGGTCAGCGACCGGGTCGGGGTGCCGATCCTCGCCGACGAGGCCGTGTTCGGCGTCCGCGACCTCGTCGAGGTGATCCGCCGGCGGGCCGCGGACCTGGTCAACGTCAAGCTCGCCAAGTGCGGCGGCATCGGTCCCGCCCGCACCCTGCTGGACCTGGCCGCCGCGCACGACATGGGGACCCTGATCGGCTCGATGATGGAGACCCAGGTCGGGGTGGGCGCCGCGGCGAGCCTCGTCGCCGCCTACGGCACGACGGCTGTGTCGGACCTCGACGCCGCCTGGTGGCTCGCGTCCTCGCCGGTCCAGGGCGGGCCGCGGTACGAACGGGACCGCGTGCACCTGCCCGACCTGCCGGGCCTCGGCGTCACCCTGGCGGACCGGTGAACCCGGCGGCGGTCGGGGTGGCGGTCGCGACGCTGTGGGCGGCGCCGGACCGGACCCGGCCCAGCGACGCGGCGGCCCTGCGGGACGAGCCCGACATCGGCGCGTGGATCGCCGCGATGACACCCGAGGAGCAGACCGGCAGCGGCGTGGTCACCCAGCTGCTGCTCGGCGACCCCGTGCTGGTCGACGAGGTCCGCCCCGACGGCTGGGCCCGGGTGGTCGCACCCGGCCAGCCCGCCGGGGGGCTCGACCCGCGCGGCTACCCGGGCTGGATGCGCGCCGCGCAGCTGACCGGACCCGCGGCGGAAGGCGGTGCGCCGCGGGTGGTCGACGCGGTGACGACCGCCCTCACCGCAACCCCCGCCGGGGCGGTCGTGCTCCCCGGCATCGCGCTCGGCACCCTGCTGACCCCGGCCGGCCCGGCGGCGGACGGCTGGCTGCCGGTGCGGGTCGCCGGTCGCGACGGGCCGCTGTGGGTTCCAGCCGGCGACCTCGCGCCGGTGCCGCCGGGCCCGCCGGCGGGCGACGAGGTGCTCGCCGTGGCCCGCCGCCTGCGCGGCGCCGTGTACGTATGGGGCGGCCTGTCCTCCCTCGGCATCGACTGCTCCGGCCTGGTCCACCTGGTGTGGCGCCGGCTCGGGGTGCGCCTGCCCCGCGACGCCCACGACCAGTCGGCCGCGACGACCCCTGTGCCCCGCGGCCGCGAACGCCCCGGCGACCTGTACTTCTTCGCACGCCCCGGCGCACGGGTCCACCACGTCGGCATCGTCGTCACACCGCCCGACGGCACCACGCCGGGACGGATGCTGCACGCGTCACTGCGGTCGCACCGGGTCGTCGAGGAGCCCATGCCGCCGGAGCGGGCCGCGACCCTCACCGGCATCCACCGCCCCTGACCGCCGCCGGTCACCGGCCGGCGGTTGCGGCTCAGCGGCCGGAGGTCAGGTTCTCCACGACGGTGCGGTGGGCGCCGGGGTCGACGGAGAACGAGCCGTAGTACGGGAAGTTCATCTCGATGACGAGGAAGAGGTTGGTGGCGATGACGGCGCCGGCGAAGCCGAGCAGGAGCCGCCGGACAACGGGGTCGTCCAGGCCGAAGAACGGGCACAGGAACAGCAGCGCCCCGGTGGCCATGAGCACCCCGATCCACATCACGGGCGACATCTGACGCTCCTCGGCCTCGGTCTTGGCCTGCTGGCGGAACTGTTCGGCCCGGCCGATGGTCCCCATCGCCTCCTGGACGAACGCGCGCTGGGCCTCGGTCTCGGGGCGCAGCGCGGCGACGACCGCCGTCAGCCGGTCCAGGTCGGCGATGCGGCGGCCGTCGGGGCGGGCGCCGAGGTGCTCGTCCCAGCCGTCGACGATGTCCTGCTCATACCGGACGATCTCGGTGACGACCGAGCGCTGCACGTCGGCGCCGAACACCGCGCTGCCGGCGACGAGCGGGGTGAGGCTCACCGCCTCGCTGCGCACGGTGTCCTGGGCGTCCTTGTAGCCCTCCCACAGCGACACCACGCACAGCCCGATGACGATCGCGTAGGCGACGCCGACGGTCGCGACGATGACGCCGGTGACGTCGTTGTACCGGCGCAGCCGCTCGTGCGGCAGGCCGCGGTGCACGAGCACGTCGACGGCGAGGGTGAGGGCGGGCAGCCCGGCGACGACGACCAGGCCGACGAGCCAGGCCGGGACGTCCCGGACGAGCCAGAGTTCCACGCGGTCATACGGTAATCCGCGGAACGCGGCGACGACACAGAACGTTGGAACCCGACCACGCTGCGTGACACACGACTACGTTGGTCCGGGACCCGTGGGCCTGTCTCGCCGACCGGCGTCAGCCGCCGCAGAAATCCAGGATGCGCAGCGTCTCGGCGGCGATCCGGTCGATCGTCGCCGGGTCGGCCAGCCTGAGCGTTGCCTGCTCGGCACCGAAGACGATGCGCACGACCGCCCGCACCACGTCGCGCGGATCGTCGCCAGCCCGCAACCGGGCCTGGATCGCGGCGACCGCGGTCGAGGCGAGATCCGCCAGGCGCGCGTCGTCGGCGTCGCACCGGTCGATCAACGCCAGCGCCGGCCGTTCGCACCCCAGCTCCCGGGCCGGATCAGGCACTGCGGACTCCCTTCCGAATGGTGTTGGCGTCAGCCTGCCGGAACCGGCCTGCGGCGCAAAAGCCTACAATGCAAAAGATCCCACGTCGGTGGTGCAATGAAGAGCTTTCGGCCTGCCTCCGTGCCTATCCGTGGACATCGACATTGACCGGTCGGCCCACCGCTGCGCTGAACGGCTGGCCCCGCACGACCGATATCCTTACGCGCCACCGGTCGCATGATTGGCCAGGTGCGGGCCTCTGTCAGCGGATGCGCCGGGCCCCGCCGGACCGACTGGTCATTCGCTGGACAACCCGCCGGTAATGATCGTTGCGGCGCCGGATCGGGGGTCCGTAGAAATACGTACATTGAACGTCGACGACACAGAGATCGGCAATCCCGGCGTTACGCTGCCCGGGCTCACGGGGTCAGCAACGCCGAAAGGAGAAACCGGTGTCGGCCGAAGACGATCTCGTTCAGGAGCTGGTCCGGGTCCGTCGTGGATGGGGGTTGCAGGACCGCGATCTCGGCAAGCGGATCGGTCCCGTGCTGGCGCGGATCTGCGGAATCCAGGCGACGGACAACGACCGGCAGATCCACGACCGGGTCCGGTTGTGGCTGACCGCCCGCAGCGCCGAACTTCCGCCGGAGCTGGCCCGGGCCGCGCTGGTGGCGTTCGCCCTCGATCGCGACCGGCAACACCGGCAGCTGTCGCAGCGCATGGCGCACCTGGCGGCGGAGCAGCTGTGCGCGCCGCGGACGGTCCGCCGCCGCGTCGATCACGCCACCCGGCTCATCGCGCACGCGGCGCTGCGCGACACCACCACGGTGCAGGACGACGCGCAGCCCGGCTGGCGGCTGCGGTCGCTGCGCACCGTGCTGCGCCTGGACACCGTCCGGCCCGAGCTGCACGAGACCCGCGAGGTGGTCGCGATCGGCGAGCACGGGCTCGCGGCGCTGCCCGCCGTCCACGAGTCGAGAGTCGCCCACAGCACGTCGGCGCACGCCCACTTCACCCTGCTGCCCCTGGTCCCGTGCGACCACATCACGCTGGAGGTGCGGTTCGGCCCCGAACGCCGGCCCACCGGTCTCTGGCGGCTCGACGGGGTGCCGCCGTGGTCGTTCGACGACGTCGAACCCGCCCGCTGGCCGGTCGAACAGCCGCTCCTGCCCGACCACACGGGTCAGGTCCGGCTGGTCTTCGAGAACCTCCAGCAGCGGCACGGCTACGGCCTGATGTGGATGCCGCCCTCGGCGTGACGCCGCCTTCACCATTGCGACGAGACCCCGGCGGAGCCACCGCTCACGGCGCCGCGCCGTCGTCGGGCCAGCCCGCCGGCCCGGCCCGCATCGCCCGTACCCGCCGGATCCGGTTCGTGAGGTCGACCGCCACCGCCTCGGCCTCGACACCTTCCTCGAGCCGCGCGGCGACCGCGCAGCGCAGTTCGCGCAGCAGCATCTCCCCGATGGCGTTCGACCATTCGGGCGACTGGTTCGACATGGTCACCGCCCCCGGTATGTCAGCGGCGCCCACAGGGCGGGGGCGGCCAGGTCGGCGGTCCTGGCG
Organism: Dactylosporangium sp. NPDC049525; assembly: GCF_040676755.1. NCBI lineage: Bacteria > Bacillati > Actinomycetota > Actinomycetes > Micromonosporales > Micromonosporaceae > Dactylosporangium > Dactylosporangium sp. NPDC049525. The sequence continues at coordinate 1,040 of NZ_JBFAPO010000136.1, read as the reverse complement.
GTGACGGCCAGCTCGGCGGGCAGATCCGGTGGGACCGTCCGGTCCCGGGCCAGCATCCAGCGCTGCACCGATCCCACCGCCGCCGCCGGCGCCGCCCGCTCGGCCACGAGTTCCCGGTGCAGCATGAAGTACGCCAGCGCGGCGACCGGCGCGGCGACCGGCCGCAGCCAGCCGACCACCCCAGTGCACCCGGCGGCCAGCAGCGCCGAGGCCACCGCGCCGAACGTGTCGGCGTCCGACGGCGGCAGGACGACCAGCCCGCGCACCGCCCGCAGCGCGCCCGGGTCCAGCACGTCGCCGTCGGCGAGCAGTACCGCCGCCGGCCCGGACCGCAGCTCGCAACCGAGGTGCGTCATCGTCGCGCGGGCCAGCCGGGACACCAGGTCGGTGGCGGTGCCGGCACCGTCGACCGGCTCCGCGGCCCGGCCCAGGCAAGTCGAACGCGGATAGTACCGCTCCCGCAGGACCATGATGTCGATCATTTCGGCGGCGCGGTCGCCGCGTGGGTTGACCACGAAGACCGGGTCGGCGTCGACCGGCCGGACGTCGCGCCCGGCGAGGCGCACGACCTCCCCGCCGCTGCCGACGCGGGACACGTCGAGCTCCTGGACGAGCCGCCGGCCGGACCCGGTGCGGGCCGCGGGCACCGCGATCCCCGCGAGGCCGCCGGTCGCCGCGACCAGGACGCGGGGAAGCCCGCTCGCGGTGCCGCGGTCGAGCCAGCGTTCGGCGATCGCCGACCAGGTCGGGTCGTCGGCCACCAGCGGGTCCGTGACCGGCACGTTGGCGGCCACGTCGAGCCGGTCGGTCGCCGCGTCGAGGCACAGGACCCCGACAGTGCGCCCGGACCGGTCGGTGGGGTGCAGGTACATGAGCGCGGTGGCGCCGACGGCCCGCAGCGCGGCGCCGACCTCGGCCGGCTCCGGGGGCGCCGGCGGCGGGGTGCCGCGCGGGGCCAGGCCGATCAGGGCCGCGACGACGTCGTCGACGAGCGGGTCGACCGGTGCGTCGGCGGGTGCCGGGCCGGCGCCGGCCGCGGC
>NZ_JBFAPO010000135.1:0-5894 GCF_040676755.1 Dactylosporangium sp. NPDC049525 | reverse complement strand
TCCACACGTAGCCGAGCGTGAGCGTGTCCGGGCCGGATGCCGCGCCCCCCGCCGCCGTCAGCACCCGGCGGCGCAGGTCGGCAGGGGGTTCGCCGGCGCCGAGCTCGTCGCCGAAGTCACGCAGCTGGCGCAGGTCCGGGTCCATGTCACACCTCACGGGTCGGGTCGGTGCCACCGAGGGCGTCGCGGACCTTGCGCCGGGCCCGGTTCAGCCTGGACCGGACCGTCCCGACCGGGATGCCGAGCGCCGCGGCGACCTCCTCGTAGGTGAAGTCGCACCAGGCGACCAGCAGCAGCACGTCCCGGTCCCCGGCCGGCAGCCGGCGCAGCGCCTGCGCCAGCGGAGCCCGGACCGCGCCGGCGGTGACCCGCGCGGCGACCCGGTCGGCGGGCCCGTCCTCGTCGGCGCCGGCACCCGGGTCGGCCTGGGCGCGGGCGATCGCCCGGTACCTGGCCTGCTCGGTGCGGTGGTGCCGGGCCAGCTTCCGGGTCAGGATGCCGAACAGCCAGGGGCGCGCGTCCGGCCGGTCGAGGTCGTAGCCGTCGCGCTGCTGGAACGCGGCGAGGAACGTGTCGGCGACGGCGTCCTCGGCGGTCTGCGGCCCGACGCGCTGGCTCGCGTACCGGTACAGCCCCCCGGCGTGCCGGTCGTAGAGCGCCGCGAACGCCGCGGTGTCGGTCCGGGACAACTGGACCATCTCGGCGTCGGTGAACGCATCGGGCTCCACGGCGACGTGCACCACCTGTCCAGCTCCCCTCCCGTACACCCGCTGCTGCTGGAATGTATTGCCGTTCGGGCCCGATCGGGTTCACGGCCCGTTCGGGTGACGCCCGCGCCCCCGGCGACCCGCAAGCATTACGGCGACGACCACGCCAGGGTCCGGCGCCTGGTCAGCGGCGCCTTCACGACCCGGCGGGTCGAGGCGTTCCGGCCGGTGGTCGCGCGGATCGCCGCGGACCTCGTCTCGGGCCTGGCCGCGGCGGGGCGGTGCGAGTTCGTCGCCGACTTCGGGCAGCCGTTCGCGCTGCGGGTGCTGTACACGTTCGTCGGCGTCCCGCTCGACGTCGAAGCGGACGTCCAGCGGTGGACGTCGGACGTCGGGCTGCTGTTCGGCATGACGTTTCCGGCGGCGACGTTCGACATCACCCGCACCGGGGCGCCACACCTCACCTACAGCGGTGGCATCCACTGCTGCCTCGGCGCCGCCCTCGCCCGGGTCGAGCTGCAGGAGTCCCTGCCGCGCCTGGCGGCCGCGCTGCACGCCCCACGCGCGGACGGCACCGCCGACTGACTGCCCCCGACGGAGGCCGTGTACGGCCCGACCGCCTGCCGATGGCATCCGACACGGCCTGAAACCGGCGCGCGGTGTCAGTCGCGGCGGGACTCGACCCGCCAGGTGCCGTCCTCGAGGCGCTCCCAGCCGTCGACCTCGCCGCCCAGCTCCGCGAACAGCATCACCCGGTCGAAGATCCAGTCGGCGAAGTCGTCCTGCTGCTGCTCGTCCAGGCCCGCCCGGATCACCGCGCCGAACGTGATCAGCCCGGTCCCTTCCAGCGGCGAAGCGCCCAGGATGCCGATCACCGACAGGTCGTCGGGCGCCACGTCGACGCGCTCCTCGACCTCGAGGAACCCGCCATCGGGCATCTCCACCAGAAACGCCATCCGAACCCCGTCGTGATCGCAGGTGTCGCCACGGTACCCAGCCGACCCACAGGTTGCTCGCAGGATCGCCGCAGGCGCCGTCGGCACGGTTGGTCTCACGCAATCAATACCTCTGGGGAGACACCGATGGCCAGCGACACGCACAACCACGACGATCTGTACCACCGCGGGCTGAACTTCGACGTCGGCACGCTGCTGCGGCGCCGCCGGATGCTCGGCATGTTCGCCGGCGCCGGCCTGGCGCTGACGGTGGCGGGCTGCGGCCCGGCCGAGGAGGCGACCACCGGGACCACCACGGCATCCTCCGCCGCATCCTCCGCCGCGTCGTCGAGCAGCGCGGCCGCCGTGGCCGGGACCGAGATCCCGCAGGAGACGGCCGGCCCGTTCCCGGGCGACGGCTCCAACGGCCCCGACGTGCTCAACCAGACCGGCATCGTGCGGCGGGACATCAGGTCCAGCTTCGGCACCGCGTCCGGCGTGGCGAAGGGCGTGCCGCTCACCGTCGATCTCACCATCCGGACCCTGTCCGGCGGCGCCTACGCCGGCGCGGCCGTCTACCTGTGGCACTGCGACATCGACGGCAGGTACTCCCTGTACAGCCAGGGCGTCACGAACCAGAACTACCTGCGCGGCGTGCAGGAGGCCGACGCGTCCGGGAACGTGACCTTCACCAGCATCTTCCCCGCCGCGTACTCGGGCCGCTGGCCGCACATCCACTTCGAGGTGTACCCGACCCTGGCCAAGGCGACTTCGCCGGCGAACAAGATCTCCACCTCGCAACTCGCGCTGCCGGAGAAGGTGTGCGCCACGGTGTACGCGACGAGCGGCTACGAGCAGAGCGTGCGCAATCTCGCCGGTACGTCATTGTCGAACGACAACGTGTTCAGCGACGGCTGGGCGCAGCAGCTGGCGACCGTCACCGGGGACGTTTCGGCTGGTTACGTCGCCAGTCTGGTGGTGCCGGTGGGTTGATTGGGGCCGGTACAGTGCCCGGATGGAATCCGCGGCCCTGCCCGCCCCGCTGACCAGCCTGGTCGGACGGGACGCGGAGGTGCGCGCCGCGGGGCGCCTGCTCGCCGCCGCCGGGCACCCGTTGATCTCACTGGTCGGGACGGCCGGGAGCGGCAAGACCCGGCTCGCGGTCGCGGTCGCCGCCGCGGCTGCGCCGCCGGTCTGGTTCGTCGACCTCACCACGATGCGCACCGGCGGCCACACCGACGCGGAGGATCCCGCGGGCGACGCGGCCGGGTTCGTGCTCGACGCGTTCGGCGCGGCGCGGCGACCGGACCTCGACGCCGTCGACACGGTCGGCGCCATCCTCGGCGAGGCCCCCGCGGTGCTCTTGCTCGACAACTGCGAACACGTCACGGGCCCCGTCGCCGCGCTCGCCGGCCGCCTCCTCGCCGCCGTGCCCGAGCTGCGGCTCCTCGTCACCAGCCGGCAGCCGCTCGGCCTGCCCGACGAGACGGTGGTGACGGTCGCGCCGCTGGACGACGACACGGCGCTGCGGCTGTTCGAGACCCGCATGTTCGAACGGACCGGCCGCCCGCTCCCACCCGCGCACCGCTCCGGCGCGGCCGCCATCTGCCGGGCCCTGGACGGCCTGCCGCTCGCCGTCGAGCTCGCCGCCGCCCGCGCCGCGCTGCTGTCCGTGCCGGAGGTGCACCGCCTGCTCACCGACCGGTTCCGGGTCCTCGCCGACGCGAAGGCCACCGGCCCCGAGCACCACCGCACGCTGCGGGCGGCCCTGGACTGGTCGTTCGAGCTGCTGTCCCCGGACAAGCAGGCGCTGCTGCGGCAGCTCGCCGTCTTCCAGGGCGGATGGAGCCAGGCGGCGGCCGCCGTCCTGCCCGCCTACCGCCCCGGGCTGCTCGCCGCCCTCGCCGAACGCTCCCTCATCGACCCGCAACCCGCCGTCGGCGACGCGCGGGGGCGGATGCTGCAGACGGTCGCCGCGTATGCCACCGCCCGCCTCGCCGAGGTCCCCGCCGAGGCCGGCGCCGCCCGGGACGCCCACGCCACGTTCTTCCTCGACCTCGCCGAGCAGGCCGCCGCCGGGATCCGGGGCCCCGGCCAGCGTGACCTGCTGCGAATTCTGACCCTCGAGCAGGACAACCTCCGCGCCGCCATGACCTGGCTGTCCAGGCGCCCCGGCCGCGCCGCCGCCGAGGATCTGCGCCTGGCAACGGCACTGGCACCGTTCCAGCATTTCACCGGGGTGTACCGCCAGGGCCGCGACTGGCTGTCCGACGCCCTTGGCCGGCGCCCCGACGCACCACTCACGCTGCGTGCCGCCGCCTGCTCGGCCGCCGCCACCCTGGCGATGCTCGACTGCGACTACGCGACTGCCGCTGCCCTCGCCGGCGCCGCGCTCGCGCTCGACGTCGACGACGTGCGGGTGCGGGGGCGGCTGCTCACCCTCCTCGGCAGCGTCGAACGGGAACGCGCCGACTATTTCCGGTCGCGGGGATACTTCGAAGAGGCCCTGGCCCTGTACCGCGGCGCCGGCGACGCCTGGGGCGAGGGCCGCGCCGCACAGCTGGCGGGCGCGACCGCCTGGCTGTCCGGCGACTTCGCCTCGGCCGGGGCGCTGCTGGACGCGAGCCTCGCCGCGTTCCGGGACCTCGCCGACGACGAGTCGGTCGCCGCGACCCTCACCCACCTCGGCGCGGTCGCCCACTTCGGCGGCGACCAGCCCCGCGCGCGCCGGCACCTGGTCGAGGCCCTGGACCGATTCACGGAGCTGTCGTTCCCGGAAGGCATCGGCTGGGCGCAGGACCTCCTCGGCCGGGTCGACCTCGCCGACGACGCCGTCGCCTCCGCCGCCGAACGGCTGCGCGCCAGCCTGTCGATCCACCGCCGGGTCGGCGACCGGTGGCGCTCCGCAAGCGTCCTGGAGGCCTTCGCCGAGGCCCGCCGCCGCCTCGACGACCCGGCCCACGCGGCGGCCCTGCTCGGCGCCGCCGACGTGATCCGCCACGAGATCGGCGCCCCGACCCCGGCCTGCGAGCTGCCCGCCCGCCAGGAAACGGAGCGGGCGCTGCGGGCCACGCTGCCCGCGTCGGCATTCGACCGCGCGCACCGCTTCGGCACCCGCACCCCGGTCGACGACCTGCTCGACCTGTCCGGCTCCGCCGGCCTCACCCTGGCCCACCCCACCCGCTGACACCCGCTCAGCCGCCCGCTCGGCCGCCGCACAGACGTTGGTCAATGCCCTGAAAAGTCCCTTTTCGGGGAAGACGTTGGTCGATCTACCCGCATTCCAGAGATCAACTTGCGGGTAGATCGCACACTGTCGATGGCGTGGCTGCGCCGGTGAAGCCCAGCGGATGCGGTCTGCGTCGGGTCACACTCGGAGAGTGACGGCGATCGGCCCCGACCCCGCAGCGGCATCCCAGACACCTCGGCCAGTGACGCCGCTCCATCCGTCCGCCCCGCGACCGGCCCAGACGACAACTGTTCCGCCCCAGACCTCGGACGGCCCGCATGCCGGGGCGTTCCTGACGATGCCCGCACTGCGGCTGCTCCTGGCGGAGACACTGAGCCGGCCAGGCGCCCTGGCCACCGTCATTGACGAACTCGTCACCCATCTGCAACGGCTCCCGCCACAACGCGGCACCCCGCCGCCACCCGCCCCGACACCGTCCGCCGGAACACCCGCTGCGCCCGCCGGGTCGCCCGCCCCGCCCGCGGCGACTCCGGCCGTGCCTGGTGGGACACCGGTTGTGCCTGGTGGGCCACGGCCAATGCCGGGTGGGACACCGGTTGTGCCTGGTGGGCCACGGCCAATGCCGGGTGGGACTCCGGTTGTGCCTGGTGGGGCACCGGTTGTGCCGGGTGGGGCACCGGTTGTGCCTGGTGGGGCACCGGTTGTGCCGGGTGGGGCACCGGTTGTGCCTGGTGGGGCACCGGTTGTGCCGGGTGGGACACCGCCAATGCCCGGCGCGACGCCACCCGTGCCTGGTGGGGCGCCGCCGGTAGCTGGCATCGTCCCGGCCCCGCCACCCGAGCCTCCCGGCGGTGCGGCGCCGCCACCCGCAGTGCCTGGTGCCACGCCACCGCTGCCGGTGCCCACGCCACCGCCGACACCATCGCCGCTGATGCCCACACCGGCACCGCCGCCCTCGCCCGCGCCGCCAGGCCGTGATCGTGGTCAACGGCAGCGCGGCCGCGGCGGCGAAGCCCAGCGACCGCGGCTTGCGACCCACGATCCGCTCGTCGACCAGGTGCA
>NZ_JBFAPO010000134.1:0-6267 GCF_040676755.1 Dactylosporangium sp. NPDC049525 | reverse complement strand
AGGCCCGGCCTTCTTGAACTTGGCCGTGTCCACCAGCTTCGGGTTGAGCACCTGCTCCCACGGCTTGTCAGCAGGACCGGTCGCAGTCGCCTGCAACAGCGACAGCTCATTGTCATAGTCGGCCTGCACAAAGAACTTCGACTGCTCACCGGTACCGGACCCAGCGGCCGCGCTGGACGAGGCCGCACCAGACGCCGTCGTGGCGGGTTCATCGGTGGCACAACCGGACAGGATCAGCAACGCGGCCGTCATGGCCGCCGCAGCGACGTGCGGGGTTCGTCTCACGTGTTCTCCTAATGGGGTGGGGTGTGCCTCAGCGGCGGCGCAGGGCTCCGACTGCCACGGCGATGAGGATGATCAGGCCCTGGACGGTGGATCTGAGGGCGCCGGAGACGCCGTAGAAGTTCAGGAGCGCGAAGAGCGTCTCGAGGGTCAGCGCGCCGAGCATGGCGCCGACGACGGAGCCGCGGCCGCCGCCGAGGACGACCCCGCCGAGGACGACGGCGGTGATGGCGCCGAACTCCAGACCGGCGCCGGCCTGGAACGACACGCCGCTGTAGCCGCCGAGCAGGATCGCGGCGACGGTGGCGATGACGCCGCTGAGCACGAACGCGATCGTCTTGGTGCGCCAGACCCGGATGCCGGTGAGCTCCGCGGTGCGCGGGTTGCCGCCGACGGCCACCAGGGTGCGGCCGAAGTCGGACCGGGTGACGGCGACGCAGACGGCGGCGACGCCGAGCAGGATCAGCAGCGCGTAGGGCACCCGGCCGAGCAGCGGCACGTCCTCGAACGCGCGGCGGCCGAAGCGGCGGAACTCCTCGGACAGGCCGCCCTTGGGCGCGCCGTCGGACCACAGGTAGACGGCGCCCACCAGGATCAGGTACATGCCGAGGGTCGTGATGAACGACGGGACCTTCAGCAGCGTGGTGACGAGGCCGTTGACGAGCCCGACGGCGACGCCGAAGGCCAGGACCACGGCGACGACGGGCCAGGTGCGGTCCGGGTCGCTGTCGATGAGCCGGGCCGCGACGACGACCTGCGCGGTGACGAGCGAGCCGACGGACAGGTCGAACTCGCCGGAGACGATGACGAAGTACTGCCCGGCGGCGAGCAGGATGATGGGCGCGGACCGGCCGATGAACGACAGCAGCGACGCGGGTGCGAAGAAGTCCGGCTGCCGGAACGCGACGAGGACCAGCAGGATCGTGAGGATCCCGACGATCGGGGCGATCCCGCCGGGCTTTGTGAGATTGAACCGCCGGCGTGGGCTCGTCTCGACAACGGTGGTCGTCATGCCGCCGCCTTCCGGGTCGTGGTGCGGCGGCGGTGCATCCGCCGGGCGTAGACGGCCACCGCGGCGATGATGATGACGCCGCGGATGACCTGCTTGAAGAACGCGTCGACCTCGAGCTGGTTGAAGATGCTGTCGATGCTGGCCAGCAGCAGCACGCCGCCGACGGTGCCGGCGACGCCGCCGCGCCCGCCGGCCAGGGCGGTGCCGCCGAGCACGACGGCGGCGATGGACTCCAGGTCGTAGAGGCCTTCGACGCCGACGCGGGGTGCGCCGGAGCCCAGCCGGCTGGCGAGGTAGATCCCGGCGAGGCCGGAGCACAGCGCGCACAGCACGTGGGCGGTGATGAGGATGCGGTCGTTGCGGACACCGGAGAGCCGGGCCACGTCGGGGTCGCCGCCGACGGCGATGAGGTGGTGGCCGAAGCGGGTGTTGCGCACCACGAACCAGGCCGCGGCGGCGACGGCGAGCAGCAGCAGGAATGCGACCGGGACGGGCCCGATGCGCTGGTAGCCGAGGCTCTGCACGAACGCGTGCGCGGTCTTGCCGGCCGGGCCGGGGTAGCCGTTGTCGAGGTAGCCCTTGAGCAGCAGCCCCACGCCGACCGTGGCGATGAACGCGTTGATCCGCAGCTTCGTCACCAGCAGCCCGTTGAGCAGCCCGATCGCGGCGGCGACGAGCAGCACCAGGCCGATCGCCGGCAGGATGTTGCCGTCCTTGCCCGCCATGGTCTCGGCCGCGACGAGGGTGCTGATGCTGATCACGTACGCGACGGACAGGTCGAGCGAGCCGGCGAGGATGACCAGGGTCTGCCCGACCGCGACGAGGCCGAGGCCGGTCGCGACGTGCAGCAGACTGACCACAGTGGACTGGTTGAACAGCGACCCGCCGTCGACGGCGACGACGATCCACCCGATCGCGAGCGTCAGGGCGAGTGCGATGTAGACCCCGCGGGCGGGCCCGGCGGCGGACGCCTTGAGCCTGATCGCGGTGGTTTTCGCGGGCACGGGCGGGGCCACGGTCACGCTGTCACCTCAGATGCGGTCAGTGCGCCGGTTGCGAGCCCGACGACGTCCTCTTCACTGGCGCCGGCCGGCAGTTCCCCGGCGACGGCCCCGTCGCGCATGACGACGATCCGGTCGCTCATGCCGAGCAGCTCGGGCAGCTCGGAGGAGATCATCAGCACGGCCGCGCCGTCGCGGGCGAGCTTGCGGACCAGGTCGTGGATCGCGGACTTGGCGCCGACGTCGATGCCGCGGGTCGGCTCGTCGAACAGCAGGATCTTCGGCCCGAGCGCGAGCCACCTGGCCAGGACGACCTTCTGCTGGTTGCCGCCGGACAGGAACCGGATCTCCTGGTCGTCGCCGGCGGCGTGCACCTCGACCGCGGCGAGCAGCTCGCGGACCTTGACGGTGCGGGGGCCCCGGCCGCGCCAGGCGGGGAAGACGGCGCGGCCGGCGAGCAGGGCGTTGTCGAGGACCGACTGGCCGGCGACGATGCCTTCGCCCTTGCGGTCCTCGGTGACGTAGGCGATCCCGGCCCGGATCGCGGCGCGGGGCGAGCGCAGCTGCACCGGTGCGCCGTCGAGCTCGACGGTGCCGGCGGTGAAGGGGTCGGCGCCGAACAGCGCCCGGGCGAGCGCGGAGCGGCCGGAGCCCTGCAGGCCGCCGATGCCGAGGATCTCCCCGGCGCGCAGCTGCACGTCGACGCCGCGGAGCTTGTGGTTGGCTCCATTGTGGACGGCGAGGCGGACCGCGCCGATGTCGCCGGGGACGGCCCTGGGCGGGAAGTATCCGGCGAGCTCCCGGCCGACCATGTGCTTGACGAGCTGGTCGCCGGTGGTGTCCGCGGTGGCGAGGGTGGTGACCCTGCGGCCGTCCTTGAGCACGGTGATCCGGTCGGACAGGTCGAACACCTCGGTGAGCCGGTGCGAGACGTAGAGCAGGCCGATGCCGCGTTCCTGGAGGCGGCGCACCAGCGCGTAGAGCAGTTCGACCTCGTGGTCGGCGAGGGCGGCGGTCGGCTCGTCCATGATGAGCAGGCGGGCGTCGAGGGCGAGGGCCTTGACGATCTCGACGACCTGCTGCTGGGCGACGCCGAGGCGGCCGACCAGCACGCCGGGGTCGAACGACGTCTCGCCGGCGGCGGCGAGCAGCGCCGCGGTCCGCTCGTGCATGGCCTTGCGGTCGACGAGGCCGCGGCGGACGGGTTCGTGGCCGAGGAACACGTTCTCGGCGACGGTCCGCTCGGGCAGCAGGTTGAACTCCTGGTGGATGATCCCGATGCCGGCCCGTTGCGCGTCGCGCGGACTGCGGAAGCTCACCGCGGCGCCGTCGAGCTCGATGGTGCCGCCGTCGGGCACGTACACCCCGGAAATAATCTTCATCAGCGTCGACTTGCCGGCGCCGTTCTCGCCGACGACGGCGTGCACCTCGCCCGGCCGCACGTCGAGGTCGACGTCGGCGAGGACGCGCACGCCGAGGAACGACTTGCCGATATCGGCGAGCCGGAGCAGTGGTTCAGGCATCGCAAACCCCTAACTGACCGTAACCATCGAAGACGGCCGTGATCGCGGTCGAGCATCGGTGGAGCACGTAGCGTGGGGACTTTCGCCGTTGAAGTCCGGAACTTTTGCTAGTTTGGACTAAAGGTCGCGGAGAGCAGAGTAAATGTTTCAATGTTCCGCCGCAACGGCGCAACGCCACCGAAACAAAGCCGTTGCCCGACCTCCACTGATCGGCCGAGTTCGACCGGCCGAACGGACGAGGCCAGTGAGAGCGCTCTACCGGCCGAGCTGGCTGGAAAGCGCCGTCTACCTGTGCATACTCGCCAATATATCGACTTCCGGAGATGGCTCTGGCACGCTTGGCGTCGCAGACATGGCCCGGGAACCCCCGAGTGTGACTGTCCGTCGCGGCGAGCGACAGTCGATCCGGCCGGAATCGTGCGCCCGTGACTGCATCCCGCCGGCCCGCCGAGAGGAAACGTTCGAGACGTCGCCGAATCGCTCCCGTAAAAATTGTTATGTCCATTCGCGCAGCGGACCGCCATTCGATGGGATCTTGACACCGTCGTCTTCCGTCGCCACTGTGGTGGGCCGATGCACGACCTGCGCATTCATGACAGCGATTGTGGGACCTGATATGCACAGACAGCGAGCCGGTGGGTGCGCCGCGTTGCAACCGACAGCTGGCCCACTCCTCGCGCCGTGAACCAGGGCGGACCGGCACCCCGGCTGCGGAAGCCGCCATCTGTGCCGCCCCTGACCTTCCGGGGTGACTATGCGCCGCTGGTCATCGCCGCGCAGGCCGGCAGCAGGGACGCGCGTGACGAGTTGATCTCGGCGTGCCTGCCCCTGCTGTACAACATCGTCGGCCGAGCCGTGAGCCGGCCCGCCGACGTCGACGATGTCGTGCAGGAGACATTGTTGCTGGTGCTGCGAGACCTGCCGGGCCTGCGCAGTCCTGAGAGCTTCCGGCCGTGGCTGGCCGCTGTGGCGATGCATCAGATCGGCAGACACAGGAACCATTGGCAGTCCGCGGCAGCGCGGACCACTGTGATCGAGGAGGCGGCCGACGTCGCGGACAGCGCGGCGGACGTCGAACGCACGACAGTGCTGAACATGCAGCTCGCGGAGCAGCGACGCCGGTTGGCCGAGGCGAGCCGATGGCTGGATCCGGACGACCGGACACTGCTGTCGTTGTGGTGGCAGGAGACGGCGGAACTCATGAGCCGCGCCGAGGTGGCCGAAGCCATGGGGGTGAACGTCGCTCACGCCGGTGTCCGTCTGCAGCGGATGCGCGAGCAGCTGGAGCGATGCCGGGCAATCGTCAGCGCGCTCGCCGCCGAGCCTCGCTGCGCCGGCCTGGACACCGTCGTGTCCGAATGGGACGGGCAGCCGTCGACCGTCTGGCGCAAACGGATCGCCCGGCACATCCGCGACTGCGCCGTCTGCACCGCGACCACGGCAGACCTGATCAGGATCGAAAAGATCATCGCGGCCCTCGCCGTGCTCCCCGTTCCGGCCACGCTCATCGCCGCCCTCACAGCCAAAGGCCTGCTTCCGGCGGCCGCCACGGGCGCGGCGACCTCCTTCGCGCACGCCGCCTCCGGCGCCGCCGCGACCGGCACCGTGCCCTTCTCGCTGACCGGCAAGCTCGCGGCTGCCGTAGCGGCACATCCCATCGTCTCCCTCGTCGCGGGCACGGTCATCCTGGCCGGTGTCGTCATCACGCCGATCGCGGTGTCCACGCCACCGGCGGAACCCGCGCCCGCCCGCGTCGCGGCGGCACCGCCGACGCCGCCGCGATCACCGGTCACCGCTGGGTCCATAACCAAAGGACCGGCACCGGTCACACGCGGGCCCACCGCATCTTCGACACCGGGACCAAGTCCTTCGGGCACCACGCCGATCACCGGGCGGACGTGGACGCTGACCGCGGAGCACAGCGGCAAGCTCATGGACGTCGAGGCGGAGTCCGACGCCGATCAGACCCCGGTCATTCAATGGCCCGGGACCGGCGCCGACAACCAGCGGTGGCAGGTCATCGACGCCGGCGGTGGCACCGTCACGCTGAAGGCCGTGCACTCCGGCAAGTGCCTGGACGTCGACGCCCGCTCCACCACGGCAGGGGCGTACCTGCAGCAGTACCGGTGCCACAATGACGACAACCAGAGATTCACCATCACACCGGTGCCCGGCGCAACGCCGGCGACCGCGGGTGTCTACGTCATCAGGAACGTCCTGAGTGGACTGTGCGTCGACGTCTTCGGCAACGCGGCGACCGACGGCACCCGGCTGGTCCAATGGACCTGCCAGGGCACCACCAACCAGCAATGGCGATTCACGCAGGTCTGATCGGCATCCCTCACTTCCAGCGTTGGGGGTAGCCGGGCAGGTCGGTGCAGCCGCACATGGCGTAGTGCAGCGGCGGCATGTTGGCGTCGACGTACTTGTCGAGGTTGTCCTGGGTGAT
>NZ_JBFAPO010000133.1:0-6365 GCF_040676755.1 Dactylosporangium sp. NPDC049525 | reverse complement strand
GGGGGGTGGGCGCGGGTGCGTTGGGGGGGGGTGTGTGTCTTTAACAACCGCCCGCCGCCCACCCCGCCCGGGGTGCTCGCCGCCGTGTCAGCGTGCGGTGTCCAACCAGGACGGTCCCGGGCCCGGCCGGCGCACGGCATGCCGCAAGACCCTGGCCACCATCGCCGGGCGCATCAACGATTCCGGCGAGTCGACGAGACCGGCCACCCGCATGAAACCGTCGGTGACCCGCGAGTCCTTCGTGGCCGCGTACTGCAGGCGCGCCATGTACGCGTTTCCGACCGACACCTTCACGGTGCGCCGGCCTTCGACGCCGGGAAAGTCGAGATCCCCGCCGGCCGAGATCTCCCACGGCGTGTCGATCGCGTGGGCGACGTCGGCGAAGAACGCCAGCGGATGCGGTACTGCGCCGCGGCGCAGGTGCTCGCGCAGCGCGAGCGCCTCAATACTGGCCACGCTCATGCCCTGGCCGTAGACGGGGTTGAAGCTGCACACCGCGTCACCCAGCACCAGAAGCCGCTGCGGGAACCTCGTCAGGGTCTCGTAGTGGCGCCGCACGCTTGCCTGGAACCGGAACGACACCGCATCGTCGAGGGCGTCGACGTCGCGGATTGCCTCGTAGATGTCCGCCACGGGCAGCGACCGGGCGAACTCCAGGAACCCGGTCGGGTCGGTCGGCGGGTGATCACCGAGGATGCCGGTCAGCGACAGGATGCACGTTTCCGGCGCGACCTGGCCGAAGAACGCGCCGCGGGGGTGTGCCGGGGATGCGACCGGGTTGATCGACTGGACGCCGTCGAACCATTCGGGCCGGGTCCTGTAGTGCCGCGTCGTGTAGGCCAGGCCCACCTTGACGCGTTCCTCACGAGGCCGCTGGTAGCCGATCTCCTCCAGCCAGGCAGGGGTGCGCGAGCCGCGCCCCGTCGCGTCGACGACAAGGTCGGCCTCAAGCAGCTCAGGCGTCGCGTTGTCGCTGCGGTGCTGCACACGGACACCGGTGACCTGGGCCGCGTCGTCGCTGGCGGTCAACCCGAGAATGTTGTACTCCTCGAGGAACTTGACGTTGCTCAGCGACGCCACCCGGCTGCGGACGTGGTGCTCGAGCACGGGACGCGGCGCCGTGACCGAGATCAGCCCAGTGCGCGCCGGACGGATCTTACGGCCGTTGAAGTACCAGCGCATCTCGCCGAGATCCCCGGTGGGCACACCGGCGTCGCGCAGCTCCTGCAGCAAGCCCGGAAACAGGTCCTCAAAGTTGAGCTGCCCACGGGCGTGCAGGCCATGCGCATGCACCGTGTGCGGCGCCCCACGCCGCGACGTGCGAACTCCGATCACGCGGTCACGGTCGATCACCAAAACCTGCGGGTAGAACTCGGCGAGCACTCGTGCGGCGAGCAGGCCGGCCATGCTGGCGCCGAGCACGACGGCGCGTCCCTTGATCTGTGTCATTGCTGGACCTCGCAGATGGGCGGTGATGTTTGTGAGGGGTTCGCCGGCGGGCGCCCCGGATCCGTCGGTGTGTACGGCCGGTCGACACCTGCGACGATCCGCGGTGCGTCAGTCAGAGCCACGACGGTCATGCGTAGGTGATGACCGCTCGGAACCGGACCTCTCCACGTGCCACCTTGTCCACGGCCTCGGCCACGCGTGCGGCCGGGAACGTCTCCACCATCGGGGTGACCTTGCCGGCGGCGACGAGGTCGAGCGCCTCGCGCAACTGCGATGGACCGCCGTGTGTGGCGCCGATGATGCTCTGGCCCTGGGCGAAGAAGGGGTATTGCATCGTCGGCGGGATGCTGAACGGCTCCCTGCCGTCGAGGCCCGCCAGGACCAGGCGACCATTGACTCGAAGGCCTGCCAATGAGGCAGCGGCCGCCGCGTGCGACGGAGCGGTCGCCAGAATCACGTCTGCGCCACCGATCCCGCGCAGCTGCTCGCCGTCGGCGACAACGAAGTCGGCGTTGAGGGCCTTGGCCAGTTTGTGCTTGTCGACGGAGCGCGTGATCGCCACCGTCTCGTAACCGCATGCCGACGCGTACTGCAGCGCGAGGTGCCCGAGCGCGCCGATGCCGAGCACGGCAACCCGGTCTCCTGGTCTGGGCCGGCCCGCACGCAGGGCCGACCACGCCGTGTATCCGGCGCACATGACCGGCGCCGCGAGCACAAAGGGCAGGTCCTCGGGCAGCAGCACGGTCTCGTCGGCGCTAACGGTCATGTATTCGGCATGGCCACCCGGAGCGGTGAATCCGGTCTGCACCGCGCCCGGGCAGTTCATCGCGGTCTGACCGCCGACCGGGAGACCCAGCCGGCAGTAGTCGCAGCGGCCGCAGCCCGCCCGGACCCAGGTGGTGCCGACACGGTCACCCACCTGGCGTGACCGCACGCCCGGGCCGACGTCGACGACCTCACCGACCGCTTCGTGGCCGGTCACGGCCGGCTCGATCGAGGGGAACGGCAGAGCACCCACCGTGGCGAGGACGTCGTTGGAGCAGACACCGCAAGCATGTACGCGGATGAGGACCTCACCGGCACCGGGCTGCGGCTGCGGGATGTCACGTAGTTCCCAGGCGGTGTTGACGGCGGGGATGACAGCAGCTTTCACGGAGGCCACCTTCACGAGGATTGGACGCTATGTGTACGGCGATGCGTGCCGGGCATCCTGCGCTGCGCCTAGCCCTGCGCACCCCGCCTCATCGTGCGCGTGAGGATTGCACCGCTCACCTTCGCCAGTGCGGTCACCTGGAGGGCGTCCGTGATCACGTAGCACGTTGGCGGGTGAAGCTGCCCGGAGCCGCTTCTAGTGTCTGATGCGCATGTTCACGTAACGCTCGGACCCATTCACGGAACCAACCAAGGAGGATGCCTGTGGCGCACACCGGACTCATCAGACGAGGAGGGTCGGCCGCAGCGCTGGCGGCTGTTGCCGTCCTGGTGCTCGGTGCCACTCCGGCAACGGCTGTCGACGCTGCCCAACTGCGAAACGATGGCGTCGTGTCGTCAGCCACCGTGTTCGATGTCAGCCATCGCACGAGAAGCGGCTGCACGCACATCGAACGCTACCGCTCGTTGGCGCTGGAGCAGCGCCGGGTCCTTTCGTTCATGAAGGACTTCCTGGTGCTGCGGAACGAGGCCGACGTCGAGCGGCTCGCTCAGCCGCGTGACGGCGTCCAGTACTTCGTCTTCTCCCACGCCTACAACAGCATCCGCGGGATGGGTCTGTCCATCATCAACGGCGGCGAGTACACCGGACCGGGCAAGCCTGCGATGCTGCTCTACCGTCCCAACGGCAAAGCGAAGAACGTGACCGACCCCAACGGCGCCGACTTCCCGTACACATTGGCCGGCTGGGGGTATGCCGGTATGTACATGCCCGGTCAGCCGCCGTCGTATCCCGACGATCCGGGCCTCAGCTGCCTCACCAAGCAAGACTGGCTGGTGCACGAGCGTAGCGTGCATCCGGCCGACACGTGGGCGAACATCCCGGCGCCGCCGCAGGAGGCATGGCACGGTGCGGCGGCCGGGGCGATCCCGCCGACGGCCGAGGAGTGCGGATGCCCTGTCGGCATGACGCATCCGCGGCTGTGGGATCTGCACCTCTTCGCCAGCATCACCGGTGCGGCGACGGTGTCGATGCTGAACCCGGGGAGGCCGATGCCAGGCTTCGACCCGCAGGTCGGGTTCGGCTTCTTCTACCCCGACCAGTACCCATCGGCGACCGTTCCCGCCGGCGTCGACCCGCATGCCGGCCACCACATGCATGTGGGTGCCTGAGCGGAGTACCAACACCCGACGGTCGACGCCATCATCCAGCCAGGATGATGGCGTCGACCGTCGTCAGCGCGTGGGTTCGCGGCCGAGCACCCGCAGCAGCGCGTCGGCATACTCGTACGGATGAGTGACGTGGCCGACGTGGCTGCCGGGGAACAGGTGCACCGGTGCGCCGATCTGCTCGGCCAGCACCGTGGTCGGACGGCAGGAGAAGTGGTCGCGTGACGTTGTACCGCCGGCGAGGACGACCCGGTCGGCCAAGGACCGTAGCGCCTCGGTGTCAGGGACGTACGCCGGGTAGGTCAGCAGCTCGTTCTCGAACCAGAACACCTGGTTGGGCTTGAGCCGGGCCAGCAGTTCCGCCAGCTGCGCCGGCGGGAGCTCCGCACCGGGCGGTGGACGGGTGTCGCCCAGGCCGGCGTAGTCGCGGAACGCATCCCGGGCGGCCTCAATGCCGACGGTGCGGTAGGTGTCGTACAGCTCCTGGTGGAACTGCAGCCAGTGCGCCGCGTCGGGCAACACCG
This sequence comes from Dactylosporangium sp. NPDC049525, assembly GCF_040676755.1. NCBI lineage: Bacteria > Bacillati > Actinomycetota > Actinomycetes > Micromonosporales > Micromonosporaceae > Dactylosporangium > Dactylosporangium sp. NPDC049525. The sequence goes on along the minus strand of NZ_JBFAPO010000133.1, from coordinate 2,073 downwards.
ACACCGACGGGGGCTCGTGGGCGACGAGCAGGCGGATGCGTTCCGGGAACCGCGTGGCGAGACCCAACGCCACGATCGCGCCGGAGCATGTGCCGGCGACATAGCCCGGCTCGGCGGAGACGTGATCGAGCAGCCGGCGCGCATCGTCGATGTCGTCGTCGAGGTGCCGGTCATTGTCGAGCGGGCCATGCAGCGGGCTGCGTGAGTAGCCGCGCCGGTCGTAGGTGATGACGGTGTAGTGCTCGGCCAGACGTTCAGCGAGCGGGGTGAACGGCGCGGCGTCGCCATTGCCAGTGGAGATCAGCAGCAGCGTCGGGCCCTTACCTCGCCGCTCGTAGTAGATGCCGGCGCCAGGCACGTCGAGCGTGCCGATCAGCGGGGGACTCATCGCTCCTCCAGCGTCTTTGGTGGCCTACAACGGTGGCAGGCGCATCGCCGTGCCGGCGTGCGCTCCGTCAGTCATCGTCGCGTCTGTCGATGCGCGGGGCGTGTTCCAGCGTGCGCAGGTAACGAATGCCGGCGTGCCATGCAGCAGCCGCACGGACGGGCAAACAGGAAGGTGCCGTGTGTCTCCCGCGGCTGTGAGGCTGGCGGAGGGTGCGTCGTCGGTCCGGCAAATCCCGCATGTGCCTCGAGAAGACCACTTCGACTGACTGGAGAGACAATGCCTGAATCCGCACAGCATGACGCAGCGCGCTTCGATGCGATCGTGATCGGTGCTGGTCCGGCCGGGAGCACGACGGCGACGATGCTCGCCAAGAAGGGCCGGAAGGTCCTGGTGCTGGAGCGCCGATCGTTCCCCCGGTTCCACATCGGAGAGTCGATGCTGCCGCCGACGATGCTCATCTTGAAAGAGATGGGTGTCCTGGACCGCGTGATGTCGCAAGGCTTCCCGACCAAATTCGGCGCCGAGTTCACCGGTGGACGCCTGGGCCGTTTCGGGCGTATCCCATTCGAGAAGCAGGGTCCCGGCCGGCAGCACGAGACGTTCCAGACCGAACGAGCCGAGTACGACAAGCTGCTGTGCGACTTTGCCGCCGAATCCGGTGCCACGGTGCTGCACGAAGCGACGGTGCACGAGCTCATCCTCGACGGCGAGCGCGTCGTGGGCGTGCAGTACCAGTACCGGGGGCAGACGCTGACCGCGTACGCGCCGTACGTTGTCGACGCGGCCGGTCGGGCGAGCAAGGTGTCGCAGGCGTTCGGGCTGCGCCGCAGCGGCGACCGCCGGCGCATGGTGGCAGTGTTCCGGCACTTCACCGACCTCGATGAGACACAGAACCCTGGCGTCGAGGGCGACATTCAGATCGGCGAGCACCTCGACGGCTGGGTCTGGGCCATCCCGATCGGCAAGAACGCCATCAGCGTCGGTGCCTGCATGCCGCGCGAGGTCCTGCAGCGCGCCGACGACCGCGAGGCGCTGCACTACGAGCACATCTCCCGCGTCGAACGCATCCAGCAGCGGCTCGTCGGAACCCGGCCACTGACCGACGTGATGGTCGAGACCGACTACATGTACTACTCCGAGACCGCTGCCGGGCCAGGCTGGTTCCTGGTGGGTGACTCCGGCTGCTTCTTCGACCCGATCTTCTCTGCGGGTGTGTTCCTGGCGATGGTGACCGGCCGTCAGGCGGCGGCGGCGATCGACATGCTCTTGGACGAGCCGGAGACGGCCGAGGAACAGCAGGAGCTGTACACGCGCTTCTACAAGACCGGCTTCGACATGTACGCCCGCTTGATCTACGCCTACTACGAGGCCGGGTACAGCCTGCGAGGCCTGCTGAAGAACGCCGGCTACGACATCTCCGGCGACGAACTCGGCGACAACAAATGGGTGGCGCGCCTGGTCAGCGGCGACTTCTGGAACCCGCGCAACGAGCTGGTGCAGTACCTGACGGCGCAGTCCCGGCTGGACACGTTCGCCCCGTTCGAGCGGCTCTGGGGTTGCCCGTTTTACGACGAGCTCAACGTCGAGGAGGAGCGGCAGGAGGCGGCCGCCGGCGCGGCTTCGGCCTCGTAGACGGCAGGTACCGGGCAACGACAACGGGACAGGACCTGTGACGAGGTCCTGTC
>NZ_JBFAPO010000132.1:0-6398 GCF_040676755.1 Dactylosporangium sp. NPDC049525 | reverse complement strand
CAGCAGGCCGGCACCGGTCCGGGCCAGCCGGCCGGCGCCGCCCCGGGGCAGCCGGCCGGTGCCGGCGCCGACCGGCAGCAGGCGCCGCGCTCCCGCGGGACCGTCTTCAGCCTCGCCGCGCTCGGGTTCGGGGTGTTCACCGCCGGGGTCTCGGCCGTGGCCACGCCGGTCGCCGCGTACCTGGCGCCGGTCGCCGGTGTCGCGCTCGTCGCCGGCCTGCTGAAACTGCCCGGCGTCACCGTCGACACCGGCGGCGCGCTGCGGCGCGCCCTCGACGGGATCTGCGTCGCGCTGTGGAAGTTCCTGACGCTGCTGGTCCTCGTGCTCGAACAGGACGGCCGGCCCAGCCCCACCATGTTCACCACCTGCCTGCTCGCCGTCACCGGCATCACGATCGCCGTCGTGAGCGGGGTACGGGCGCCGTTCCCGCGCTGGGCCGCCGTCACCGCCGCCGGCGGGGTGGCGCTGATCGTCCTCGGCCTGGCCGTCCTGCCACTGCGGCCCCCCGGCGACGGCGTCTGGCTGCTGGCCGCGGGCGGGCTGCTGGTGCTCGGCTCGGTGCTGGTCTGGGCCGGCGCGTGCCGGTCCGTGGACGCCGACCGCCAGCCGAACCGGGCGGCGACCGACGGCACCCTGATCGGCGACCCGCTGCTGGTCGCCCCGGTCCTCGCCGGCGCCGCCGCCGTGCTGTACGCCCTGCTCAGCCGGGGACAGCTGGGCATGACGGCGATGGTGATCGGCACGTTCGCCGTCCTCGCCGTCGCGGTGCGGGAGCTGCTCGAGGCGGTCGCGCTGCGCCGGTACAGCGGCCAGCTCGACGCGCAGGAAGCGACGTTCCGCGCCCTGGTCGCCGGCTCCAGCGACGTGATCGTGGTGCTGGACCCGGACCTTACGGTGCGGTGGCAGTCGGCCGCCGCGGCCCGCCAGTTCGGCCTGTCGGACCAGGAGGTCGTCGGGCGGCCGTTCCGGCACCTCGTGCACCCCGACGACCTGCACCTGGTGGCGCCGGACCGGGCCGGGTCGCAGCCGGTGCGGGCCAGGATCCAGGACGGCTTCGGGGTGTGGCGGCCGGTCGAGGTCACCGTCACCGACGAACGCGGCAACCCCGAGGTCGAGGGCGTCGTGGTGCACCTGCGCGACGCCAGCGCGCAGCAGGCGCTGGAACACAGCCTGCAACGCACGATGCGGGTCGACCCGCTGACCGGCCTGGCGAACCGCGGTGCCCTGCTCGCGCAGCTCAACGAGGGCGGCGGTTACCTGATCACGATCGGCCTCGACGGGTTCGCGGGCGTCAACGCCCTGCACGGCTCCGACGTCGGCGACGCGATGCTCGTCCAGGTCGCCGCCCGCATCCGGGGCGCGGCCAACCCCGGTGACGTCGCGGCGCGGCTCAACGGCGACGAGTTCGCCGTGTACACCAGCGTCGACAAGGTGCACGCGTTCACGCTCGCCATGCGGCTGCTCGGAGACCTCGGCGAGGCGTACCCGCTGCCCGGCGCCGACCTGCAGCTGTCCGCGGGGATCGGGCTCGCGCCCGTCGGCGGCGGCGCGGAGGAGTCGCTGCGCCGCGCCGGGCTGGCCCTGCGGCGGGCGAAACGCGGCGGGCGCGGCAAGGTCGAGTGGCACGACGCCGAGGTCGAGGACGCCTACGTGCGGCGGGCCACGCTCGAGCAGCACCTGCCGCAGGCGGCGGAGCGCGGCGAGCTGGACCTCGCGTACCACCCGGTGTACGACCTCGTCGAGGGCCACCCGATCGGCGTCGAGGCGCTGCTGCGCTGGCGGCACCCGACGCTCGGCACCGTCCCGCCGAAGGAGACCCTCGAGGTCGCGCGGGAGCTCGGGATCACCCGTGAGATCCACGACTGGGTGCTCAACCAGGCGTGCCGGCAGCTGTCGTCGTGGCAGCACGAGGGGTACCGGCTGTGGATGTCGGTCAACGTCGCGATCGACGACCTCGTCGCCGCCGACTTCGCCGGCCGGCTGAGCCTGACCCTGGACAGCCACCAGATCGACCCGGCCGACCTGGTCGTCGAGCTTTCGGAGCGGGAGCTCGGCGTCGACCTGGACCGGGCCGTCGAGCCCATGGCGACGGTGCGGGCCATCGGCGTGCGGACCGCGCTGGACGGCTTCGGCACCGGCGCCACGTCGCTGGCGCACCTGCGCCGCCTGCCGACGGACATGCTGAAGGTCGACGGGGCCCTGTTCACGTCGCAGCCGACGGCCGGGGGACCGGCGGCGCCGATCATCGACGTCGTGGTGAAGCTCGCGCAGCGGCTCAACGTGACGGTCGTCGCCCACGGTCTGGAGGCGGAACGGCACCTGGAGGTCGTGCGGACCGCGGGCTGCCGGTACGGCCAGGGCCATTACTACGGCACGCCCGCACCGGCGGAACGCATCGAGGCCGCGCTGGTGCGCCAGCGGACCTGGTGAAGCCGGGGGTCACAGCGGGGGTCACGGCAGGGGTCACGGCATCCGGGTGGTGATCGGCCGGTCGCGGTGCACGTGCAGGACGCTGAACGTGATCGGCTGGTCGGGCTTGTCCTGCCAGCCGACCGCGAGGCGGAGCGTCTCACGCGTGGACGGGAACAGCATCTTGCCGGTCGCCACGACGGGCAGGCCCAGCTTCGCCGGCTGGGAGCCCCGGTTCTTCAGGTTGCCGCCGACGACGTTGATGAGCTCGCCCATGGCGTCGGTGACGTCGCGGTCGGTGACCTCGTCGGGCTCCATGGCGAGCATCAGGCCGGTGATGTCGTTGGCGGCGGCCACCGGTACGAGCACCCGGACGTGCCCCTCCCAGGCGCCGGTGATCGACACGGCCGCGGTGATCGGCCGCAGGTCCAGTCCCGGTTCGAACTCCGTCAGCTGGGCGTCCGGCTGCTGCAGGTACGCGTCCCAGACCTCGTTGACGATCTCGACGAGGTCCCGGTTGGCGAGGCCGGACTCGGTGATCGAGGCGTCCACCATGCGCACTCCAGAGGTCGTGAGGGGGTGTACCTACCCCGCATGGTGCCAGCCGAAAGTGGCAGTTCCGGAAAAATAGGAAAATCCGCATCGGCCGCCGGCCGGTGCCTTCCGCCCGCAGCGGAATGCGGCCGCGGGGCTCGGTGCGCGGCCGTGCCGTCGCCTAGGGTCGGGCGCATGGAGCACAGCTCGCGGTTCCGCTACGACCGGCGCCCCGACGACGATCCGCCGGCCCCGCCGCCCCAGCCGGCCCCCTGGCTCGACGAGCAGCTGTTCGGCCGCCGCATGGTGTTCCTGCGTGGCGTGATCGAGCCGGAGCTGGCCGGCCGCGCCGCCGCGACCCTCCTCGCCCTGGACGCGCTCGGCCCCGACCCGATCACGCTGCACCTGGCGGCGGAGGAGGGCCAGCTCGCGGCGGTGTTCACGCTCGTGGACGCCCTCGACGCGGTGCACGCCCCGGTCCACGCGACCGCCGTCGGCCAGGTCGGCGGCGCCGCGATCGGCGTGTTCTGCGCGGCGCAGACCCGCTCGGCGTTCGCACACGCCAGGTTCCGCCTGTCCGAGCCGAAGGTGACCAGCCCCGGCGGCACCGCCGACCAGGTCGTCGCCGAGGCCGGCCGGTATCTGCGCGACCTGGAGGACCTGGTGCTGCGCATCGCCGCCGCGACCGGCCAGCCCCGGTCCCGGGTCGAGGACGACCTGTCCATCGGCCGGGTCCTGTCCGCCGAGGAAGCCGTCGAATACGGCCTGATCGCCTCGATCACCTCGCGCTAGCGGCCCGGGCCGCCCCGCGGCCGGCGCCGGGCGTGCTGGCTTGCCGGCGGGTGATCTACTAGGTTCTATCGCAACGGCGATCGGTCGCCCGCACGAGAGGAACAGCTGGGTGAGCAGCACGGAACACGGCCGGATCGACACCTCGGTCCCGCACCCGGCCCGGCGCTACAGCTACTGGCTCGGCGGCAAGGACCACTTCGCCGCCGACCGCGAGTCCGGCGACGCGATCGCCGCGGCCTTCCCGGCCGTGGTCGCCCTGGCCCGGGCCAACCGCGCCTTCCTGGGCCGCGCCGTGCGGTTCCTCGCAGAGTCCGGCGTCCGCCAGTTCCTCGACCTCGGCACCGGCCTGCCCGCCCCGGACAACACCCACGAGGTCGCGCAGCGCGTCGCCGCGGAGTCCCGGGTGGTCTATGTCGACAACGACCCGATCGTGATGGTCCACGCCCGCGCACTGCTGCAGGGCGACCCGCGCGGCCGCACCGCCTACCTCGAGGCCGACGTCCGCGACCCCGGGGCGATCCTCGCGCACCCGAGCCTGCACGAGACCCTCGACCTGGCCGAGCCCGTCGCGCTGCTGCTGGTCACCACCCTGCACTTCGTCCACGACGACGCGCAGGTCGCGGCCATCGTCCAGCACCTGCTCGACGCGGTGCCCGCCGGCAGCTACCTGGTGATCACCCACGGCACGATGGACTTCAGCACGCCGGAGGGCGTCGCCGCCTACGAGAAGATGTTCGCCGCCGGCGGCACCGACGTGCGGGCCCGCCCGAAGGCCACCATCGAGCAATACTTCGCCGGCCTGGAGATCGTCGAGCCCGGCATCGTCCCGGTCGGCGACTGGCGCCCCGACGCCTCCGCCGACCGCCCCGTCAGCGCCGACCTGCAGATCTACGGCGTGGTCGGCCGCAAGCCGTAACACCGGCGACCTGCCGTCGCCGGCCCCTGCGGGCCGGCGGATCGTCGCGCGCTGAGCCTGCCGGGCGCACCGGCCGATCGGGCGAAGCCGCGGTCGCGCTCGCCTGCGAGAGTTGGTCGCATGTCTGGGGCGCAGAAGCGGTGCTATGCCCGCTGCGACGGTCTCTACATGTCCGCGCAGCATGAGGAACACGACGGCCGCCACATCGTGCGGTTCCTGGTCTCGCACGAGGTGGTCACCGCCGCGGTCGGATCGAGGGACGACCCGGTGACGCTGGCGGAGCAGGTCGCCAACTGGCTGGCGCCCGGACATCCCAACGTTCCGGCGGGCCGGTGTGAGCACGACGGCGCCGAGCTCCGGTTCGTCGTGTCGAGCGCATACGGCAGCGTCTCCTACGCCGGGTACGTCAGCCAGGACGGCCTGGAGCTGGAGCTGGCGTGGCACAGCGACATCAACGGCAACAGCGGCACCGAGCACTACCAGTTCGTGCCGGTGCGGTCGCTGGGCGGCGACCCGGGTCCGCCGGCGGCGCCGGCCGGCTAGTGGAACCTCGTCACCGCCGTGCGGACGAGGGCGGCGACGGCCCGGGAGCGGGTGTGCGGGGGCCAGGCGAGCACGGTGGTGACGTGCGGGGCGTCGGTCAGGGCGACGGCGGTGTGCGCGCTCCACAGCCATGACCGGGACGAGGCGCAGAGCACGGCCATGGTGCTGCCGAGGGCGATCAGCTGGGCCAGCTGCGACTGGTCGTGGATCTCGGGGCCCGGGCCGGGCTCGTAACTGCCGTCCTGGCCGGGCCAGCGGGCGACCGGCAGGTCCGGCACGTCGCTGATGTCGGCCATGGTCAGCGCCGTCCGCGCGGCCAGGGGATGCCCGGCGGGCAGGATCGCGACCTGCTGCTCGGTCAGCAGGTCCTCGGTGTCGAAGCCGGCGAGGGCGTCGAAGGGCCGTTGCATGAGCGCGACGTCGGCGCGGCCGTCGCGCAGCATCCGCGCCTGGTCTCCCAGGCCGCACAGCAGCACCTCGATGTCGGCGGCGCCGGGTTCGGCGGCGTGGGCGTCGAGGAGTTGCCGCAGCAGTTCGTGATTGGCGCCGGCCTTGGTCGCGAGGGTCAGGCGGTTCGTGGAGGATGCGGCGCGGCGGGTGCGGCGGGCCGCCGCGGCGGTCGCGTCGAGGATGGTGCGGGCCTCGTCGAGCAGCACCTGGCCGGCGCCGGTGAGCGTGACGCCGCGGCGGTTGCGGTCCAGCAGGGTGACGCCGAGGCGCCGTTCGAGCTGCTGGATCGCCCGGGACAGCGGGGGCTGGGCGATGCCGAGGCGCTCGGCCGCCCGGCTGAAGTGCAGTTCCTCCGCGACGGTGACGAAGTATCTGAGCTCGCGGGTCTCCAGCGTCTCCACGCAACGACCATACCGGCCGGGTATCACAGCGTACCGAGATGATGTAAGGACCCGGCCCGCCGGCGCGTCAGCATCAGCGTCATGAGTGACACGAAGACCGCGCTGGTGACCGGCGCGAACAAGGGACTCGGCTACGAGATCGCGGCGGGGCTGGGCGAACGGGGCTACCGCGTGGCGGTCGGGGCCCGGGACACGGCGCGGGGCGAGGCGGCGGTGAAGACGCTGCACGCCGCCGGGGTGGACGCGTTCGCGGTGCCGCTGGACGTCACCAGCGACCGGAGCGGGGGGGGGGGCGGGGGGCGCCGGGGCCCCCCGGGGGGGGGGGGGAAAACACCCCGCCGCAACGGGGGGGT
>NZ_JBFAPO010000131.1:0-6460 GCF_040676755.1 Dactylosporangium sp. NPDC049525 | reverse complement strand
GGGCGTTGGTTGGGGTGTAGCAGATGAGTCCTTCGGCCATGCCGTAGACCTGTTGGATGTGGCAGTTGAGGGCGGCCGCGATGCCGGCGGCGACGTCAGGAGCAAGGGCGCCGCCACGGACATGCAGGCTGCGCAGTGTCGACAGATCGGACCGCGTGTACGGGTGATGTTCTACCCACCTGCCGGCCAGTTCCGGCGTGACCGTGGCCACCGTGACGCCGGAGCGGGCGATCACATCGAAGGCGGTATCGGCACGGTTGGACGCCAGCAGCGTGACGCGCCCGCCAGCGTGCAGTGCGGACAGAATGGCAGCCAGCACGATGTGATGGCTGGCGTGCAGCACCGTGAGATAGACGGTCGTACTGTCAAAGCCTGTGGCGGCGGCGCTGCGCCGCACGCAGTACTCGTACGCCTCATGCGTGTGTCCCACGACCTGGAGCCCGCCGCAGTCGGCGTCGGAGAGCAGCAACAGCGCCAGGTCCGACGCCGCAGGAGCATGATCGTCCAGCCAGCGCTGCCGGATGACGGCGTCGCTGCCGGCGGCCAGCAGCGCGCCCAGGTCGACAGTGCCGGGAGCCGGCCGGTCGCTGATCACCAGGATCGGGGCCCGTTGCGGCAGGACCCGGACCACGCGCTGCGCCACCCCCTGAAGGTCGACCCCGCGCCAATGCTGCTGCACGATCACCGCGGCCGCATCAACATGGGCACCGACGGCCGCCATCGCGAGCTCGCCGTGCTCCATCCGCATCAGCACCGGCACCACACCGAGTCGGACACACGCCATGATGACGACCACGAGGGCCGCGCTGTTGGGCAGCTGCACGAGCACCGCGTCACCACGGCACAGACCGAGCGCGGACAGTCGAATCGCCAGGTGGTCGGCGCGGCCCGCGAGCGCCTGATAGGACACTGTGTGCCCGCGATCGACCAGCGCAGGCCGGGATCCCCACCGCTCGGCGTTGGCCCACAGGTAGGCGCCGAGCGGCTGCCCGCGCCAGCATCCGCTGCGGCGGTAGTGCCGGGCGCGGTCCGCGGGCCAGCCGACGACATCGTCATGTTCCATGTGCGGGGTACTCCTCCGGCGCTTCGACCTGCCGACCGGCGCGGCCGCGGGCCAGCAGAGGCAATCGTGGACGTACCGGGCCGACACGGCACCTTCGCCTTTGCGGTGTGTCGCAGGTGCGGCCGACGGCATCACGGGCACGGCAATGCCGGAGGTGCGGCCGTCTGCCGCCGTTGCCTAAATTCATGACGGCCATCACCAATTCTGAGGTCGGCCGGAGGGTCATTGTGTCCCAAACGATTCACGAGGTATTCGAAGCAAGAGCTGAACACGTGCCGGACGCAGTAGCTGTCAGATCCGCCCACCTGACGTGGACATATCGCGAACTGAACGAGCAGGCGAACCGGCTGGCGCGCCACCTGCGCACCCGCGGGATCGATGCCGGCGTGCCGGTCGCGGTCCTTATGGAGCGCTCGCCGGATGCGGTCCTGGCGTTCCTTGCGATTCTCAAGGCGGGCGGGGTGTACCTCCCTGTGCATAGTGCCTATCCCCGGGACCGGCAGGAATGGATCATCGAGCAGTCCGGCACCCCGCTGCTGCTCGTCGACGCGGCGACGGCGCACCGCGGTACCCCCGCCTCAGTGTCGAGGGTTGTCGTCGCGGAGGCGCTGGCAGAGTCCGCAGGGGCCGATTCGAAGCCCGTAAATCGGGTGAACGGCGACTCGCCGGCGTACGTGATGTACACGTCGGGATCCACCGGGCACCCCAAAGGTGTCGTCGTGGGTCATCGAGAGACCGTGCGTCTGATGCTGGACCCGAGCTGGGAGCCTGAACGGCACCAGCGAGTGCCGTTGCTGGCGCCGTTCGCGTTCGACGTGTCGCTGTACGAACTGCTCATGCCGCTGCTGCACGGCGGCTGCGTGGTCGTACCACCGCCCGGCGAGCTGCAGATCGCGGGGCTGCTGCGGCTCATCGTGGAACACCGGATCACGGCGCTGCACCTGACCGCCGGGCTGTTCCGCGTGGTTGCCGAGGAGGCGCCCGAGTGCCTTGTCGGCGTTCGTGAGGTCCTCACCGGTGGTGACGTCATCGCGCCGAGCGCGGTTGCCCGCGTGCTGAAGGCGTGTCCCGGCATTGTCGTGCGCACCCTGTACGGCACCACCGAGGCTACGATCTTCAGCACGCAGGCGGCCATTGAGGGAAATCTGTCCGCGACGACCAGCGTCGACCTGGGCCGGCCGTTCGAGGGCGTCGAACTCCGCGTGCTGGACGAGCGCCTCGACCCGGTTCCGGCCGGTGTCGTCGGTGAGCTCTATCTGGGCGGCGTTGGCCTCGCGCACGGCTACCTGGGCCGTACCGACCTGACGGCCGAGAAGTTCGTAGCGGACCCCGCGGGGGCGGCGGGGTCGTACATGTGCCGCACCGGGGATCTCGTGCGCCGATCGGACGACGGCGGTCTGGAGTACGTCGGCCGGGCGAACGACCTCGTCAAGATCTTCGGCTTCCGGGTTGAGCTGGCTGAGATCGAGTCGGTCGTCGCGGCCTATCCGGGTCTGGCGGACGTCGCGGTCGTCGCGCGTGACGCCGGCAACGGCGAGAAACGCCTCGTGGCCTACATCGTCCCGGCCGCGGCAGGCGAACCGGACCTCACTGCCCTACGTGAGCACGTGCGCCAGGCTCTTCCCGAGTACATGGTGCCCGCGGCGTTCGTGGTCATCGGGCGCTTGCCGCTGACCGCGAACGGCAAGATCGACCGCGATGCGTTGCCGAAGCCGGACTTCAGCGCCACCGCCTCCTATGTCGCGCCGCGAAATGAAGAGGAGCGCGCGATCTGCGGCCTGTTCATCGAGATGCTCGGCACCGGCAAGGTCGGCGTCGAAGACAACTTCTTCGACCTCGGCGGGCACTCGCTACTCGGTCTGCGCCTGCTCAACCGTATCCGCGCGGAGTTGGGTGTGGAACTCGATATCAGCCGCCTGTTCGACACGCCCACGGTCGCAGGGCTGGCCGGCGCTGTACGGGCCTCCAGCGCGTACACGTCGGCGCCCGACCAAACCTGAGATCCGAGGAGAACAGATGACCAACCCCTTTGACGATGAGGACGGCAACTTCATCATCCTGGCCAACGAGGGAGGGCGGCATTCGCTGTGGCCGGCGTCCATCCCGGTTCCGTCCGGCTGGTCTATCGCGTTCGGACCGCGCGAGCGCGCGACGTGCCTGAACTACGTGAGCAAGACATGGACGCAACTGCGTCCGGCGCCCGCGTCGGACCCGGCCTAGAGAGACCACCATGACGTTGCAGCAGTCTGCCATCACCGGCGAGGAGCCGGACGCACGCATCCCACTGTCGACGAACCTGGCGATGCTCTGCCTGTTCGACAAGGGGGAGACCGACGGCGCCTTCGGGCCGCGGCACCTGGTCATCCTGGGCTGGCGGCTCACCGGACCACTCGACCTCGCTGCTCTGCAGGGTGCCCTCGACGACGCAGTTGCGCGGCACGAGATCCTGCGTACGGTGATCGTTCGCGACGACGGCGAACCGTACCAGAAGGTCCACCCGCCCCGGTCACCGCGCCTGGAAGTCGTCACGCTGGCCGCCGACGAGTCACGCCCCCGCGACGTCGTGGTGGACGAGTTCATCAACGGCGTCGAGGCCAGCACGATGAGCGTGAACGAGCTGCCGCACCTGCGCGCTGTGATCGGGCGGTTCGACGACAAGGACGCAGTGCTCACGCTGATCACCCATCACATCGCCAGCGACGGCTGGTCGCTGCACGTGCTCCTGCGTGACATCGCGGCGTTCTACGCCGCCCGGCGCGGGTTCGGCGAGCCGGGCCTGCCGCCGGCCCGCCAATACGGTGACTACGCCCGCTGGCAGCAGAAAGACCTGGCTGATCCGTCCGCGGACCTGAAGCGTGCGTACTGGCGTGAGAAGCTCAAGGGCGTCGAGATCACTGACATCCGGGCCGACCGGCGCCTGACCCCGCAGACAACGGCGGTCTACTCAGTGTACCGCTTCGTCATCGGCGAGGAGCTCACCGCGGGCACGCTCAACCTCGCCCGGACGATGCGCAGCTCACCGTTCATGGTGTTGCTCTCCGCGTTCAACGTTCTGATTCACAAGATGACCGGCATCACCGATCTGGTCTCCTCGACGATCACTTCGGGACGCGTCGACCCGTCGTTCAACGACACCATCGGGCCGTTCTTCAACCTGGTGCCGCTGCGCACCGACCTGTCCGACTGCCGCAACTTCATGGAACTGGTCCGGCGCACCAGGGCCACCTGCCTCGAGGCGTACGCCAACGAGCTGCCCTTCGGCGACATCGCGGCCCAGGCGCCCGACCTGACCAACACCTACACCCGCGACAACGGTGCCGTGTGCGCCTTCCAGCTGCTGCAGAACCCGGCGATGACCGAGCCCGAAGTGGTCGGGGACATGCAGTACGCCGAGGTCCGCGAGCGGTACCTGTCATGCGCCGAGACGTCCGACATCCCCAACGGCGTGCTGTGGGGCATGGACATGATGTCCAACGGGAAGATCGGCGGCACCATGCGGTTCAACAGCAAGCAGTTCGATGAGGCCACCATGGTGCGCATGGTCGACGACTATCGGCGGATCCTGGCCAGTGGCGTGGCCGATCCGCAGCGTCCGCTGTCCGCGCTCTGACCGAACAGGAAGATCATGACCGAGTCTGAGGACCAGTTCGATGTCGTGGTGATCGGCGGCGGCCCGGGTGGATCGGCCACCGCGGCGCTGCTTGCGCTCAAGGGCTGGCGGGTGCTGGTGCTGGAGCGCGAGAAGTTCCCGCGGTACCACATCGGCGAGTCGTTGATCACCGGCGTCCTGCCGACGCTGGAGAAGCTGGGCCTGCGGGAGCGTCTCGACGCAATGGGATTCACCCGCAAGTACGGCGGCACGCTGCTGTGGGGAAAGAACCAGGGGACCTGGGGCTTCCGCTTCACGCAGTCGTCGCTCTACGAGTACGCCTACCAGGTGCGACGAGCCGACTTCGACGCCCTGCTGCTCGCCCGCGCCCGTGAGCTAGGGGTCCTCGTGGTCGAGGAGGCGACCGTCAAGGGACCGGTGTTCGACGGTGAGCGGGTCGTCGGTGTGACGTACACGGAACGCGGCGACAAGAACCCAAAGACCGCACGTTGCACCATGCTGGTGGACGCCTCCGGGCAGAACCACCTGCTGGGCAAGCACTTCGACTTGATCCAGTGGCACGAAGACCTGCGCAATATCGCCGTCTGGGCCTATTTCCAGGGCTGCAATCTGTACGGCGGGACCAAGGCCGGCGACATCGTGGCAGAGAACCGCCCGTCGGGATGGTTCTGGTTCATCCCGCTGTCCGACGGTACTGTCAGCGTCGGCTACGTCACGCCGATCGAGGAGTACAAGGCCTCCGGCAAGCAGCTGGAGGACATCTACGCCGAGGAAATGGAACGCACCGAGGAGATCAAGACCCTCACCGCAGGTGCACGGCGGGTCAGTGGCTTCCGCACCATCCGCGACTGGTCGTACACCTGCGAGCGCTTCCACGGCCCGGGATGGGCCCTCGTCGGCGACGCGGCCGCGTTCGTCGACCCGCTGCTGTCCACCGGCGTTACCCTCGCCCTGCGCGGTGCCGGAGCCCTGGCCGAGGCGATCGACGTCGTGCTGGACGACCCGTCCACCGAATCCAAGATGTTGGACTGGTACGAGAACAGCTACCGAACGTTCCTCGACTCGATCATCGACTTCGTCCGCTTCTTCTACGACCGCACGAAGCACAAGGAAGAGTACTGGGACAAGGCGCAGCAGACCATCGACCCGCAGAAAGCGCGACCGCGGGAGATGGACTTCGCCACGATGCTGTCCGGGCTCACCGGAGTGAACGACATCTTCTACCGTCCACCGGTGCAGAAGCAGCCGCCAGCGGCGCCAGCCGGTTGAGCCTGCGGCGACACTGCCGCAGCAGCACGGTGATCGCCGTACGGTCGTGGACCGGCACCTGGTGAGGTGCCGGTCCTTGCCGTCGTTACGGCCGCCCGCCTGCGTGGGCGGATCACTGACGGCACGAGCCGGACGGGAGTTGCGGAGGTCCGGCCAGCACGTGCCTGCCACCGCCGCCAACCGCCCGCAACTGTCTAGGGCGAACATGGTGGTCTGGCACGGAGCCGCAGATGGTGCGATCGGCCGGCGAGGCGTGGACGGTGAGAACGCGGCCGACCGGTCCGCAGCGAAATTCGCGACGGACGCACGTCATTGACACCACCCTGGCCGTGCGTCAGCTCCCGGGTGATGCAGGCCGGTGGGGCACGCGGCGGCCGGGCACGCGAGACACCGGGCATGTGGGAGCGAGCGGCGCCGGCGCGAGGGCGAGCGAGTCGAGTGGCGGGGTGAGGTTCGTTGAGAACACGACGGCGGCCAGACCGCGCCGCACGCTGACACGGCGGCCAGACCGCGGCGCG
>NZ_JBFAPO010000130.1:0-6997 GCF_040676755.1 Dactylosporangium sp. NPDC049525 | reverse complement strand
GCAGCTGGGTGCCGCGCGCGGCCGGGTCGAGGTGGTCGGGGGCGACGCCGCGGACCAGCATCGACGCGATCCGGGCGACCGGCCGGCCGGTGGCGTCGGCGACGGTCAGGGCCATGCCGTCGGGTTCGTCGGCGGCCGGCACGAGGCGCACCCGCAGCGCCCCGGGGCCGGGCCGGTGCAGGCGGACACCGTTGATGGCGAACAGGATCGGCACCTGGCCGGCGGCCTCGGCGCGTTCGGCGTAGCCCTCGAGGCTCAGGTGGGCGGCGGCGTCCAGCAGCGCCGGGTGGATGCCGTAGC
The DNA here is from genome assembly GCF_040676755.1 of Dactylosporangium sp. NPDC049525. Lineage (NCBI taxonomy): Bacteria > Bacillati > Actinomycetota > Actinomycetes > Micromonosporales > Micromonosporaceae > Dactylosporangium > Dactylosporangium sp. NPDC049525. The sequence goes on along the minus strand of NZ_JBFAPO010000130.1, from coordinate 6,697 downwards.
CGGCGGTCCCGGGGCGGTGCGCGGCCGGCAGGTCGATCTCGGTGTACAGCTCCGCGCCGCGCCGCCAGGCCGCGCGCAGGCTGCGGAACGCGGGGCCGAAGTGGTAGCCGCGGCCGTGCAGCCGGTCGTAGAGCCCGTCGACGTCGACGGGCTGGGCGCCGGTCGGCGGCCACAGGGTGAGATCCGGATCGGTCCCAGCGTCTGCGTTTGCAGCCGCGCCATCGCTGGCGTGTGCGGCCGCGTCGGCGTTTGCGTGTCCCGCCGAGCCGGCGCGGGCGTTCGCGGCCAGGCCGGTGGCGTTGCACTCCCACGCGGAGGCCACACCAGCGTCCTCGGGTCGCGAGTGGATGCTCAGCGTCCGCCTGCCGGCCGCGTCGGGGGCCCCGACGGCGACCTGGACCTGGACGCCGGCGGCGCCGCGCAGCCGGACCGGCGTGCGGAACGCGAGCTCCTCGACCTCGTCCGCGCCGGCCCGCCGCGCCGCCTCGGCGGCGAGCTCGAGCAGGGCCGTGCCGGGCACGATGACGACCCCGGCGACGACGTGGTCCGCGAGCCACGGCTGGGCCTGCGCCGACAGCCGCCCGGTGAAGACCCAGGCGCCGGTCCCGGCGAGCGGCACGGCCGCGCCGAGCATCGGGTGCTCGACCGCCTGCAGCCCGAGCGGCCCGGCTGCGGCTGCCGTCGGCTCCGCGGCCGGCCGGGGCCAGAACCGGCGGTGCTGGAACGCGTATGTGGGCAGCCCGGTCACCCGCCCGCCGTGCAGGCCGGCGAGGGCGGCCCAGTCCGGCGACACCCCGTGCCCGTGCAGTTCCGCGAGCGCGCCGAGCAGCGCCGCCAGTTCGGGCCGCCCGCGGCGTTGCAGCGGCACGACGACCGGCGCCGTACGGCCGGCGCGGGAGGCCGGGGCGCCGGTGCCGTCGTCGGGGTCAAGGCAGTCGCGGGCCATGCCGGCCAGGACGCTGTCGGGGCCGAGCTCGACGAACGTCTCGACGCCGCGGGCCGCGAGCCAGCCCACGCCGTCGGCGAAGCGGACGGTGGCACGCACGTGCCGGACCCAGTAGCCGGGGGTAGCGATGTCGGGCATCGGGGCGCCGGTGACGTTGGAGACGACCGGGACGGTCGGGGCGTGCCAGGTGAGGGACTCCGCGACGGCCCGGAACCCGGCGAGCATGGCGTCCATGCGGGCCGAGTGGAACGCGTGGCTGACCCGCAGGCGGCGGGTGCGGCGGCCTTCCGCGCGCCACCGGGCCGCCAGGGCGTCGACCGCGTCCTCGTCGCCGGAGACGACGACGGCGCGCGGGCCGTTGACGGCGGCGACGTCGACCCGGCCGGTGAGCGCCGCCGTCACCTCGTCCTCGGCGGCGTCCACGGCGAGCATCGCGCCGCCGGCCGGCAGCGCCTGCATGAGGCGGCCGCGGGCGGCGACGAGGCGGCACGCGTCGGCGAGGTCGAGCACGCCGGCGCAGTGCGTGGCGGCGATCTCCCCGACGGAGTGCCCGAGAAGGTAGGCGGGCGTCAGCCCCCACGCGGTGAGCTGGCGGTACAACGCCACCTGGAAGGCGAACAGGGCGGGCTGGGCCGCGCCGGTGCGGTGGATCGCGTCCGGGTCGGCGCCGGTCAGCACCTCCAGCAACGGCGTGTCCGAGTGCTCGTCGAGGTGGGCGCGGGCGGCGTCGAACGCGGCGGCGAAGACGGGCAGCCGGTCGTACAGCTCCTGGCCCATGCCGTGCCGCTGGCTGCCCTGGCCGGTGAACATCCAGGCGACCGCGCCGTCGGCACGGGCGTGCCCGCGGAACAGCCCGGCGGCGTCGGTGCCGGCGGCGAGCGCGGTCAGCCCGTGGCGCAGCCGGTCGCGGGAGGCGGCGACGACGGTGCCCCGGTGGGCGAGCGCGGTCCGGGTGGTGGCGAGCGAGTGGGCCAGGTCGGCGAGGTCGATGCCGGGTTCGGCGTCGAGGTGTACGAGGAGCCGGGCCGCCTGTGCCCGCAGCGCGGCGGGCGTGCGACCGGCCAGTGGGAACGGCAACGGCAGGTCCACTGTGGACCGCGCGGCCGGCGCCGGGGTGGGCGGCGCCTCCTCCAGGATGACGTGGGCGTTCGTGCCGCTGATCCCGAACGCCGACACCGCCGCGCGGCGGGGGCGTCCACCCGGCCACGGCAGGGCGCCGGTGAGGACCTCGACGGCACCGGCCGACCAGTCGACGTGCGGGGTGGGCTCGGCCGCGTGCAGCGACGCCGGCAGCACCGCGTGCCGCAGCGCCTGCACCATCTTGATGATCCCGGCGACGCCGGCGGCACCCTGCGTGTGGCCGATGTTCGACTTGACCGAGCCGATCCGGCACGGCCGGTCGGCGGGGCGGCCCTGCCCGTAGGTGGCCAGCAGCGCGGTCGCCTCGATGGGGTCGCCGAGGACGGTGCCGGTGCCGTGGGCCTCGACGGCGTCGACGTCGGCCGGGTCGAGGCCGGCGCCGCGCAGCGCGGCCCGGATGACCCGTTCCTGCGCCTCCCCGCTCGGTGCGGACAGGCCGTTGCTGGCGCCGTCCTGGTTGACCGCGCAGCCGCGGACGACGGCGAGGACCGGGTGGCCGTTGCGCCGGGCGTCGGACAGCCGCTCCAGCAGGAGCATGCCCATGCCCTCGCCCCAGCCGGTGCCGTCGGCGCCGGCGGAGAACGGCTTGCACCGGCCGTCGGCGGCGAGCCCGCCCTGCCGGCTGAACTCGACGAACGGTGTCGGCGTCGCCATCACCGTGACCCCGCCGGCGAGGGCCAGGCCGCACTCGCCGGAGCGCAGCGCCTGCGCGGCGAGGTGCAGCGCGACGAGCGACGAGGAGCAGGCGGTGTCGACGGTGACGGCCGGGCCGGTGAGGCCGAGCGCGTACGCGACGCGACCGGAGATGACGGACGCCGACACGCCGGTGACCCAGTGTCCCTCGCTGTCCTCGCCGCTGTCGCGCAGCAGGTCGGCGTAGTCGTGGCTGACGACGCCGACGAACACGCCGGTGTCGCCGCCATGCAGCGCGGCGGGGTCGATCCCGGCCCGCTCGATCGCCTCCCACGCGCCTTCCAGGACGAGCCGCTGCTGCGGGTCGGTCGTGGTCGCCTCGCGCGGGCTGAGGCCGAAGAACTCGGCGTCGAAGCCGGCCGGGTCGCTCAGGAAGCCGCCGGAGGCGGTGTGGCTGGCGCCGCCGTCGACGAGCCGGTCGAGGTCCCAGCCACGGTCGGACGGGAAGGCGGTGATGGCGTCGGTACCGGTGGCGACGATCTGCCACAGTGCGTCCGGATCGTCGGCGCCGCCCGGGTAGCGGCAGCTCATGCCGACGATCGCGATCGGCTCGTCCGCTGCCCCCGCCACCGTGGCCGTCGCGGTGGGCGCGGCGGCCGGGGCGGTGGCGGCCGCTGCGGTGGCGGGGGCGGTGAGGCGGTCGTACAGGTGAGCGGCGATGCGGTCCGGGGTCGGGTGGTCGAAGACGAGGGTGGTGGCCAGCCGCAGCCCGGTGGCCGCGGCGAGCCGGTTGCGCAGGTCGACGGCGCTGAGCGAGTCCAGCCCGAGCTCCCGCAGCGCCCGCCCCGGCGGCACCGCGTCGGCGGCGGTGTGGCCGAGGGCGGCGGCGGCCTGGGCGCGGACGAGGTCACGCAGCTCGCGGCGGGCCTCGTCGGGCGCGAGCCCGGCCAGTCGTGCGACGAACGGCGCGGGCCGGTCCGCGGCCGGGGTGGGTGCCTCGGTCGCGGCGGCGGGGATCTCGGCGAACAGCGGGGTGGGGCGCACGGCGGCGAAGCCGGCCGCGAACCGGGGCCAGTCGAGGTCGGCGACGACGGTGCCGGCCCGCCCGGACGGCACCAGGTAGCGCAGCGCCGCGGCGGCGGTCGCCGGCGGCATCGGGATCAGGCCGCGGCGGCGCATCCCGTCGGCGTCGCCGGCCGCCATCCCGGCCCCGTCCCACAGCCCCCAGGCGACCGCGGTCGCGGCCCGGCCTCGGGCGCGGCGGTGCTCGGCGAACGCGTCGAGGAAGGCGTTGGCGGCGGCGTACGGACCCTGCCCGGCGGCGCCCCACACGCCGGCGCCGGAGGAGATGAGCACGAACGCGTCGGCGTCGCCGAACACGTCGTCGAGGGCGAGCGCGCCGGCGACCTTGGCGTGCAGGCCGGCGGCCAGGTCGGCGGCTCCGGCGTCGGCGAGCGCAACGGTCGTCCCGGCGCCGGCGGCGTGGCAGACGGCGCGGACCGGCTCGCCGCGGGCCTCGGCGTCGGCGGCGAGGGCGGCCAGAGCGGTGCGGTCGGAAGCCTCGCAGGCGGCGATGGTGACGGTCGCGCCGAGGTCGCGCAGTTCGGCGGCGAGTTCCGCGGCGCCGGGCGCGTCGGCGCCGCGGCGGCTGGTGAGCAGCAGGCTGGCGCCGGGCCGGGCGCGGGCCACGTCGCGGGCGATGTGCGCGCCGACGGACCCGGTGCCGCCGGTGATCAGCAGCGTCCCGGCGGGCGGCCACGTCCCTACGGCGGCGCCGCCGGTCACCGCGGGAGCGGGCACGAGGCGGCGCGCGTAGGTCCCGGTCGCCCGCACCGCGACCTGGTCCTCGGTGCCGCCGCCGGTGAGCACGGCCACGAGCCGGTCGGCGGCGGTGTCGTCGAGGGTCTCGGGGAGGTCGACGAGGCCGCCCCAGCGGTCCGGGTGTTCGAGGGCGGCGACCCGGCCGAGGCCCCACAGCTGCGCCTGGACGGGGGCGGTGAGGGGGTCGGTGGCGTCGACGGAGACGGCGCCGCTGGTCGCGCACCACAACGGCGCCGGCGACCCGAGGGTGCCGAGGGTGCGCAGCAGGTCAAGGGTGCCGGCCAGGCCGGGCTGCGCATCGGCGCGGTCATCCAGGGCGAGCAGCGACAACACCCCGGTCCAGTCGCCGGCGTCCAGGGTGTCGGCGGGCGTCGCGGTCCGGACGGTCGCGCCCACGCGGGTCAGGGCGGCCCCGATCGCGGCGGCGGCAACGGCCGGCGTGCCGGCGGGGTGGACGATCAGCCACGACCCGCCGCGGACCGGTGCGGGCGGCGGCACGGGGCGCCACGCCACCTCGTAGGACCAGCCGTCCACTGTGGAGTGCAGGGTACGGTCGCGGTGCCAGCGGGACAGTGCGGGCAGGTCCGCCTCGAGGCCGTCGAGGCCGTCGAGGCCGAGGGCCCGCAGGGAGGCGGGGTCCGCCGCGTCGACGGCACGCCAGAACTCGGCGTCGGCAGGCGCGGTGGCGCGGTCCTCCTCGTCCAGCCAGAACCGTTCGGTGGCGAACGCGTAGCTGGGCAGCCGCACCGGGCGGCCGGGAGTGACGAGGCCGGTGGCGGCCCAGTCGACCGGCACCCCGCACACGTGGGCGCGGGCGAGGGAGCGGCCGAGGCGCTCCGGGCCGCCCTCGCCGCGGCGCAGCGTGCCGGTCGCGACGGTCTCCGCGGCGTCGGCGGCCTCGGCGGTCTCCTCGACGGCGGTGGTGAGCACCGGGTGCGGGCTCATCTCCAGGAACACACGGTGGCCGTCGGCGAGCAGACGGGCGGTGGCGTCGGCGAAGCGTACCGGCTGCCGCAGGTTCGCGAACCAGTAGCCGGCGTCGAGCTCGGTGCCGGTGAGCGGCTCGCCGGTGACGGTCGACGTCATCGGGACCGCGGCGGGGACCGGGGTGACGCCGTCGAGCAGCCGGGCCAGGTCGTCGCGGACGGCGTCGACCTGCGGGGAGTGCGACGCGTAGTCGACCTCGACCCGGCGGGCCCGCACGTCCTCGGCGCGGCACCCGGCGAGCAGCTCGTCGAGGGCGTCGAGGTCGCCGGCGACGACGGCGGAGCGGGGGCTGTTGACGACGGCGACGGCGACGCGGTCACCGTAGGGGGCGAGGCGGGTGGCGAGCTCGGCGGCGGGCAGCTGCACGGAGAGCATCCCGCCGCGGCCGGCGAGCGCCGACAGGGCGCGGCTGCGCAGGGCGACGACGCGGGCGGCGTCGTCGAGGCTCAGCGCGCCGGCCACGTAGGCGGCGGCGATCTCGCCCTGGCTGTGCCCGATGACGGCGGACGGGGTCACGCCCGCGGCCCGCCACACCTCGGCGAGGGACACCATGACGGCGAACAGGACCGGCTGGACGACATCGACCCGGTCGAGGTCCGGCGCGCCCTGCCCGCCGCGTAACGCGTCGAGCAGCGACCAGCCGGTGTGCGGGTCGAGGGCAGCGGCGCAGGCCCCGATCGTGTCCCGGAACACGGCTGAGCCGTCGAGCAGTTCGCGGGCCATCCCGGTCCACTGGGCGCCCTGGCCGGGGAAGACGAACACGGGCCGGGGGTTGGGTGCGGCGACGCCGGTGACGACGGCCGGGTCCGGGCGGCCCTCGGCGAGGGCGGTGAGGGCGGTGCGCACGTCGTCCGGGTCGGCGCTGAGGATCGCGGCCCGGTGGGCGTGGTGGGTGCGGGTGGTGGCGAGCGCCGCCGCGAGCGCGGCCGGGTCGGCACCGTCGCCGGCACCGTCGCCGCCGGCGGCCGAGGCGGTGAACTCCAGCAGGCGGGCGGCCTGCCGGGCGAGGGCGTCGGCGGTCGCGCCGGACAGCAGCAGCGGGACGTCAGGGGCGAGCGCCGGTGCGGTTGGCTGCTCGGGTGCTTGTTCGAGGATGAGGTGGGCGTTGGTGCCGCTGATGCCGAAGGAGGAGATGGCGGCGCGGCGGGGGCGGTGGTGGTTGGGCCAGGG
>NZ_JBFAPO010000129.1:0-7078 GCF_040676755.1 Dactylosporangium sp. NPDC049525 | reverse complement strand
TCCGCGACGTTCGCCGCGCCACCCGCGACGGTGCCGACGACGGCCTGGATCTCGGCCTCGGTCAGCTCGACCAGCGGCAGCATGTCCGGGGTGATGGCCTGCGCGTCGGCGGGGATCAGGTTTGGCGGGACCTCGACGGTCACCGCAGCCGCAGCCGAGGCGAGGCCAGCCGGTGTCGGCGACAGGAACAGTGCCCGAGCCGACACCGTCAGCCCGCGTACCCGCAGCCACTCCACCAGCCGCACGGCCAGCAGCGAGTGACCGCCCAGCGCGAAGAAGTCGTCGCCAACCCCGACGGCGTCGAGACCCAACACCTCCGCGAACGCCTGGCACAGCAGCTCCTCGCGGGCATTGGCCGGCCCGCGTCCATTCCCGGCGGTCGCCGCGAAGTCCGGCGCAGGCAGGGCTTTGCGGTCCAACTTCCCGTTCACCGTCAACGGCAACGCGGCCAGCACCACCACAGCCGCCGGCACCATGTACTCCGGCAACCGGTCGCCGGCGAACCCACGCAACTCGGCGGCCAGCCCGTCACCTTCGCCGTCGGCTGGAACCACATACGCCACGAGGCGCTTGTCCCCAGCAATGTCCTCGCGGGCGATCACCGCGACATGGGCGACCTGCGGGTGCGCGGCGATGACCGCCTCCACCTCGCCCGGCTCGATCCGGAACCCGCGGATCTTCACCTGCTCATCCGCACGACCCAGATACACCAGATCGCCATCACTGGACCAGCGCACCACGTCACCGGTGCGGTACAAGCGACCGCCAGCGTCGAACGGGTCCGCGACGAACCGCTCTCCCGTCAATCCCGGACGACTGACATAGCCACGGGCGAGCTGCACCCCGGCGAGATAGAGTTCGCCAGCGACCCCAGCCGGGACCGGCGCCAACCGGTCGTCCAGGACATAGACGCGGGTGTTGAACACCGGACGACCGATCGGGACCACCGGCGAACCATCCGCCCGCGCCTCGAACTCCGTGACGTCCACCGACGCCTCCGTCGGGCCGTACAGATTGAACAACCCCACACCCGGCAGCACCTCAAAGAACCGGTCCCGGACTGCCGCTCCCAACGCCTCACCAGAACACACCACGCGCCTGAGACCACCGCATTCGGCTGCCTGCGGTGCGGCCAGGAACGCCTCCAACATCGACGGCACGAAATGCACAGTGTCCACGTGCTCATCACGGATCAGCTCCGCCACGTACCCCGGGTCGCGGTGACCACCCGGACGGGCCACCACCATCACCGCGCCCTGGATCAACGGCCAGAACAACTCCCACACCGACACGTCAAAACCAAACGGCGTCTTGTGCAACACCCGGTCTCCAGGCGCCAGACCGAACCGCGCCTGCATCCACACCAGACGGTTCACAATCCCGGCGTGGGACACCACCACGCCCTTCGGGACACCGGTCGACCCAGACGTGTAAATCACATACGCGGCCTGCTCCGACACGACCCGCACATCCGGATCCGAATCCGACGACCCGGGAGCGTCGACGGCCACGACCGGCACACCCAACCCGGCCAACGTCCCGTCGGACACAACACACGCCGCACCCGCGTCCGCCAGCATGAACGCCACACGGTCGGCCGGCAGGTCCGGATCGATCGGCAGGTACGCGCCGCCGGCCTTCACCACGGCCAGCAACGCCACCACCATGTCCACGCCCCGTGGCAGGCACACCCCCACGACCGAATCCGGACCCTGAATCAGCAACCGGGCCAGACGATTCGCGCGACCATCCAACTCCGCATACGAAACGGACTCGCCCTCGAACACCACCGCCGGCGCATCCGGAGTCCGCGCCACCTGCGCCGCGAACAACCCCGGCAGCGTGTTGGTCGGCACGTCGACCGCGGTGTCGTTCCATTCACGCAGCATCCGGTCCAACTCACCGGCACCGAGAACATCCACCGCCGAGACCGGAGCCGACGGATCCGCCAGCACCCCTTCCAACACCCGCAACCACCGCTCAGCGATCACCACAACCGAGCCCGCATCGAACAGATCCGTCGAACCGGTCACCGCACCCCGCAACCCCGCCGCCCGACCATCGGGATCGAAGCTCTCGGTGACGCTCCACTCCAGGTCGAACTTCGCCGCGGATACTCCGGACATCGGTCCGGCGTACGCACCCGCGCCGATCCTCGGCAGAGCCAGGATCGCGTCCGCGGTGTTCTGCACAGTCAGCATCACCTGGAACAGCGGGTTCCGGGCCAATGACCGAGCCGGGGCGAGCTCCTCGACCAGCAGCTCGAACGGCACGTCCTGGTGCTCGAACCCGGCCAGTGTGGTCTCCCGCACCCGAGCCAGCAGTTCGGTGAAGGACGGGTCGCCGGACAGGTCGGTGCGGATCACGAGGGTGTTGACGAAGAATCCGACAAGGTCATCGAGTGCCTGGTCGGTGCGGCCGGCGATCGCCGCGCCGATCGGGATGTCCGTGCCGGCGCCGAGCTTCGACAGCAGCACACCAAGTCCGGCCTGCAGCAGCATGAACACCGTCACGCCCTCGGCCCGGGCAACCTCCAACAGGCGGGCATGCAGGTCGGCGCCCACCTGCACCGGCACGGTGTGCCCACGGTGACTCGCCACCACCGGACGGCGCCGGTCCGCCGGCAGCACCAGCTCCTCTGGCACACCAGCCAGAGCCCGCCGCCAGTACGACACCTGCCGCGAGATCACACTGTCCGGATCGCCTTCGGCACCAAGCAGCTCCCGCTGCCACAACGTGTAATCGGCATACTGCACCGGCAGCGGCCCCCACGCCGGCGCCCGACCAGCCAACCGCGCCGCATACGCCGCCGACACATCGCCGGCCAATGGACGCGTTGACCAGCCGTCGCTGGCGATGTGATGCACGACCACGACCAGCGTTCGCTCGTCCGAACCGTCGGTGAACAGCCATGCCCGGATCGGCACCTCGGTGGCCAGGTCGAACGCGTACTGCGCCGTCGCCTCCACGGCCTCGCCGAGCTCCGCCGCAGCGACATCCACCACGTGCAGCTGCCAGTCCAGGTCCTCGACCGGGATCACCTGCTGGAACGGGTCGCCGTTGACGGTGGGGAACACGGTGCGCAGCACCTCGTGCCGGCCGATGACGTCCCGCAACGCCGCCTCGAGCGCAGGCGTGTCGACCTCGCCGGACAGGCGCAGCACCATCGGGATGTTGTACGTCGCGCTCGGGCCCTCCAGCTGACCGATGAACCACAGCCGTTGCTGTGCGAACGACAACGGCACCCGCTCCGGCCGCGCCCACGGCACCAGCGCCGACCGCGCCACCCCCGCACCCGGCAGGCGGCCGGCCAAACCAGCCGGTGTCGGCGCCTCGAACAACGCCCGCAACGACAGCTCAACCCCGAACACCGCCCGCAGCCGACTCATCAACCGCACCGCCAGCAGCGAATGCCCACCCAACGCGAAGAAGTCGTCATCGACGCCGATGTGATCCACACCGAGAACCTCAGCGAACGCCAGACACAACAACTCCTCATACACACTCACCGGGCCACGACCGACCCCAGCCCCAGCCGCGAAATCCGGCGCAGGCAACGCCCGCCGATCCAACTTCCCGTTCACCGTCAACGGCAACGCCGCCAACACCACCACCGCAGACGGCACCATGTACTCCGGCAACCGATCACCGGCGAACGCGCGCAACACCGCGGGGAGGCCGTCACCGTCGCCATCAGCCGGCACCACGTAGGCGACCAGACGCTTGTCCCCCGCCGTGTCCTCCCGCGCGACCACCGCGACCTGCGCCACCTGCGGATGCGCAGTCAGCACCGCCTCGATCTCGCCAGGCTCGACCCGGAACCCACGGATCTTCACCTGCTCATCGGCCCGGCCGACAAACATCAACTCACCCGAACCGGACCACGACACCACATCCCCGGTCCGATACATCCGAGCCCCACCAGCCGGGTCGAATGGGTCGGCGACGAACCGCTCACCAGTCAGGCCACCGCGACCCACGTACCCGCGCGCCAGACCCGCACCAGCGACATACAGTTCCCCGGCCACCCCGACCGGCACCGGCGCCAACCGACTGTCCAGCACATACACCTGCGTGCCAGCAATCGGCGCGCCGATCGGCACACTCACACGGTCAACCACATCCTGCGGACACACCGCGTGCACCGCCGTGAACGTCGTGTTCTCCGTCGGCCCATACCCATTCAACAACCGCAGACCCGGCACCCGCTCCAACACCGTCCGACACGACGCCACCGACAACACATCACCACCAGCCAACAACTGCCGCACCCCCGCCAACACCGCCACATCCGCACCCACCACCTGATCAAACAAACCAGCCGTCAACCACAACGTATCCACCCGATACTCAGCCAAGAACGCACCCAACTCGGCCGTCGACATCGCACCCGGTCGGGCCACCGCCAGCACGGCGCCGTTCAGCAGGGCGCCCCAGATCTCGAACGTCGCCGCATCAAACGACGCCGACGCCAGATGACCGATCACATCCCCAGCGCGGACCTCGAAGAAGCTCGCCTGCCACACCAGACGCACCACCGCCCGATGCGGCACCACCACACCCTTCGCCACCCCCGTCGACCCCGACGTATACATCACATACGCCGCATGACCCGCCCCCACCACCACCGGCAACACCACATCCGACAACACCGCCACCGCGGCAACCATCCGCGAATCATCCAACGCCACCGACCTGACCCGACCCGCCGGCAACTCATCCAACACATCCTCAAACCCCAGCAACACCCCCGCACGCGCATCGGCGAGCATGAACCTGATCCGCTCCACCGGCAGCTCAGGATCGATCGGTAGGTATGCACCACCCGCCTTCACCACCGCCAGCAAGGCCACGATCATCTCGACGCTCCGCGGCAGACACACCCCCACCACCGACTCGGACCCCACCCCGACGCTGATCAAATACCGGGCCAGACGATTCGACCGGGCATCCAACTCCGCATACGACAGCTCAACCTCGTCACCACGCACCGCCACCGCACCCGGCGTCCGAGCCACCTGCCCGGCGAACAACTCCGCCAGAGACACTTCCGGAACCTGAACCGCCAAGTCGTTCCACCCGAACAGCACCCGCTCCCGCTCGGCAGCGTCGAGCACATCGACCGTGGACACCGGCGCCGACGGCTCGGCTAGGACCGCATCCAACACCCGAACCCAACGCCGAGCGATATCAGCAACCGTCGCCGCATCGAACAAGTCCACCGACCCCGTCAACACACCCCGCAACCCCGCCGCAACACCATCGGCGTCGAACGTCTCGCTGACGTTCCAGTCGAGGTCGAACTTCGCCACCGCAAGGTCTGCCGCCGCGGCCGGCTCGCCCGCCTGTACCCCGGGCAGGTCCAGGACGGCCTCAGCGTTGTTCTGCACGGTCAGCATCACCTGGAACAACGGGTTCCGGGCCAATGACCGGGCCGGGGCGAGTTCCTCGACGAGGCGTTCGAACGGCACATCCTGGTGCTCGAACCCGGCCAGCGACACCTCACGCACCCGAGACAGCAGCTCCGTGAAGGAAGGGTCACCCGACAGGTCGGTACGGATCACCAACGTGTTGACGAAATACCCGACAAGATCATCCAACGCCTGGTCGGTACGGCCGGCGATCGCCGCACCGATCGGGATGTCCGTGCCGGCGCCGAGCTTCGACAACAGCACCCCGATCCCGGCCTGCAACAGCATGAACACCGTCACGCCCTGCGCCCGAGCCACCTCCAGCAACCGCGCATGCAGCGCGGCCGGCACGTCCACCGGCGCCACGTGCCCGCGACGGCTCGCCGCTGCCGGGCGTCGACGATCCACCGGCAGCACCAGTTCCTCCGGCACACCCGCCAGAGCCTGCCGCCAGTACGACACCTGCCGCGAGATCACACTGTCCGGGTCGGACTCGTCACCAAGGATTTCCCGCTGCCACAACGCGTAGTCCGCGTACTGCACCGGCAACGGCTCCCACTCGGGGGTCCGACCGGCGAGCCGCGCCTGGTAGGCGGTCGACACGTCCGCTGCCAGCGGCCCCACCGACCAGCCGTCCCCGGCGATGTGATGCACCACCGCCACCAGCATCCGCTCGCCAGCATCGCCGGCGAACAGCCACGCCCGGATAGGCAACTCGCCGGCCAGGTCGAACGCATACTGCGCCGCTGCCGCCACCGCCGCGCTGAGGTCCGCCGATGCCACGTCGACCAGCTGCAGCTCCCAGTCCAGGTCGTCCAGCGGGATCACCTGCTGGAACGGCTGACCGTCGACGGCCGGGAACACTGTCCGCAGCACCTCGTGCCGGCCGATCACGTCCCGCAGCGCAGCGCTCAACGCCCCGGCATCGACCTCACCCGACAGATCCAATACGACTGGAACGTTGTGGGTGGCGCTGGAACCCTCCAGCTGCCAGAGGAACCACAGCCGCTGCTGAGCGAATGACAGCGGCAACCGCTCCGGCCGCACCCACGGCACCAAAGCCGACCGCGCCACGCCCGCACCGGACAGCCGTTCGGCCAAACCCGCCACCGTCGGAACCTCGAACAGCGTCCGGATGGACAGGTCGACGTCCAGGGCTGCACGGACGCGGCTGATGAGGCGTACCGCCAGCAGTGAGTGCCCGCCGAGGGCGAAGAAGTCGTCGTCGACGCCGACGGAGTCAAGGCCGAGGACTTCGGCGAAGGCCTGGCAGAGTGCTTCTTCGCGGGCGTTGGCCGGGGCACGTCGCGGTCCGGCCGCGGTAAGTTCCGGCGCGGGAAGGGCTTTGCGGTCCAGCTTGCCGTTGGGGGTCAACGGCAGCGCATCAAGCACCACGATTGCCGCCGGGACCATGTACTCCGGCAGCCGCGACCCGACAAACTGTCGCAGCGCGGCCGGCAACCCGTCCGGATCGTCGGCGGTGACGTAGGCGACGAGGCGCTTGTCGCCGGGGACATCCTCTCGGGCGATGACAACGGCCTGCCCGACCTGCGGGTGCGCGGCCAGCACCGCCTCGATCTCACCCGGCTCGATCCGGAACCCACGAACCTTCACCTGCTCATCAGCCCGACCCAGATACACCAGGTCCCCACTGGCGGTCCACCGCG
>NZ_JBFAPO010000128.1:0-7397 GCF_040676755.1 Dactylosporangium sp. NPDC049525 | reverse complement strand
TGGCGAGTGCGGCGATCGCGTCGGCCATCGCGGCGTCGCTGTCGACCAAGACACCGCACGGCGGTCACCGCCGGCCGGGCCGGGTACGCCGCGGTCCTCGTCCTCGGCGCCGCCGCCGGGGTCCTCGCCGCCGTCGCCGCCCGCCTCGTCAGCGGGCCGCCGGGCCGGCCGTTCGTCGACGACTGGCACGTCATGCCGGCGCCGTCCGCGCTGCCACCCGCGGCGCTCGGCGCGGCGGCCGCGGCGGCACTGTGCGTGCTCGGCCTGTCCTGGTGGCTGGCCGCACTGCCCCTTGCCCGCCAGCTCACCGGAACCGGAACCGCCTCGGACAGCAACGGGAGAGTGGCGCGATGACGTCGTTGGTGCTGAACATGCTGCGGGCGCGGCGCGGGCAGGCGGTCACCCTCGCGCTGCTGGCGCTGTTCGCGGTCGCCGCCGCCGTCGCCGCACCCGCTTTCCTGCAGGCCGTCGACCGGGCCGTCGTCGCCGGGCAGGTCGCCACCGCCACCCCCGCCGAGCGGTCCCTGACGGTCCGCGCCACCGTCAACGAACAGCGGGAGCCCGGCGGCGTCCCGTTCGCCGACGTCGGCGGGGCGCTCGTCGCACTGCCCGGCTTCACGTCGGTGTACGCCGAGGAGTTCCCGGCCATCGGCATCGAACCCGACCCGCGGGTGGCGTCGCGGCTCACCTACCGGCAGGGCGTCTGCGCCCACCTCACCGTCGTCACCGGCCGGTGCCTCGCCGCCGCCGGTGAGGTCGTCGTGGGGGAGCAGACCGCGCAACGGCTCCACCTCGCCGCCGGCGACCTGATCACGCTGCAGTTCGCGGTCATCAGCACCGACCCGACCCGGCCGATCTACGTCGCCGAGGGCGACGCCACGCCGCTGACCGTCGCCGGGACCTACCGCACCCCCGACCCAGACGGGCAGTACTGGGGCGGCCACGAATACTTCCGGCTCGACCACACGGCCCGGCCCGGCGAACCGGTCTTCACCGGCGCCGAGACGATCCGCACCATGTCGCACGGGCCGAGCGACGTGTCCATCGACGCGACCGCCGGACCCGGCACCATCACCGAGGCGACGCTCGACGCCGTGCGGCGGGACCTCACCGGCCTCGACACCCGCGGCGAGCAGCTCGGCCGGGCGGTCACCCTCACCACCGCGATCCCGCAACTGCTCGACCGCATCGACCGCAGCCGCGACCTCGCCCGGCGCAGCATCCCCGTCGGCGCCGCGCCGCTGCTGCTGCTCGCGTACGCCGTCATCTTCATCGCCGCCGACTACGGCACCGAGGGCCGCCGGCCCGAGCTCGCGATCCTCGCGCTGCGCGGCGCCCGCTGGTGGACCCGCTGGTGGCTGACCATCGGCGAGAGCCTCGTCGCGCTGCTCGCCGGCGGCCTCGCCGGCTGCGTCGCCGGGCAGCTGCTCGTCGCCGCCGTCGTCGCGTGGCGCTTCGGCGACGTCGGCGCGCCCGTGCTCAGCCTCGACGCGCTGCGGTGGGCGCCGTGGGCGCTGCTCGGCGCGGTCGCGGCCATGCTGCTCGCCCAGCGCCGGCACCTGGTCAGCGGCGTCGTCGACCTGATGCGCCGGGTCCGCGCCCAGCTCACCGGCTGGCGCCTGCTCACCGCCGAGATCCTCGTCGGGCTCCTCGCCGTCACCGCCACCGTCCAGCTGTTCCTCACCGGCGGCGCCCTGTCCGGGGTCGCGCTCGCCGCGCCCGCCCTCGTCATCATCGCCCTCGCCCTGGCCGCCGCCCGCGCCGTCGTGCCCCTGGCCCGCGTCGCCGGCGACCGGGCGCTGCGCCGCGGCCGGCTGGGTGCCGCGCTCGCCGCGTACCAGCTGGCCCGCCGCCCCGGCGCGCAGCGGCTGCTGCTGCTCCTCGTGGCCGCCGTCGGCGTGCTCGGCTACGCGGTCACCGCCGCCGACGTCGCCGCCCGCGACCGGGACCTCGCCGCGCGGATCGGCACCGGCGCGCCGCGGGTGCTCGACGTCGCCCCGCTCACCCGCGAACAGCTGCTGCGCGCGGTGCGGGCCGCCGACCCCGACGGCGCGTACGCGATGGCCGTCGCCTCGCTGCCCGCCGGCGCGCCGGGCGAGGCGCCGAAGCTCGCCGTCGACGCGACCCGGCTGCCGGCCGCGTCCACCTGGCTCGACGAGTACGGCGACCTCGACGCGGACCGGGTCGCCCGGCTGCTGCGCCCGCAGGCCCCGGCGCCCGTCGTCATCGGCGGCCAGGACGTGTCCGTCGACGTCACCGTCAAGGGCGCCGACGCCGACAAGCCGATCGGATTCAGCGTCGTGCTGTCGTCCGTCACGGGCCGCGGTACCGTCACCGTCGGCTTCGGCGTGCTGCACGACGGGCCGTACACCTTCCAGCAACGCTCGGCCGTCTGCGCCGACGGCTGCCGGGTCGCGGGGCTGCACTTCACCCCCGACACGACCGCCAGCGGCGTCAAGCTCACCGTCGTGCTGCGCGGCCTCGGCAGCATCAACCCCGCGGCGGTCGCCGCGAGCGGCGCCGACCTCGCCGACACCGGCCGCTGGCGCTCCACCGGCGCGACCCTCACCGCCGCACCCGACGGGCTGCGGGTCACCCTCGACGCCCCCGACGGCCTGCCGCACGGCGCCTGGGTCCAGGCCGCCGACGTCCCCGCGCCGCTGCCCGTGGTGAGCACCGCCGCCCTGCCGGCGTCGGCGGACGTCGCCGGCCTGGACGGGCTGCCGGTCGAGGTGCACCCGGTCGGCCGCCTCACCGCGGTGCCGCGGCTCGGCACCCACGGGACGCTCGTCGACCTCGAGTACGCCGACCGCGCCGCCACCGACGCCGGCGAGGCCAAGCACCCGCAGGTGTGGCTCGGCCCCGCCGCCCCGCCGGACGTCCTGGACCGGCTGACCGCGCAGGGCCTCGTCATCACCGGCGACGCCCGGGTGGCCGCCGCCCGGGACCGGCTCGCCGTCCAGGGCCCGGCCCTGGCCGTCTGGTTCCACGTCCTGTCCGGCGTCCTCGCCGTCATCCTCGGCGCCGGCGGGCTCGCCCTGGTCATCGCCGTCGACCGCCGGGAACGCCTCGCCGACCTCGTCGCGCTGCGGGCACAGGGCCTCAGCCGGCGGGCTGCGGCCCGCACCCTGCTGTGGACGTATCCGGTGCTGGTCGCCACGTCCGGGGTGCTCGGCCTGGTCACCGCGATGATCGCGTGGCGGCTGACCGGCTGGGCCCTGCCCGTGTTCGGCGAGGACCTGCCGGGGCTGCCACTGCCGCACTGGCCCGGCCCGGCGCTCGTCCCCGCGACCTGGCTGCTGGCGGTGACCCTGCTGACCACGGTCGCCCTCGCCGCCGGCCGCCCCCGCACCGCCGCCACGGCTTCGTAGCACCTGGTTCCGGGCCACAGCACGCGGGGCCGAGACCGAAACGTTGCCGAGCCTCGTCAATGTTTGGCGGGGGTGCTCGCATCTTCCAGAGCGTGACGTTCGAGGCCTACCTCGCGCTGCGGCTGCCGGCGCTGCTGCGCTATGCGCTCATGCTCACCGGTGACCCGCACCTGGCGGAGGACGTGGTGCAGGAGACGATGGTCCGCGCCCACGTGCACTGGCGGCGGGTGCAGCGGGCCGACCTGCCCGACCGGTACGTCAAACGCATGGTCACCAACACCTACCTCGGCTGGCGGCGCGGCGGCTGGTTCCGGCGGGCCGTGCCGGTCGCCGACGTGCCCGAGCGCGGCAGCGTCCCCGACCCGGCGGAGTCCTCGGCGGTGCGCGAGGAGCTCTGGCAACGCCTGACGGCGCTCCCGCCGCGGCAGCGGGCCGCGGTGGTGCTGCGGTTCTACGAGGACCTCGACGACACCGAGATCGCCGACGTGCTGGGCTGCTCGGTCAGCACCGTGCGGTCCCAGATCTCCCGTGCCCTGGCCACCCTGCGCGACACGACGCGACGTGCGGAAGCGCAGCCTGGTGTACCGCTGACCCACCGGACGGGTGAGGCCCGATGATCGACGACGAGCTGCGGCAGATGTTCACCGAGCGGGAGCCGTTCGCGCCCGACCCGGACCGGACCACCGGCCGGATCCTGCGCGGCATCCCGGTGCGGCGGCAGCGGACCCGGCGCCGGCAGGCGGCCGCGGTCGTCGCGGCGCTCGCGGCGGTGCTCACCGTGCCGGTGCTGCTGGACGAGGAGGACCCGCCACGGCAGGAGGCGCTGGTCGCCGCGAGCGACACGGCCGTGACGCTGCCGGTCACCCCGAAGTGGCTGCCGGAGGCGGCCGTGACCCGCACGTTCGCCGACGCCGTGCTGTCCGAGGGGATGCGCGCGATCTCCTACGAGTTCGGCGGCGCGAACGGCATCCTCGCCGTCCAGGTGCACACGAGCACGAAACCGCCCACCCGGGAGTCGCCGGGCCCGGCGGCCACCGAGCCGCGGGTGCCGGTGCGCGGGCAGCTCGCGACCGAGTTCGAGAGCATCGACCGGTCGCACGACGACCAGTCGTGCACCCTGGCCTGGCAGGACCGGGCGCAGCTGTGGCTCACCGTCTTCGTCCGCGCCGAGGGCGTCACGCCCGGCGCCGCGTGCGCGCCCGCGCGGCAGGTCGCGCAGGGACTCGTCGACCGGCCCCTGGAGCTGGACCGGCCGATCCGCTTCGGGCTGGTGCCCCGCGACTACGTGCTGGTCCAGGCCGGCACGAACGTCGAGGCCTGGTGCCCGCGGGCCGGGGACAACCAGCACCCGCCGCGGTGCGTGCAGGCCCGCGACGCGGCGCACACCCTCGCCGCGAACGGCCGGCGGGTCATGGTGCGCGGCCAGATCGGCTGGCTGAACCGGACCGCGACGGAGGTGCAGCTGGTCGTGCCCGGCTACGTCGAGGTGCGCACCCCGACCCCGGCGGTCGACCCGGCCATCGCCGCACTCACCGACGACGACGTCATCCGCCTCGCCGAGTCCGTCTCACTGGCCCGGGGTTGGTGACCTGACACAGGATCGGCGAAGATCGCTGCATGCGGAGTCGGGTGGGCATACTGCTGGCGGTCGTGTCCGGCCTGTTCTCGGTGCTGCTGGCGGTCGCCGTCAACGTCGCCACCGGCGGCACGCTGCCGGCCCCGCTCGACGAGGTGTCATGGCTGGCATGGCCGGCGGTCGGCGTCCTCGGCGTGGCCGGCGCCGGCCTGGCGTTCTGGCAGCAGTCGACCCCGCAACCGGCGCCGCCGCCGCTGCCCGGGCCGGCGCCGTCGCCGGACCCGCCGGCGCTGACGGCGCCCGCGGAGCTGCCCGCGGCGACCCCGCTGTTCGGCCGCGACGCCGAGGTCGCCGAGATCGTCCGGGTGCTCAGCGGCGAGTCCCCGGTCGTCACCCTCGCCGCGGCACCCGGCACCGGCAAGACATCCCTCGCGCTCGGCGCCGCGCACGCGCTGCGGCCCCGGTTCCCCGACGGGCAGCTGTTCGCGACCCTGCGCGGCGCGTCCGCGGAGCCGCTCGCACCCGAGGCCGTGCTCGGCCGGTTCCTGACCGCGCTCGGCGTGCCCGAGGACGAGCGGCGCGGCAGCACCGAGGAACTCGCCGCCCGGTTCCGCTCCGCCGTCGCCGACCGGGCCGTGCTGGTCCTGCTCGACGACGCCCGCGACGCCGCGCACGTCACCGCGCTGCTGCCGGGCGGGGCCCGGTGCGCGACGATCGTCACCAGCCGGCGGCAGCTGACCGGTGTCGCCAACGCGCACGGGGTGCCGCTCGCGGCGCTGCCCGAGGACGCCGCCGTCGAACTCCTCGAGCGCGTCGCCGGCGCCGACACGGTCCGCCGGGACCCCGACGGCACGCGGGCGCTCGTCGCCGCCTGCGCGGGACTGCCGCTCGCCGTCCTCATCGTCGCCGGCCGGCTCCGCGCCCGTCCACAGTGGACACCGTCGGCGCTCGCGGAGCGGCTGGCCGGCGAGCACCGGCGCCTCGACGAGCTGCGCCAGGGCGACCTGGCGGTCCGTTCGACGTTCCAGGCGGCGTACGCCGAACTGTCCGAAGTGGACCGTCTGGTCTTCCGCCGGGCCGGGTCGCACCCCGGTCAGGTGTTCACCCTCGCCGAGGCGGGCGCCCGCGCCGGTGTCGGCGGGACCGAGGCGGAGGCGGCGATGGACCGGCTCGTCGACGCGTTCCTGATCGAGTCGCCCGGCCCGGACCGGTTCCACCTGCACGACCTGCTGCGCCTGTTCGCCACCGAGACGCTGACCGCGCAGGAGCACGCGGACGCGTCCGAGCGCCTGCTGGGCTGGCTGCTGCGGCGGCCCGCCGGCGCGCTGGACGTCGCCGGGCTGCCGGCCGTGCTCACCGAAGGCGTCGAAACGGGCCGGCATCACGCGGTCACGGCGCTCGTCGACGCCGTACACGGGGACGTCACCGACCCGTTCGACCGCCTCGCCGTCTGGACCGCCGCGGCCGAGGCCGCCGGCCAGGATTCGGTGCGGCGGGCCCGCGCGCTGCGCTGGGTGTCGCACTCACTGACGGTCGCGGGGGAGGTCCAGCGGGCGCTGCCACCGGCGGACGAGGCGCTCGCCCTCGCCGAAGCCGCCGGCGACCAGTGGGAGACCGCGCAGGCCGTCCGCCGCCGCGGCGAGGCGCTGCGGGACCTGCACCGCTTCGCCGAGTCCGAAGCGGCGCTGCTGCGGTCCCTGGACCTGTTCGTCGAGCTGGGCCGGGCCGTCGACGAGGTCGACGTCCGGACGGCGCTCGGCACGCTGTACAACAACTTCCGCCGGCATGAACTGAGCGTGCCGATGATGGAACGCGCCCGCGAGCTGCTGCCGGCAGTCGAGTCGGTGCAGGCCGGTTGGGTGCGGCTGGCGCTGGCGCTGGCGTACCGGTTCGCCGGCCGCCGCACGGAATCCGACGCGATCATCGCCGAGGTCCCCGGCATCGCGACCCGCGCCGGCAACGACTACCTGCTCGCGTACTACCACCAGGAGCTCGCCTGGATCGCCGAGGGCGACGGCCGCTGGGACGACGCCGAACGCGCCTTCACCCAGATGCGCGTCCTCGCCGAACGGGTCGGCAGCGGCGCCGCCATCGGCGGTGCGCTGGTCGGGCTCGGCCACATCGCCGAGCGCCGCGACGACCTCGACACCGCCCTCACCCGCTTCCGGGAGGGCGTCGAGCGCTACGCCCGCCTCGGCGACCGCTTCCGCGAGGGCGAGGCCAGGCTCCGCGTCGCCGTGGTCCTCAACACCCAGGGGCACGTCGCCGACGCCGTCGCCGAACGCGCCACCGCGGAGGCGCTGATCGGCGACTCCGAATACCCCTGGGGCGAGGGCCTGCTGTCCCGTCTCCCGACCAGCACCTCCGGCGCCGTGTGGGGACAGGCCATGGAGACGGTCGGCGGCGGCCGGTTCCGGGTCGCCGAACGCGGCGTCGCCAACCGTGACAGC
>NZ_JBFAPO010000127.1:0-7677 GCF_040676755.1 Dactylosporangium sp. NPDC049525 | reverse complement strand
GGCGCGGCCCGCGCCACGTGCTCCCCCCCCCGCCCCGGGGCGCCCCAAACCCCCGCTCCGCGGGCCGGGCCGGCCCCCCCCCACCGGCCCGCCACGACCTGCTCTCACGCGTGGGTGTTCAGCAGGCGCCCTGGTCTTCCCAGACGCCCCACTGGCCGGTGGTGGTCGGGTTCTCGCCCTGCGTCCACCACTTCGCCCGGTACTTGCGGCCGGCGTGCTGCACGACCGTGTTGCCGACGTACGCCGTCGTCGCGTTCCACACCGGCAGCGACCCGCAGCCGGTGCCGGTGGAGGCGCTCGGCGAGGTGCTCGGGCTCCGGCTCGGCGACGCGCTCGTGCTCGGGCTCCGGCTCGGCGATGTGCTCACCGATGCGCTTACCGATGCGCTCGCCGACGGCGATGTGCCGGAGCAGACGCCCTGATCGACCCAGACCGCGCTGGTGCCGGGCGTCTCGCCCTGCGTCCACCACTGCGCCTTCCACGTGTGGCCGTTGTGGGACACCAGGTTGCCGCCGGTGTACACGGTGCCCGCCGCCCACGCCGGTGCGGTGCAGGTGCCGGTCGACGGGTTGCCCGACACGGTCGGGGAGACGCTCGGCGCGGTGCCGCCACGGGCGTAGTCGGCCGCGAGGGCGTAGGTCTGGCCGCCGAAGCTGAGGGTGAAGTTCGACGGGCCCGAGATCGGCAGCTGGTAGTTGAGCGTCACCTCGGCGAACGAGCCGGCCGCGATCGCCGGCACCGTCAGCCGGACCCGGTGGAAGTCGCCCTTGAGCCCGCCGACGTTGCTACCGGTGTGCCCGGTCGACACGACGGTCAGCGCCCAGCCGGACTGCTGGCCGAGGTTGCCCGGCGCGGTGGTCGGGTAGTCGAACTCCAGCTGCGCCCCGGCCGGGATCGCCGCGCCGGTGTTGTTGGTCAGTCGCAGCTCCGGGTTGATCGGGTAGTTGTTGTCGCCGAGGGCGAATCCGCCGACCGACACCCCGACGTTCAAGGTCTGCGTCGGCAGCGTGATGTTCGATTTGCGTGCCCCGTACGGCCCGGCCGCCTTGAACTTGTCGTAGAGCAGGTTCGTCAGCGTGTTGCCGATGTAGTACTCGTTGCGGGTCGCGTCCCAGGCGTAGTCGCCGGCGAGCTCCCAGATCATGATGCCGCCGATGCCCTTGTTCACCACATAGTCGGCCTTGACCCCGAGCGACTGGTCGTCCTCAGTGGACAGGAACACCTGCTTCTGCGCGTTCCACAGCCACGGCGCGACGAGGGCGCTGGAGTAGTTGCGGGCATAGGTGCCGCTGATGCGGTCCTCCGGGTCGGTCGCCGGGGTCAGCCCGTACGCCTCCAGATAATCCCCGGCGCGGCCGTCCTGCAGGTTCTTGGCGTGCCACATCGGGTTGGCGCCGGCCGGGACCTCCGCGTTGAGCTCGACGTCGTGCCACAGGTTGTCGATGCCGACCGCGCCGTTGCCGCACGGTGTCGTCGAGCCGATCGCGCCGCCGGTGCCGGCCGGGCACTTCGTCTGGTCCGGCAGCGCCGCGCGTCCCCAAAGGCCGTTGGTGCCGCCGGTGACGCCGCGCCAGCCCCGGGTGTAGTACGGCACGCCGAGGTTGATCCGGCCGGACTGCATCGCCCCGCGGAAGTAGTGGTACGCCCAGTCGGTGTTGAGGTAACCGATGTTCTGGTAGGCCCCGTAGACGCCGCCGGTGGACAGCTCCGCGTCGTCGCCGTTGTCGTAGAGCGCCGCGTTCGGCCCGACGAAGTTGTTCCAGGAGCCGTGCAGGTCATACGACATGATGTTGACGTAGTCGAGGTACTGCAGCGCCTGGTAGGACTCCAGGCCGCGCAGCAGCCAGCCGGACGCGGGCGCGGCCACGGTCACCATGTAGTACTTGCCGTCCGCCGCGGCGGCGGTGTCGAGCTTCTCCCGCAGCGTCTTCATCAGCAGGTGGTAGGAGGCGTTGAGCCCGGCCCGCTTCGCGTCCGCCTGGGCGAAGTCGAGCGGGTTGCCGGCCTTCGCGTTGGAGGTCGGGTACTCGTAGTCGATGTCGACGCCGTCGAAGCCGTAGGTGCGCAGGAACGTGACGACCGAGTCGGCGAAGGTGTTGATGCCGGCGACGTTGATGCTGTTGTCGCTGTTGGTGGTCATCCGGTAGAAGCCGCCGGAGTCGATCCGGTCGCCGTTGTCGGCGAAGTAGCCGCCGGTCTCGGCCCAGCCGCCGACGCTGATCAGCGTCTTGACGCCCGGGTGCTGCTTCTTGAACTTGTTGAGCAGGTTGAAGTGTCCGGTGTACGAGTACGCCGGGTCCATCTCCGCGCCAGCGGTGCCGGGCCAGGTCATGTTCGTCGCCGGGTTGTTCGCCGCGCTGGGCGTGCCGACGGAGATCTTGTTGGTGCCGTCGACGTGTGCGAACGCGTAGTTGACGTGGGTGACCTTGTCCCACGGGATCTGGCTGGCCAGGTATGCGGGCGCGCCGTTCTTGCCGGTGCGCCAGCTGGTGAAGTAGCCGATGATCCGGCGGCCGTGGTCGGCGCCGAGGTTCTCGCGGCCGTTGGTGTCGTAGACGTTGCAGTAGGGGACCGTGACCCCCGGCGTCGGGTAGAGCCCGTCCGGGCGGCAGGCTGCCTGGTCGACCTCCGCGCTGGCGGTGGTCACGAAGAATGCCGCGGAACCGGCCACCAGGGCGGCCGTCGCGGCGGACAAGAGGTGCAGGGCGCGTCGTCGCATAGAACCCTCCGCCAACCGTTAATAAAGTTAACAGTAAAGTGTCCTAGATGTATAGCGGCCATCGACGAGGGTGCGCAAGGGCAAGGCTTAACGGTGCCTTAGTACGCGACTTATTTCTGGCAGGCCTGAAACAGGTTGCGCATCGCGTGGATCGAGGAACGGACTTCCTGGAGGAGTTCGGTGGTGGCCAGGGGTCGGCCCCACTCGGTCATCGCGAGGTCGTCGAAGCCGATCGTCTCGATGCCGCAGCCGTAGGTGCGGCCCAGGAGCCGGACGGCGTCGCAGTGCTGATGCCGCACGTACGGGTCGTTGGTCACCAGTAGGACCCGGTCGGCCGGGGTGGGTGTGTGGATGTGCTCCGCCCAGCCCAGCAGGGTGCAGGCGGTGCTGGCCCGCAGCGGCAGCCGGGTCGATGCCGCGGCGAGCACGTGGACGGCGGGCTGCGCCGCCCAGATCTGGTGCCACCAGCCGTCCCCGGTGCGGGTCTTCACGGGTTCGGGCAGGTCGAGGAACCGTTGCAGCGCCGCCCGCATCATGTCGGCCTCGGTGTCCAGGGGTCCGAGGCCGAGGCGGATGCCCTCGCGGTGCTCCCGGTCGTCGCGGTGCCGCAGGCTTCCCAGCCCGGCGACGGTGCCGGCGCGCAGGCCGCCGCGCAGGAGCCGGGCGGTGTAGTCGACCCGGCCGAGGGTGACCCGGATGCCGCCGCCGAGGATCACGACATGGTCGTAGCGGTCGTGCGCCGGTGCGGTGCCGCCGAGGCCCAGGGCGTGGATCAGGGCGCGGAGCTGGTCGTCGAGGACCGGGCCGTAGCCGACGCGGGCGGTGTCGAACCGCTCCTTGACCCCGGCGCGGAAGTCCCAGACCGCGGAGAACTCCGCGACGTGCTCCAGGGTCACTCCGGTCGGGCCGACCGGCAGGTCGCCGCCGAAGTGGCCGACGAGCTCGCGCATGGCCGGCGACGTGACCCAGCCGTGGATCGAGGCGGCCACGGCGGCGGGGTCGGGCCCGCCCGGCTCGCACGGCGGCAATGACTCCGGCACCCAGGCAGCCTACAAGACGGCCGATTCCTGCAACAAAGCTGCACATCCATGGCATTGACTTGCGTCGTTGTCCGGCCCAACGTGATGAGGAAAGCGCATTCCTATGCAGGGGAGGTACCAATGCAGGAAGCGCACCCCGCCCGCCGCCGCGGGCGTCTCCTCGCCGTGGCCGCCGTCGCCGCGGTGGCCGCCGCGCTCAGCGTGGCCCTCGGGGCGACCGCCAACGCCGCCACGCTGTTCTCCGACGACTTCAACGACGGCAACGCCAACGGCTGGACCGCCTCGGGCGGCACCTGGGCGGTCACCTCCGGCGCGTACACGCAGTCCGGCGCGAGCGCCGGCGCCAAGGCCCTCGCGAGCACCGCGTCCTGGTCCACGATGACGGTGTCGGCGAAGGTCAGGCCCACCACGTTCGGCAGCTCCGGCTCGCGCGGGATCGGCGTCGCGGCCCGCGCGCAGAGCACGTCCAACTTCTACGCCCTGGTGCTCACCTCGACGTCGGTGCAGCTGCGCAAGGGCGCCACGACCACCCTCGCGTCGGCGCCGTTCACCGCGGCGACCGGCACGACGTACACGCTGTCGTTGAGCGCGAACGGCAGCGCCCTGACCGGCGCCGTCAACGGCGTGCCGCTGGTGTCCACTTCGGACTCGTCCTACGCCACCGGGCGGGCCGGGCTGGTCGCCGGGTACACCGCGGGCGCCTTCGACGACGTCGTGGTGACCGACGCGGCCGGGCCGGGCCAGCCGTCGCCCTCGGCGTCGGTCTCGCCGTCGCGGTCGCCGTCGACGTCACCCTCGACCAGCACCAGCCCGCCGCAGCCCGGCACCGCCATCGGCTGGGCCGCGCAGGCCGGCGGCACGACCGGCGGCGCGGGCGGCCCGACGGTCACCGTGACCACCTGGGCGGACTTCCGGACCCAGGCGCAGGCGGCAGGGGCCAGGACCATCCTGGTCAACGGCATGCTCAGCGGCTCGGGCACGGTGGAGATCTCGGCGAACAAGACGATCCGCGGCGTCGGCGCCGGCTCCGGGGTCTCCGGCACCACCCTCAACATCGAGGACCTGCAGCCGGCCAACGTCATCATCCAGAACCTGAACATCCACGGCGTGCTCGGCACCGACGCGATCCAGATCGAGAACGCGACCCACATCTGGATCGACCACAACACCATGTCCAGCACCATCGAGGACAACCCCGACGTCTACGACGGCATGATCGACATCACCCACGCGGGTGACTACATCACCGTGTCGTGGAACGTCGTGCGGGCGCACTGGAAGACCTCGCTCGTCGGGCACTCCGACGGCAACGCCGGCGAGGACGTCGGTCACCTGCGGGTCACGTATCACCACAACTGGTTCGACCAGACCTTCGAACGCAGCCCGCGGGTCCGCTTCGGCGAGACCGTCCACGTCTACAACAACTACTACTCGAACATCAACCACAACGCCGACTCCTACGCCGTCGCCTCCACCATGAACGCCGGCGTGCTGGTCGAGGCCAACGTCTTCGAGAACGTGCAGCAGGCCTGCTGGTCGGCGAGCGGCTACGCGGACTCGGACCCGGGCCGCCTGGTCGCGCGCGACAACGCGCTCACCAACTCCGGGCCGTGCGAGACCAACGGCACGGTGGCCGCGCTGCCCTATGCGTACACCGCCCAGAGCGTCGGCACCGTCAAGGCGTCCGTCACCGCCGGGGCGGGCGCCGGCAAGCTCTGACATCGCGCGAAGGCCGCCGTGTCTGCGCCCGTCCGTGGGTACTGTGACGGGCGCAGACACGGCGACACGAAAGGGCGCGAAATGATCTTCATCACGGCCAAGTTCCAGGTCCGGCCCGAATACGCGGAGCGGTGGCCGGAGCTGTCGGCCGACTTCACCCGGGCGACCCGGGCGGAGCCCGGCTGCCTGTGGTTCGACTGGTCCCGCAGCCTCGAGGACGAATGCGAATACGTGCTGGTCGAGGCGTTCCGCGACGGCGACGCCGGTGGGGCGCACGTGCAGTCGGCGCACTTCAAGCAGGCGCAGCTGACGTTGCCGCAGTACCTCGCCCGGACGCCGCGGATCGTCAACGCCACCGTCGACCAGGACGACTGGTCGGAGCTCGGGGAGCTGGCGGTGCCGGACTGATCCATAGTGGACGATCGGGTTCGTGACGCGATGATCGACTGCGAGATACCGTGTCGATACGCTCACGCCCGGAGGTGGCCCCCGCATGACGACCGCAGCACTCGCCCGCGGTGCGAACACCACGATCGACGAGACGGCCGTCAAGGCGCTGATCGCCTGGCGGGCGGGCGCGACCGTGGACCCGTGCGCGTTGCTGGTCGATGCCGGCGGCAAGGTGCGCGGCGACGCGGACTTCGTGTTCTACAACCAGCCCCGGGACGCCTCCGGCGCGGTCTCGCTGAGCACCGACGGGCCGGCCGCGGCGACCTTGGCCGTCGACCTCGCGCGGGTACCGGCGGGCGTCGACAGCGTCGTCATCGCCGGCTCGATGGACGCCGGCACCTTCGACACCGTGCCGGGGCTCGCGGTCACGGTGACGGGCCGGCAGGGGCGGGTCCTCGCGACGTTCCCGGTGCTCGACGTCGAGCCGGTCGCCGCGATGGTGTTCGGCGAGTTCTACCGGCGGCAGGGCCGCTGGAAGTTCCGGGCCATCGGGCAGGGCTGGGACTCCGGGCTGGCCGGCCTGGCCACGCACTACGGCGTCACCGTCGACGAGCCGCCCGCCGCCGCCCCGGAGCCACGGCCCGAGCCGGTGTCGCGGCCGCGGCCCGACTGGTACGTGACCCCGGACCGCCCCGGCGTCCTGCGCTGGTGGAACGGCACCGAGTGGAGCGCGCAGACGGTGCCGCTGGTCCATGACACGCCGGCGGTGTGCGGGCGGTGCGGCGGGCCGAAGCTCCGCAGCTACGCCGGTGTGCCGTCGACCTGCCGCAGGTGCGAGCCGGAGGTCAACGGCGTGCTCGCCGGGTGGCGTACCAAGGCCGCCAGGGTCCTCGCCGCGTCCGGGCCGACCGGTCCGGCCTGGGACGAGCTGTGGTCGGAGCTGCGCTACTACCGCGTCCGGGAGGAGGCCGGCCGGGAGGCGCTGCGCCCGGCCGCCGTGCACCACCTGCACCGGGTGCTGACGTTCGCCTTCGCCGACGGGATCATCGAGCAGCACGAGCTGGACGGGTTCGACGAGGCGGTCCGCCGGCTCGGCGTCATCGACCCCGCGATCAGCGGGATGCGCCGCCGCCTGCAGCGGGGCCTGGAGCTCGGCCTGATCACCAACGGCGCGGTGCCGCGGATCGGGCAGAGCACCCTGCACCTGGACGCGGACGAGATCCTGCACCTGGAGGTGCCGGCGGTGCACGTCCGGAACCTGGCCAAGGGGCCGCGCCGCAGCAGCGGCCGGCTGATCGCCACGAACGCCAAGCTGCGGTTCGTCGGCGACACCGCCGGCTCGGACCTCGCCTGGGCCAAGGTCCTCGAGGCGCGCCCCGAATACGGCACCGTCGTGGTCGCGGCCACGACCGCCCGGGGCGGCGGCAGCTATGAGGTGGGCGACCCCGAGTACGTGGCCGCGGTGCTCACCGGCGTCCTCAAGATCGCCAAGCGGATCGTGGCGGCGCCGGGCCAGCGCGACTCCCGCTCGGTCCCGCCGGCGATCCGGGCCGAGGTGTGGCGCCGTGACGGCGGGGCGTGCGTGGAGTGCCAGGCCACCGAGTACCTGGAGTTCGACCACGTCATCCCGTGGAGCCGGGGCGGCGCGACCAGCGTCGGCAACCTGCAGCTGCTGTGCCGCCGCTGCAACCTCGCCAAGGGCGCCAGGATCTAACTTGATCTTTAACCTCGGGCTGGCTTGCATCGACCCCGGCTGATCATGGGTGCAGCCCTTGATCGATCATTCCTCTTGTCTAGGGAAGAAGATCC
>NZ_JBFAPO010000126.1:0-8232 GCF_040676755.1 Dactylosporangium sp. NPDC049525 | reverse complement strand
GAACATCATCTACGACGGCTTCCTGCGGGTCGGCGGCGGATACAGCGCGCCCAACGTCGGCACCGCATACGTCGTCGCCAACGCGGGCGTGCATCTCGGCTTCGCCGAGCTGTTCCTCAGCGTCGCCGCCCCGCCGGCCACCGCCGGCGAGGCGCTACGGGTCGCGGCGGAGCACGTCGCGTTCTGCCCCCACAACGTGAACGGACAGCCGCTCGACGCCTACGCCGCGGGTCTCGTCGACTCGCCCGCCTGGCACTTCTGGTGGGACTGACGCATGCAGGCGTATCGGGGAGTCGTGGCGTACCACCTGACGACCGTCGGTGAGGGCATCGACACGGTCGAGCAGGCGTTGCTGGCCGCCGGCCTGACGTTCACCCGGACGCCGGTGACGGTCGCGTGGCCCGGCGGGCGCGGCGACGGCGCGGAGTTCGTCTTCGTGCTGCCCGCCCCCAACCAGCGCACCGGCCTGGACCTCGTGCAGCGGCTACGGGCCGCGACGACGTGGCTGCAGGTGCGGACGGTCGACGGTTCGACACCGGCCTAGCCACGACCTTCGACGACCGTGGTCCCGGGCGACGCGTTCCGTTCACCACACGTTCCGCTCCGCTTCACCACGGTCTCCGAGGCTGCTCAAGGAAAACAAGCAGCCCCTTCTTTGGAGAGTGCCAGCGTGACAGTTTCTCGCCGTCAGATTCTCAGTGGTGGTGCCGCGGCGGGCGTCGGCCTGACCGTCGCCGGGGCCCTGCCGACCCTCGCCGAGCCCGCCGCCGCGCACGAGGCGCACTGGCCCGGCGGCGGCTCGTCGTCCGGTGGCCGGCCCTTCCCGCCGTTGAAGGACGACCCGAACGGCATCCTTGCCCTGCCCGAGGGCTTCTCGTACACGATCGTCACCCGTGAGGGCAGCACGGAGATGTCGGGCGGCCAGGGCAAGACGCCCGGCTACCACGACGGCACCGGCGTGGTGGCGGACGGCCGCAACAAGCTGACGGTCATCCAGAACCACGAGCTGACCCCGCACCTGTCCGCCTTCGGCGTGCCGCACATCGCCGGCACCGTCTACGACCCGGGCGCGGTCAACTCCGGTGGCTGCACCGTCATCACGACCGACGGCAACGGCCGGCGCACCGGCGAGTGGGTCGGCATCTCCGGCACCGTGCGCAACTGCGCCGGTGGCGTCACCCCGTGGGGCACCTGGCTCACCTGCGAGGAGACCACCATCAACGCGGGCGCCACCTGGACCGCGGGCGGCCAGACCGGCACCTACCAGAAGAACCACGGCTACGTCTTCGAGGTCCTGCAGGCCGAGTCCGGCAAGCAGATCCCGAAGCCGATCAAGGCCTTCGGCCGCTACGACCACGAGGCCCTCGCGATCGAGCCGGACCTCAAGCACGTGTACCTGTCCGAGGACGCCAGCAGCCCCAACGGCCTGTTCTACCGGTGGAGCTCCACCGACGGCCGCCGGCTCGGCCTGGGCATCGCCAACACGCTCAGCGACACCGCCGGCAAGCTCGAGGCGATGCAGATCCGTCTCGACGACGGCAGCATCCTGCCCGACGTCGCGTACCTGACCTCCGCGCAGCTCGGCCGGCCGTTCAAGGTGACCTGGATCGAGGTCCCCGACCGCGACGCCGTCACCAAGCCGGTCCGCACCCAGTTCGCCGACGCCGACGTCACCCGCGGCAAGAAGTTCGAAGGCGTGTGGAGCACCAAGAAGGGCTGCTACATCGTCAACAGCTTCGCCTTCGGCGCCAGCGACCTGCCCGCCGACGCGACCAAGCACGACGGCATGGTCTGGTTCTACGACTACTCCGACCAGACCATCACGCTGGTCTCGTACTTCCCGCACAACGCCGCCGCCGAGGGCGAAGGCCCGCCGCCGAAGTACGCCGACCTGACCTTCGACGGCCCCGACAACGTCACCGTCACCCCGTGGGGCACCCTCGTCCTCGCCGAGGACGGCGTCCGCGCCTCGCACGTGCTCAGCTCCGTCCCGGGCGGCCCGACCTACGCGATCGCCCGCAACATGCTCAGCAACGGCACGTCCAACGGTTCTCCGACCTACTCGGAGTTCACCGGCCCGACGTTCTCCCCCGACGGCAAGGTCCTGTTCGTCAACATCCAGGTCCCCGGCATCACGCTGGCCATCACCGGCCCGTGGCAGCGCTACCTCGGCTGATCTGCACCATCCGACACCCAGGGCACCGGCTGAAGTCCGCCGGCACCCTGGGTGTCGCGCTGTCGTGACCCGGTACAAGATCGGTAGCGGTTGGCGCCATCGGCCGAGTGCGGCGATCGTGGCGGCATGTGGACGAGGGTTGTTCGTCCGGAGGCCGGCCGTCGGAACTTGTCGACGGCGTCGACGCATCCGGTACGGCGTCGCGTTCGAACCGGACCGGTGGTGGAACGATTTAGCGAAACCGCCTAACGTGAATGCATGTGCACATTGCGTCGTGCTCGCAGTTCCGTGTCGCCGGAAGTGTCGCCGTGGGCCGGCAGCCGGCCCGGCCGGCGGGTGACGATCACGTCCGGCGGTCGCCGGTGACCAGCGCTGATGGGAACGCGAACCTGCAGCTGGCTGAGGCCGACTACCGCTACGGCACCGGGACGCTGTGGCTGCGCGTCGAGCAGATCGACCGCTCCGGCGAGGTGGAGCTGGACGGTGACATCTGGCTCCCGGTCCGCGGTGTCCGGCTTCGCGCGAACGGCACCGAGGTCGGCGCGGTCCAGGTGCTCGTCCGGGCCGCCAGACTGCCCGGCCACACCTGACGGCGTTCTGGCGGCGGTGTCCGACGGGGCGAGGAGTTGGTGGGCGAGCCGGGCCGGTGGTCCGGTGGTAGGCGGAGAGGGGTCGGCAATGCTGCCGGACTGGGTGCCTGACGGGGTTGACATCACCACACCGAACGCGGCGCGGATCTACGACCACGCGCTCGGCGGGTTCCACAACTTCGACGTCGACCGGCGCTTCGCCGAGGAGGCGGAACGCACGTGGCCGGGCATCACCCAACTGGCGCATGACAACCGCGCGTTCCTGGGCCGGGCCGTGCAGTGGCTGGCCGGCCGCGGCGTGCGGCAGTTCCTGGACATCGGCTCGGGTATCCCGACGCTGGGCAACGTGCACGAGGTGGCGCAGGACGCGGCCGCGGACGCGCGCGTGGTGTATGTCGACATCGATCCGGTTGCCGTCGCGCACAGCCGGCGGATCCTGGCCGGAAACCGGTACGCGACCGCCGTACAAGGGGATCTGCGCCGACCGCAGGACATCCTCGGCCATCCGGACGTGGCCGGGATGCTCGACCTGTCCGAACCGGTCGGTGTGTTGATGGTGGCGGTGCTGCATTTCATCGACGACGCGGACGACCCGGCCGGCATCGTGCGGCAGTTCGCCGCCGCCACCGTGCCAGGCAGCTACGTTGCGGTATCCCATGCGGTGCCCGCCGTCGACGCCGCGGGGCAGGAGAGCGTGCGGCAGCTGTATCAGCGCACGCCGACGGCACTGCACGTGCGCTCCCCCGCCCGGGTGGCCGAGCTGCTCGCCGGTTGGCAGCTGCTGGATCCCGGCCTGGTGCCGATCAGTGCCTGGCACCCGGACCCCGAGGACGCCGGCGATCCCCCGCAGCGCTCAGCGATCGGCGGCGTCGCCAGCAGGTCCGCAACGGGCTGACAGCCCTCGGGCCCTGTCCCGCTTCGGACGAAGCGGCGGCGGGAGACTACTCTTCCGTTCACCCGGCCGGGGGACTTAGGTGGTCCTCAGGGGTTCGTTGCGTTGACACTGGCCCTGGCGGAGGACCTTGCCGACTCCGGCCCGTAGCGGAACGGAGGACGCGCGTGCGGCAGTCGATGACGGCACCGGTCGATGCCGGGTGTCGGCGATCCGTGCCACGCTACGTCCCACCTGGGCGGCGGCGACCAAGGTCACCCGCGTGCGACGAGTGTCCCGAGTCGTGACAGGCCCCCCGTCCGAGACTCCGCCCGAGCTGTCGCAACGCTCCGCGCCGGAGCCGTTCCCGCCGGACGTCGAGCATGGGATCGCCGCGCTGGCGGCGGCCTGGGGACGCAGCCTGGACCGGACGAACTTCGTGCCCGGCGGGCGGGCCCGCCGGGCCCAGGTGCTGCACACCCTCACCCGGCAACTGCACCACGCCCTGACCGCCCTCGTGGACGATCCCGAAGCCGGCTTCGGGATCGGCACCGAGCTCGTCCGCAACGCCATGTCGGACCCGCAGATCCTGGCGACCAGCATGCGGGTCCTGCGCCAGCGGGCCCTGACCGACCTCCGGATCGACGACCCGGTCGCGGCCGAGCGGCTCGATGCGCTGGTCGAGCAGCTGGCGCTCGGGTTCACCACCGAGCTGCGGGACCGGGTCCGCAGGGCGGCCGAGGACATCAGCCGGGACGAGCGTGAAGCCTGGCGAACGCACCAGCAGCAGCTGCAGCAGCAGGTCCGTCACGCGCTGCTGCACGACCCGTTGACCGGCCTCGCGAACCGGGCAGCGCTCACCGCCTACCTCGACGTCGTCATCGCCGAGAAGCCATCCACGCGGATCGGGGTGTGCCTGCTCAACATTCAACGCTTCGGCGCGATCAACGACACCTTCGGCACCGCGACCGCGGACCGGCTCCTGCAGGACGCCGCCCAACGGCTGCGTGGCCTGGCCATCGAACGCGAGTACTACCTCGCCCACCTCGGCGGCGACACCTTCACCCTCGTCGTCGAGGACACCACAGGACCGGACGACGCCGTCAAGGCCGCCGACTCGGCGCTGCGGCTGCTGCGGCACCCGTGGCGGACCGACGGCCACGACCTGTCCATCACCGCGAGAGCGGGCATCGTGGAACGCCCCACCCGCATGAGCAGCACTGGCGAGTTGCTCCGCGCGGCGGCGATGGCCCTGACCTGGGTGCGGCACGACAACCCGAGCACATCCTGGACCCTGTTCGAGCCGGCCCGGGAAGCGCTCGACATCCGCCGGCACCACCTCACCCACGCGCTGCCGGGCGCCCTGCGCCGCGGCGAACTCACCCTCGCCTACCAACCGATCATCCGCCTGCGCGACAACACGATCGTCGGCATGCACGCATTACCCCGCTGGACCCACCCCATCGCCGGCGAGGTCCCCGCAACCGAGTTCCTCGACCTCGCCGAACGCATCGGGATCCTGGTACCGCTGAGCGCCCACCTCCTGCACCTGGCCTGCGCCCGCGCCGCGACCTGGCAATCCACCCCGGAACCACCGATGCTCAGCATCGACTGCACCATCACCGAACTCCGCGACCAGGGCATCCTCACCACCGTCATCGCGGCGCTCGACAACACCGACCTCCCGCCGAACCGGCTCCAGCTCGCCGTCGCGCAGGACGCCCTGCACGACCCCGGCGACGACATCGCCTTCACCCTCGACGGACTGGCCCGCACCGGCGTCCACATCGCCGTCAACAACACCGGCGGCCCCGCCCACCTCGCCGAGTCTCCGGTCAGCACCGTCATCCTCGACCCACGCCTCATCCGCGGCCTCGACGTCACCCTGCCGACGTACGCGTCCGGTGCCAACACCCTCGCCTGGCTCATCGAGATGTTCCACGACCTCGCCCGCACCGTCACCGCCACCACCATCGACAGCCGCGGCCAACTCGAAGCCCTCAGCGACCTCGGCTGCGACACCGCCCGCGGCAACTACCTCGCCCACCCGATGACCCCCGAGGCAGCCGACCAGCTGTTCAACCCCAGAAACCATCCTGCTCCGTAGCGCGTGACACGGCCGTGTCGGCGTAGCGCGACGGAGCGCTACGCCGACCAGCCGGAGGGAGTGGTCAGGTCAAGGGCTGGTGCAGGTCAGGTCGCTGGGCGAGGTGGCGCCGTTTCCGGTGGCGGTGAACCCGAACGTCGTCGAGGCGCCGCCCCCGAGGGTGCCGTTGTAGGAGGCGTTCTTGACGGCGACACGACCGGTGGTGCCGGCGTTCACACCGTTCCAGAGGCTGCTGATCGCCTGGCCGCTGGCCATGGTCATCTGCACGGTCCAGCCGGTGAGCGTGGCCGAGGCACTGTTGACGACGGTGACCTCGCCCTGAAGGCCGCCGGGCCAGCTGTTGACCGTCCGGTAGCTGGCAGCGCACGCGCCCGGCTGTCCGGACGTGGACGGCCTGGGGCTCGGTGAGGTCGAGCTCGGCGGGGGCGAGCTCGGCGGCGTCGAGCTCGGCGGCGTGGTGGTCTCGAACTGGGTGAAGAACCGCCAAGCCTCCCCGGACGTCCAGGTCCTGGCGTCGTTGGGGCTGGACGAGCCGTCCACCGGACTGGGCGTGTGGTCCCCGTCGAACGCGGCCCAGCGGACGGGGTATCCGGCCCGGCACCCGGAGTAGTTCGTGGTGATGTGCGTCAGGCTGTTCTGCGCCGGCTCGGCCGGGTTCTGAGCGGTGCAGCCGTTGTTCCTGACGAACGTGTCCCGCAGCGACCGCCCGTTGGAGATGTTCAGGACGCTGTCGTGGGTGCCGTGAATGCCCAGGTAGGCGACGGGCTGCGTGCCGCCGTTGCAGCCGCTCAGGTTCGCGCCGGACAGCACCGCGACCGCTCGGAAGACGGTCGGCCGGGCACAGGCGATCGCGTAGCTCATCGCGCCGCCGTAGCTCCAGCCCATGGCGAACAGCTGTGCGGTGTCGACGCAGAGGTCGTTTTCGATGAGCCGGGTCAGATCGTCGACGAGGGTCAGGTCGCGGCCGCCGGTGTTGGCCCAGCCGTTGTCGATCCCCTGGGGCGCCACGAAAATGGTGCTGTTGTTCGACAACGGTTGAAGCCCGTAGTAACCGGCCGAGGAAACCGCGGCGGCGGAGCCGTTCAACCAGTGCAGGCCGAAGATCAACCGGTAGGGGTGGCTGCTGCTGTAGTTGTCGGGGATTCTCAGGATGTACGTGCGGTTCTGACCACCGCTCTGTATGGAGCGGGTGCCGCTGGTGAGCGTCGGCGCCTTGCCACATCCGGCGGTCGTCGCGAGTGTGCCGCTGGTGGCCGCCTCCGCGGTCCGGTCGTGGCCGCTGACCCCCCAGCCGGCCGCGAACACGACGAGCACCGTCGTAACCACCGCGGCAATCGAGCCTTTGTGCCTTGACATTGCGCAGCTCCTTCCACGAACACGTCGCGTTGTGCGTTTCGGCGCACCGGCCGGACGATGATGTTTGAGGGATTCGTGAGCGCCGATGCTGCCACGGAGACCAAGGGAGGACAACATGTTCCGAAACTCTTTCAGAATCGACACGTGAGCGTTTCGAGCCATCGCGTGCGACTTCGGAACGGCACGTCCCATAACGCTTTTCACGACACTCGCTTGTTATCGATCACATGCCGCACGATCCGCCGAAAGTTTCAAGTCAGTGCTCAGCGCTCGGCCCCGAAAGTTTCGAGCTTTTCGGCATCGCTTGACGCCAAGAATGTTATCGATAACATTCGCCCACGTCTGTCTCTCCCGGCCGATCAACAACGGGTGGCCGACGCGCCTCCCGACCACGTCCCGCTCCCACGGAGGATCTGATGAAGTTCCCTCGCTCCCGGTCCTGGGTGGTGGTCGCCTGCACGGCCGGCCTCACCGTGGCCGGGGCCGCCGCGGTGCTGACCGCGAACACTGCCCAGGCGGCCGCCGGCTGCCGCGTCGAATACACCGTCCCCAGTTCCTGGCCGGGCGGCTTCAGCGCCAACGTCACCATCACCAACTACGGCGACGCCGTCAACGGCTGGAGCCTCACCTGGTCGTTCGGCGCCGGGCAGACCGTCACCCAGCTCTGGAGCGGCTCGGTCACCCAGTCCGGCGCACAGGTCACGGTCACCAACGCCAGCTACAACGGCGGCATCCCCACCAACGGCACCGCCACCTTCGGGTTCAACGGCTCCTGGAGCGGCTCGAACCCGGTCCCCACCGGCTTCGCGCTCAACGGCACCACGTGCAACGGTCCGGTCGGCGGTTCGCCGAGCTCTCCCGGCTCGGCCAGCGCCAGCCCGAGCCGCAGTGCCAGCGCCAGCCCCAGCACGGGTGGCGGCTGCACGCTGCCGTCGTCCTACCGGTGGTCGTCGACCGGTTCCCTGGCGAACCCGAAGTCCGGGTGGGTCTCGCTGAAGGACTTCACCAACGTCGTCTACAACGGCCGGCACCTGGTGTACGCCACGACGCACGACACCGGCTCGACGTGGGGGTCGATGAACTTCGGCCTGTTCACCAACTGGTCCGACATGGGCTCGGCCAGCCAGAACGG
>NZ_JBFAPO010000125.1:0-8431 GCF_040676755.1 Dactylosporangium sp. NPDC049525 | reverse complement strand
GTGGGCAGCCGAATGTGAGAGCTACCCCGCCGATCACCTCGACCAAGCCTGGCCGGGCTGCGGTCGTACCGCCAATTAGATAAGTAGCCGATGTCAGTGCGTTGTTCCCGTCCGAAGCGCCGCCTCACAGGGAGCTTCGCTCGATCACCGCCTGTTCAGCGCGACCTACGCACGCTCCACGGTTTCGTCGGTGCGCACCCGGTACCGACCTGCAGGAAGCCTCACGAGCAGCGCGTATTCCAATGACGCTTCCGACAGCAGCCCCGCGCCTCACGGGTCCTCGGCGCCTGCGGAAAACGTCACCGCGAGGAGCGCACCGGTGGCTACGTTCACCGTCGGCGCGGCGGCGGGCGGTACGAGCGCGTACGCCATGTGCTCTACTCCCGCGTCGCACCAGGACAGGCAGGGCCGCACCACGACTGAATCCTCCGCGATGGGGCCGTAGCTGGGCTCGTCAGGCTCGTCGTTGACGATGTCGCGCCAACTGAACGCGGAGGTATCGACATCGACCAGGGACCTGGTGTCGGCGCCGATACAGCACAGCGCGGCGAGAAGCACCAGGTCGGTGATGTCCGCACCGACCACCACCGGCCGCGAGTCCCAGGCATCGAGGTCCACCTGCGCGGCGACCTCGGTCACGTCGGGCAGCAAGGCGTTGACGTCGATCGCCGGCCGCCAGCCAGCCGCGGCGACCCGCAGTGCCCGCTGCCACTCCGCGTCAACGACTACCTCGGGCGCGCCCAGGTCACGCAGCTGGCTCAGCCGCGCGACGGCCAACGCCAGCGTGGACCGCACCACGACGGCCACCTCGCACCCATCGGCACTCGCCCCGGGGTCCAGCCGCCGCACCAGCTCCGCCAGCGGCAACCCCAGCGCGTCGGCCGTGGCGGTCAGGGTCGCGTGATCGACCGGTACCCGGGTGGCCAGCAGGGTCCGCTCGAAGGCCGTAAAGCGTCGGGCGACGTAGCCACGCAGCGCATCGACACCGAGGGGATTGCGCGGCGCGGACGCCGGGCGGTCCTCGCCCGACCCGCGGTCCTGCTGGTAGCGACGGTAGGCGTCGATCTGCTCCGGCCCGACCACCCGAACATCACCGGCCGCCGACCGGACCGCGGCGTCCAGGGCCACCACCTCGGCCGCAGCGACGGGAAAGACCAACCGCCCAGGCGGAAAGAAACCCCGCACCTCACCGTCAAGAACCGCCAACGCCTCGCCACTGCGTACGCCAGCTCCCTCGACCACGTCAGCTCCCTGCCCCGCCGGCGACTCGTCGCCCTTGCCCCTCGGTCCCGTCCACCCCGGTGATGGTGCCGCACCAGTCCAACCCGCGCCATCCGCATCTGCCGCCGAGCTAGCGCACCGCCGGCCGGGCCGGTGTGATTTTCCGTATGTGGTGTCCAGGCCCGGAGAACGACCCGGCGTTCACGGATCTGCCGATGAACGCGCACGTGATTTTGGCTGCTCAGCTGAAGTGGTGCGCCAAGAATGCTGTCATTGGCGGGAGTCTCATGGTGGATTGTCGAGTTCGTCGGGCCACCTTGTAGTCGCGGCCTCATTGACCGGCGGCAACCGCCACGACGTCACCGAGCTGCTTCCCCTGATCGATGAGGTCCCGCCCGTACGTGGCCGGCGCGGCCGGCCACGCCAGCGGCCCGACGAGCTGTTCGCTGATCGCGCCTACGACCACGACAAGTACCGCAAGGCCGTCCGAAGCAAGGGCATCCGCCCACGCATCGCCCGTCGGGGCACGCCACACGGCTCAGGCCTCGGCGTGTTCAGATGGGTCGTCGAACGGGCGATCGCTGGTACCACGGCATGAAGCGACTCCGCATCCGCTGGGAACGCCGCGACGACATCCACGAGGCCTTCCTCGGTCTCGCGACCTGCGTTATCACCTACCGACACGTCGTGCGACTTTTGTTAGGACCTATAAGTCTGGACAACGTCCACCCCGAAGCCAGTGGCCAAGGCCCTGATTGCCGAACGGCAACCAGGGCCTTGATCATTGAGGGACCGCTCGTCAGCTGGCGTCGGGCGTGGTCACGCAGATCGCTGCCGATGACGCCTCGCTGAAGTAGCCGACCGCCATCACGCGGTAGCAGTGCGGCGTGTGCACACCCAGCCCGTCAAACCGCTGGCTGTGCTGCCACTGCGGGTATGTCCCCACCGGGCCCCACGCGCCGTCGGCGGTGTGCTCGACCCGGAAGCTAACCACGTTCGGGTCGGTGCTGGTCCAGGTCACCTCGACGCTGGTGCTGGTCACCTCGCCGATGGTCATGGTCGGCGCGGCCACCGCCCAGGGCACCGTGATCGGCCTGCATTCGATGAGGATGTCGGTGCCCAGACCCAGGTTGAGGGCGTACACGCAGACGGTGTGCTCGCCCGGGGAGCCGATGTAGGCGAAGTCGGCGCTGAAGTAGTATTTGTTGTGCTCCGTCCGGCTCTCCCGCACCACCACGCCGTCAACGGTGACGCGCACGGTCACGCCGGTCCATGAGTCGTCCGGGTCAGAGGCGTAACCCCGCACATATACGTTGCGGCCGATCCGCTCCACCGTCGTCAGCACGCCCTCCGGGTTGTGCCGCACCGAGTAGCTCCGGCAGCCGAGTTGGGTGTCCTGCTCCGGGCCGCCGACGCCCTGGAAGTGACGGCCCCGCACGCACACCGTGTGATAGCCCTCCCCCTTCGCCGCCACGTTGACCTGATAGCCGTGGACACCGCCGTACGCAGGATAGCTCTGCGCCACGTCGGGCCGGTCCACCCCGGCCGGCAGGCTCGCGACGAGTTCACTGTCATAGAAGACGTCGACCGCGATCTGCTCGGCGGTGTCGGGGTCGATCGCCCAACCCCGGACGGTGAGGGTCGCGCCGTTCAGCGCCAGTTCGTCGAGGCTGCCGAAGGGCTCGAAGCCGATGGCCACGTCCACGCAGCCGATTTCCACATCCGTGCCGGCGCCGATGTTGCGGGCGGTGGCGCACACCGAGGTACCGGCCACCGCCGGGATGACCCGGTTGAAGCTGTCCTCACCGAGGTCCGCACTGAACTGGTCGGCGGTGAGGGTCGCGACCTCGGTCTGGCCGATGCGCAGGGCGACGGCGACAGGCCCGCCGTCGGCGTCGGTGGCCCAGCCGGTCACCCGTACCCCGCCCGGCACGCGGGTCGCGCCGCGCAACTCGCCCTCCGGATCGTGGTGGATGGGGCCGGTACAGCTCGACGGCTGCTGGGGCACGTCGCATTCGGGTGGGATGGCCAGCGCCGGGCCGGGTGCGCTGAGCACGGCCAGGCCAGTCGTGATGACGGTGGTCAGGGCCGCGGCGAGCGCGGCGCGCAGGCGGACCTTGCGCATGGGATGTCCTTTCCGGGATCGCGGCACGGTTGGGTGCCGGAAGGTGAGCGGGCGTGGCCGGTCGCGGAGCGGGCCCCCAGTGCCCAGTCAGGATCGGACCACATGTTGCGGGCGGCTTGTCGCCCGCTTGCGGCCCAGTTGCGACGGGCGCGGGACGCCGCGGGACGGACGCGAAGCCGAGGATCTGCGCGGTCGCCCTGTGATCTCGTGCCGGGGTACGGCGTTGTCCGGCTTCGGAACAGACCCCCGTAAAACTCGTTGATGACAACCACGGCGGGTGCGGGGCTGATGAGCGTGGCGATCGATGCTGGGACCCCCGTCGGTCGGGCCCCGGCGGCGCAGCGCCGGATGTAGGCGTTGCGTTCGACCGGTCCGCCAGTAGCGAGGTCGGCTACTGCGACAACGTGGGTGACCAGCCAGTTGACCAGCTCCGTCATCGTGATGCATGCGTCGTGGCTGAGGTTTTGCGTGATGAGGTCCCGCCCGTCGGGGGCAAGATCGAACTGGGTCGAGGTGGCCAGGCCGAGATCGGCCAGGTAGAGACGACGTCCGTCGGTCAGGATGTTGCCGAAGTGGGCATCAAAGTGCAGCAGCCCGTTGGTGTTCATGAAGGTGTGTTTCAGGGCCGGTGGTGCTTTCGCCCTTGCTCAGCGACGGTCAACGCGCTGGGCAGCATGCCGGGCGGTGAAAGCCGTGGCCGGGCGTGCTGCCGCGGCGTGGTCCGAGCCGTCTACTCGTGGACCAGTACCTGGCGTCCGCTGACCTGGAGGGTGAAGGTCTGCGGGCCGGTGACGTCGAGGTTGTAGACGGTGGCGGGCCGGGTGGTAGTACGCAGACCTGCGACGCGCAGTTCGCCGGCTTCGCCGAGCAGGTCGCCGACGGCCAGTTCGGCGGCGGTGTGCCAGCCACCGCGGTTTGCGACCCAAAACCGGTGATTCGAGGTCGCGGTCAGCAACCCGGCATCGGAAGTGATCTCGACCAGGTCCTTGCTGCCGGTGCCGACGATGGTCGCTACGACTGGCTGGGCGGTCGTCACGCCGGTGGCCGGATCAGTGGCCGAGATCTGGTCGCCGGGGCTGACGTCGACGATGCGTCTGGTCGACCCGTCGGCCATCAGCACCAGCGTATCGGCAATGAAGCTGTTGGTGTTCCCGCCGGGGCATTCGCCGGTCTCGCAGCCGCGCTGGTTGCGTACCGCGAGGCTGCTGCCGCTGGGGGTGTCATGGGTGGGCAGCGCGGCGATGGCCAGCACCGCGCCGGCCAGTATCGCGCTAGCAGCGAGGACGTGGCGTAGTCGTATGGACAACATATGAGTCGTGCTCCGTTTCGAGAATCGATGTCGATGGACCAGCCAGCTCCTAGGTTCACGCGTCGGACTTGGCGTGAACGGCAGCTCGGTGCTGTCGGGGCATGCCGTTGAGCCTGCCGACCGGTCCGACCCGGAGGGCAGGGTCGCACGCCCCGAGGCGCGTCCTGGCGCTGTCCCTGCCTTCCCAGGACACGTGTCCCGGCGTTGAGCCCTCTGGTTGCTCGGCACGGCCAGGACGTAGCTGACGTGGCGTTGCTGCAGCCACAGTCGGAACTTGGCGTCCTTGCCGTATGCCTCGTCGGCGGTGACCCATTGCGCGGACAGGCCAGCGTCGATTGCGCGGGCGCGTATCCGCAACCCGAGCGCTGGCTTGGTCGCGAAGCGGACCTCGTCGCCGATCTCGGCCTCGCGGCGGCGGGCTTGCACCCGCCCGAGCCGGTCTCGAGGACCCGTGCACCTAGCGCGGCGTCACATCAGGGGTGACCTTTCCATTCTTCTTCAGCTCCGGCGACGGATCGGCCGCCGACGCGGCGGAGGCGGTGGCGGTGGCGGTGGCGGTGGCGGTGGCGAGCCGACCACGACGACAGTGGCCATGACAAAGACGCGGGCGAGCTTGCGCATCGGATTCTCCTTTGTATGCCCGCCGGACCATCCCACGAGCGCATCATCAGGTTCGCCGGTGCGGCTTGCGGATCCTGCTCAGACTGCGCTGCACGGGCTCCGGCGACCTGTCGGTGCGGGTGAGCGGACGCACCTTCTCCGACGACGGCCGGCTTGCGTGCACCGGCCGCTGGACGTTCGGGCAGGGCAACTTCCCGCCGAACGCAGAGCCCCGCGATCCCGGCCCGTACCGCGCGGCGATCAGCGGGCCGGGCACTGTCACGTCCTGGGAAGTCGAGGCGTACGAGACCGATCCGGCCGCGTCGCCCTCCAAGCCGGCCTGAACGCCCGGACGACGCCGCCAAGTGCCTTCTGGGCAATGCCTCCGACGTAGCCTTCACCGGCCGAGCGCAGCATGGCGATCCGCTCCGAAAGCTCTGCCCAAAGGGAGCCCTGGCCAGCTGGCATCATCTGACCGGTTCCGGGTGCGAGCTTGATCAGGTTTCCGCACATGCCGCGAGTCGCGCACTCTGTGAGCAGAGCATCCGTCGACGCCTCCGCACCGCGACTAACATCGACCAGTACGCTGCATCGGCCCGGTCTTTCCGGTGCTGCGGCGCGCCAGGATCGCGGACCGTGGGTGATGTGGCCTGCTGACGGTTGGTACTGTCGCCACCCGTGAGCGAGCCCCTGCCGTCGCGGCGCATTCTCGAACTGGCGTCACCGATGTTGACTGACCTTCTCGGGCGTACATGGGCTATTGAGCCCGGCCCGCTGCTGCGTTGCCAGGGCAGCACGATCGGGGTACGGGTAGCCGCTCCCCACACCGACAGTGTCAAGCACCTCGACTTGGAGATCCTGCTCAATGTCGACGAGCCGGCCGGCACCTCGCTGGTCGACTGCTCCACGGGGTTGGCGGAAGACCCGGAGGAGGCGATCCGCCAGGCGTTGGCGGCATGGATCGACACTACGGCGGCGGCCGCGCTGGAGATGGTCGAACAGCGGGGACGGCTCGCCACCCACCTGTCTCCAGGTACGCCGGACAGCTTCCCCGGCTGGCACGCCATCGTCGGCGGAGTCACCGGCTGGAGCGTGGACGGCACCAGCGACAAGCAGCAATGGTTCGTCGACACCGCACCG
Source organism: Dactylosporangium sp. NPDC049525 (assembly GCF_040676755.1). Taxonomy (NCBI): domain Bacteria; kingdom Bacillati; phylum Actinomycetota; class Actinomycetes; order Micromonosporales; family Micromonosporaceae; genus Dactylosporangium; species Dactylosporangium sp. NPDC049525. The sequence goes on along the minus strand of NZ_JBFAPO010000125.1, from coordinate 2,036 downwards.
TGGGCAGCTCTCGCATCGGTCATCACGCCGGGGCTGGACCGCGAATACCTCAACGGGGTACGCATCTTCGTCGGCCAAGGCGGCGAGTACTACAACTGCGAAGTCCGGATCAACGGCCGGATCGACGAACCCGCCTCGGCCGCCCTCGCCGGACTGGACTGGCCCCGGTCACAGCGGATGAGCGTGGCCCGGACGTTCCTGCTACTCGTCCACCCCGCGGAAATCGAGACTCCGCCGTCGACCGCATAACGCCTCTAACGCCACCTTCTTGCGCCATCACCTCCCACCTCCCGCCGGCTGATACTCCTACCGCCCACGGATTCCACATCGTGCCACGCCTCCACAGACACGATCTTGGTTTCCGCTCATGCCGCTGTCATCGCGGGTCCACCGACACTGCAGTCACTGTCCGTCACGGCTGGCCGGCGGCTGTACGCACGACCTTGCCGATGTGCGTGCACTTAGGGCATGAACCGCCGATCCCACCACGGCCACGCTTCCGGGAGATGCGGATCCGGCACCGTTCGTCGGTGGAACTCGTCGTCGAGTGGCATCAGTTGCCGTCCAACCGCTGTCGCTGCCGGCGCGGGCAGTCTGTCTAACGCCTCCTGGAGCAGAGCGCGGGGATGACGGCCGCAGCAGACGCACGGCAACGAGATCCGTGTGCGAGGAAGCTTTGCGATGCGACGCCAAGCGGTCAACGCTTCTGCGACTGCCCCTGGCCAAAGGCCGTACCGCGCCCAGTCGTTCGCTGTTTGAAGTTCGATCTGGCTTATCTCGTGTTGAGTGCGCCTGTCGAGACCTGGCACGTGAGGCACGTCGTGCCATACCGCTTTGGGGATACGACTCCGCCGAAGAACACCCGGCCGCGTACGCGACATGAGGCCTTTTTTCGTCTGAGGACGCCTGCAGCAGACGATACACGTGTCGACTCCCCCGCTAACCAGGCCGAAGCTTCACCGAAGGCTCTGGCGAGCTTCTATACGCGCACTGATCTGCCGCAGGTCGCTCGCTAGGATTGGTACGGCTGGCGTCCGCGGCAGTCGAAGATCGTCACGCTTCGTAGCGCCTCGGCCGCCGCGATCCCCATGGTCGGCGCGCACTCGTGCCGAATTGAGGACGCTGGATCATGCAAGGCTATCGCTTCCCTGCCGGACGGCCGTGGTGATGCCATCGGGCCTGTGTGGCACGGGGTAGGCGATCGGAAGGTGATGCGGATCTTCCGCGACAAGGTCTCCTGAGACCAGTTCGAAATCCGGAGCAGACTCGCGACGCCACTCGCCAGATCAGCCAACCGTGGGCCGGCGGCGGTTCGACCAGCGGACGGCCAAGGCAATGATCAGGTTCCCGCCGCCCAGGAATGTGCCGAGGAACATCGCGGCCCGGGCGAACTCGCGGGCGTCGGCGAGCCGGTCAGCCGGGGAATCCTCCGCGTTGATGTGAACGTGGTCACCGTCGAGGCGGATCGGTGCGCCCCGGTACACGGTCACCTGCACCGGGGTCCCTGGTACGGAGCCGTCAACCTGGTGGAGAGACACGGCCACCGTCAGATGCCGGCCGCCGGTGTCGACCTCGGCCTGCCGAGTGCTGAGCGCGGTGACCGTGCCGTCGACTACCGCACGGCAGGTGACGCCTGAGAACACCTGCGACGCCTCGCAGGCCGGGGCCTGGTCGACCCGGCGCTGCTGAGCCTCGGCCTGCCGCTGTGCGATCACTGCCACACCCGCCACGACCCAGCCGACGGCCAGGACCGCCAGCGAACCCCACACAGACAACACACGCTGCTTGAACACTGACCCATTGTCGGGCCTCCCCTGCATCCGCACATGCCGCCGACCGGGCGTGCGATCTGGCGGGACCGTCACCGTGGCGTGATCACGTTCAGGGCCCACCTGGAGTCGCCGGGGAGCTCGCGAATGCGTCGACGTTGGCGACCGTGTTGACGGTGTCCGTCTCCGGATCGAAAGGAACCGGACCACAGTGTCGATGCGCTTGCCGACGCAGAGGTCAGCCGGGCGTGTCGGGCCGGGCCGCCG
>NZ_JBFAPO010000124.1:0-9049 GCF_040676755.1 Dactylosporangium sp. NPDC049525 | reverse complement strand
CGCTCGATCTGGGTCTGGTCGATGGTGGCGCTGACCTCTATCGCGTGGCTGTGTGCCCATTGGTCGATGAGCGCTGCTGCGACGGTGGCCAAGGTCTGGTTCTGGCGGATCCGTCGTGGCTGGTCGAGTTCTTTCCACGCCGTGATCCGTTCGAGTCGGTACATCCGTGGCACTCGGGCACAGTCGGCAACGAGATACCAGATGCCGGCCTTGGCGAGCAGCCCGTAGGGATCCACGACCACGTCACGTGGGCATGGCTCGCGTGGACTGTCGTACACGATCCGTAGCCGGCGACCTCGTCGCACCGATCCGATCAGCGAAGCCGGAGTCGTGCCGGAAGCTCGCGACTGGAGCCAGGGACGGCTGTCCACGTGCACGACATCGGTGAGCGGCAGGAGCTCATGAACTCGACGTGATTGTGTAGCGGCGATCTTGGCGAGCGCGCGCCGGCTCTCGACCGATGCGTCGAGCTCCGTGCGCTGCTTCTCATCAAGCCCGATGAGCGAGAGATGATCACGCTCGCCAGGCGTGAGCCGCGTGAGGTCGAGCCCGGACCCGGGCAGCATGGCCACGCCGCCGAGGCGGCCCCGGTGCGCGGTCACCGGCAGACCGGCGTCGCGGAGCCAGTTCAGGTCCCGGGTGATGGTTCGAAGGGAAACCCCGAGCGCCGAGGCAAGTTCCTGTGTGGTCGCGCCATCCCTCGATTCGAGAAGCAGCATCAGGGCGAAGAAACGGTCCGGGGTCACCCACCAAGTTTCTCAAGAAATTGCGACATGATGCGGCGCATATTCCGGCCAGGCTGGTGGATGCGTACCTACGACCAGCGAGAAGGAACAACCATGACCACATCCGTCGTGTCCATCGTCTACGTGAACGACGCGCCCGCCGCGGCTCGTTTCTACGGCGATCTCCTCGGCATGAGCCCTTCGTTCGAGACTTCGGGATACATCACCTTCGACCTCGGGCCTGGCGCTGAGCTCGCTCTGTGGTCCGGCCAGTTCGAGGATCTGTCGCCTGGCGTCCCGCGTACCAGTGAGGTTTGCCTGGCCATCGAAGGTGGACGACCCGACGAGATCAACACGATCTTCAATCAGTGGCAGTCCAAGGGCGTCACGATCCTGCACGAACCGCACGATGCGGGGTTCGGCCTGACCTTCCTCGCAGCCGACCCTGACGGGAACCGTATCCGGGTCGCACCGAAAGACTAAAAGTGCACAATGCGGCAGGCGCGCACGTCAGGTGTCGCGCCTGCCGTTGTCTGCCTTCGAGAGGGCGACGAGTGCCCACGTCGGCGGTGCACTTCTCGGAGGTGTACACCTGCGGGCTACCGCGACGCCCTGATCGCGGCAAATCCGGATGCCGTCACCGTCGACGGCCGCTGCCGGTGGTAGAGCATGACGCCCTTCCAGAGTCTGCGGCGGGATGCCCTTGACCATGCTCGACGATGACGCACATGATGGCCGTCCCAAGCTGCAGGTCATCGTCGTACTCGTCGAGCGTCCACACCTGCGACCCCGCGCGAAGCCGTTGCATATCCATCCGCCACTGAGCCCGTCTCGCCAAGGGGGCGCGCAAGGCGCTCGGCCGGCAGCGTCGCCTCTACCTCTTCGATGGGGCTGGTTGGTTCAGAGCTCGTTCTGTTCCTGGAAGTCGACGATGGCTTCGCCGTTGTCTCGGGCCCAATCGGTCAGGACCTTGATCGGCTCGACCAGGGTCTGCCCGAGTTGGGTGAGGCTGTACTCGACGCGTGGGGGCGCCTCGGCGTAGGCGTGGCGTTCGACCAGGCCGTATGCCTGCAGGCGGCGCAGGGTCTGGGTGAGGACCTTGTGGGAGATGCCGCCGATAAGTTGGGCCAGGTCGCCGGGGCGCCGGGGTTGCAGGCTGAGCGCGAACAGCACGATCACCGCCCACTTCTCGGCGATGATCTCGACGGCCAGGCGGGTGGGGCAGTCGGCGAGGAAGACCTGGCCGGGGGCGTTGTGCACAAGGTCAAAAGGTACCAGCGGGTTCCTATCGGCTCCGTAGCGTTTCCCGGTGAAGCCCATCAGGAGCACAAGGAGCCATCCATGCCACGAGTAGTCGTGTTCGACGAGACCGGCGGTCCGGACGTTCTGCGCGTCGTCGACGAGCCGGTCGTCGAGCCCGCAGCCGGCGAGGTACGCGTACGGATCGAGGCCTTCGCCGTCAACCCGCTCGACCAGATGGTCCGGGCCGGGCAGTCCCCGCGGCCCGTGCAGTTGCCGCACGCGCGGTTGGGCGTCGAGGGGACCGGTGTGATCGACGCGCTCGGGTCCGGGGTGACCGGGCTGGCCGTCGGCGACCCGGTCATCCTCGGTGCGATACCCGACTTCGAGACCAGGGGCGCGTACGCTGAGTACACCACGCTGCTGGCCGACCGGGTGGTGCCACGACCCGCCGGGCTGGAGCCCGTCGGTGCGGCGGCGCTCTGGGTGTCGTACTTCACCGCCTACGGCGCGCTGGTTGAGAGGGCCGGGATGCGGCCCGGGGACCAGGTCCTGATCACCGCGGCGTCGGGCGGTGTCGGGCGGGCCGCGATCCAGATCGCCAACCAGATCGGCGCCGTGCCGATCGCGGTCACCCGGCAGAGCGCCAAGGTGGAGAGCCTGTTGGTCGCCGGAGCCGCCGCGGTGATCGCCACCGACCGGGAGGACATCGGGGAGGCCACCCGGCGGCACACCGGTGGGGTGGGCGCCGACATCATCCTGGACGCCGTCATGGGCCCGGGCCTGGCCGAGCTGTCGCTGGCCGCGAAGCTCGGCGGCACCTTGGCCACGGTGGGCTGGCTGGACCCGCGGCCAGCGTCGTTCCCGGCGAATCCGTCGCTGACCATCTATCGCTACATGAGTTTCGCGGACATGGTCGACCCGGTGACCGCCCTGCGCGTCGCCGCGTTCCTGGCCGCCGGTGTCCGCACTGGCGTGCTGCAGCCGGCGGTGGACCGGGTGTTCGCGTTGGACGACATCGTCGAGGCGCACCGGTACCTGGAGAAGGGAACGCCGGCGGGCAAGATCGTGGTGACGCCGTAGTCGTCGGCGAGGCGCCGTAGGCGCCAGCCTGTTCGTCGGCCTGGCCGGCACCGCCTGAGGTCCGCGAGATTGCGCCCGTCCCGACCGCCGCGTGTTCGGCGGCGGTCGGGACGCCGCTCCGTGACGGCAGCCCTTGTCCTTTCGCCGGCAAGCTGTGCGATGAGCGAGCATGCGGCTGTTGTCAGTGCCGACAAGGGTGTTCGGTGATGCGTCGCGGGGTGTGCGGAACGCTCAGCCGAGTGGTATGCCCGCTCGTCGCAGGAGTTCCTGCAGGAGTTCCTCCGGCAGGTCAGGGTGGCGGGCCGCTGCGGCGCGGACGTCGAGCGACGGATCGTGGATCTGTCGCCGTAGTTCGTCAGGCGTCGGCGTTGGGGGTGGGGTGACTGCGGCGGTGAGTGCGGTGTCGGGGTCGTGGGCGAGTCTGGCCCGCTGCTCGTCGGTCAGGCGTTGCGAGTAGTAGGCGAGCCAGCGGTGGCCGGGCTGCTGCGACCGGGTCAACTGATCAATGACGGTGTCGGGGATTCGTGGATTTCGTGCCAGTACGGCTCTGCGCCAGCCGGTCCACGTCAGCAGCATCTCGACCAGGACATCGACGGGCACGCGATCACCGTTGCGCTCCGCGAGTATCAACCGGACGGCGTAGTCCTCGTCGGCGGCCAGGTGTTCGACGACCTCGGCTGCAAGCCCCGGCATGCCGGCCACGGTCCGGCGATAAACGACGTGACGCGACCGGGCGTACCGAGCAACCTGTTCGCGATCATGCGCTGTGCCCACAACCAGTCCACCGGGTACGTCCGTGTGCTGGGATCGACGTGGTAGTCGATGGCGTCGAGGACGTCCATCGGGACGTTGGGTCGGTGAATCAGCGCCCAGCGCACACTGGGGTCCCGGTCGGCGGCCAGGATGTCGAGCAGATCCCGCGAAAGATCCGGGTTCGCCGTGACCGCCCGACGTACGTGAGGATCGTCGTCGGACACCAGCGGCCGAGCCAGTTCGGCGCTCAGTGGCATTCGCTTGATGGCTTCGAGCGGTTCTTCTCGTCGCGGAGCAGGTCGGGAATCAACCGGGCCGGGGGCCGGAACCGGTCGCTCGTCAGAGCAGCCCGGCGGGTCGTGGCATCGCCGTGGGCGACCATCCGTTGGTATGCCGCCAGCGCTTCGGCGTCCTGGCCGTACTGCAGCAAGACCCGGTCGTGCAGACGTGCGTGCCGAGCAAGGTCCCATTTGATGTGGTCAGGCACGTCGGAGCTGTGCAGAAGCTCGTCCTGGATAAGCCTGTCCTCGTCGCGGGCGAGGATGGTGTACGCCTCGTCCGGCGTGTAGCGGGCCAGTTCCGGACCATGTAATGGAACATCAACCTCTTCCGGCCGGATGACCACGTACAGGCGTACGCGCCGGTCCGGATCGGCGGCGAGCCTGATGATCACCTCGTCCGGGAGATAGGTGCAGATGGCCAGCTCACGCCGAACCTCCGGATGTGGGCTGACGGATAGCACGGTGGCAAGCGGCAGCGACATCGCCGCGTAGCGCCGGGCCTTGATCAGGGCCAGTTGGATCTGTTCATCGTGGGACTCGGCCAGGCGCAGCAACAGACCCTCAGGGACGGAGGGGTTTGCGGCGAGGGCGGGTGCGATCCAGCCGTACTCGGTCACGTTGAGGCAGTTTAGGAACCATAAGCACGGCCGCACGACGGCCGTATCACCGAATGTTCTTCGCCCGGATCCGGGTCATACTGGAGGCGGACCGCCATTTCGCGGCAGCCGCCCCAGCACCACCCATGAGTACGGCAGCCACGGCCACGGCCGCCAGCGGCCCTCGGCGTAACAGAGGCCACCGCTACCCCGGGCTCGGTCACCGCCGGTGACAGGCGCGCCGGCCGTTGCGCGCCGGTAGCGGCAGATGCGGATGCCGGAGACGTTGTGGAGACCGGCGGTGGTGGAAGCTATTGTCGCCCCGTGACTGATCATGGTTTCCTGTGCCGTTGCTGCGGTGAACGGCACGGTGGCCTGCCGTTCGCCTACGGCCCAGAAGCCCCGGAGCCCTGGCACGACAGCCTGGCCGGCGACGCGAGCAGCGCCCTGGAGCAGGACTATTGCATCATCCAAGCCGAGCACTTCTTCATGCGCGGCCGCCTGGTGATCCCGGTCCACGACGCTGACCAGGACTTCGCCTGGACGGTGTGGGTCTCGCTGAGCAGACAGAGCTTCTCGCGCTCGCTGGACCTGTGGACAACGCCGGGCCGCGAGCAGGAACCGCCGTATTTCGGCTGGCTGTGCACCGAACTGCCGGTGTACCCCGTGACCACCCTCCATCTGAAAACGCACGTGCACACGCAGCCGGTCGGCTCCAGACCGCTCATCGAGCTGGAGGCCACCGACCATCCGCTCGCCGTGGAGCAGCGCACTGGCATCACCGTCGACCGGGTCCAGCAGTTCGCCGAACTGCTGCTCCACCCCTCGAACTGACGCGAACCAGCACCTGCGCGCGCCCGGCTTCGACGCGCGCGTATCGCGGCATGAGCGGGCAGTCGTTCAAGTTTTGGTTCTCCGTACGACACGTCCATGAGGCCGAGGATGCCACCGACCACCGTCGCCATCATGAGGATGCCTACCAGAGCGAAGACCCCACCTATGATCCGGACAAAGATGACGTGGTCGTGCTGGTCCATTGATGCGGCAGGCGCTGCTGTCCTACCCCTACCGAGCGGGCCGACTGCTCGGCGCGCCGAGCGAACGCTACTGCGAACCCTCGGTAGTTCACCGCGAGCGCGCCGGCGCTTCCGAAGACGAGAAATCCGAGGCAGAGCGCGGCTATCGGCCCCACGATGTCAATGCTGACATGATGCACCGCCACCGGTCAGGCCCACGAGGAGGAGCGCCGGACATCGCGCTCACCGAGCGCCACCTCTGCCGCTGCATGAGGCCGACATATGGCGGATCCGCTATCGGTTCCACGGCTCGATCCGGCCGCCGCGGACCTGCGCGGCCAGCTCTTCGAGCGCGCTGACCCACGCCGCGATGGTGCTCGGGCGCCGCGGTTGCAGCACCCGCTCAGCCGACTCCTGGCGGACGCGGCCGGTGCCGCCGTCGCGCTGCAGCCGAGCCTCGGTGGTCCGCATCTCGTACGCGCGCTGGCGGCCGTCGGTCGTCCGAAGTCGATCCAGCGCTTGCGACGGCGAGCCGGGCGGGAGCCCGCGAGCCAGCACTCGCCCTCGGCGCCCCAGCCCTGTGACCTCACGGGCCAGGATCGGCGGGACGGCGAGCATCGGCGGTCACCGGGCGCAGTCCGTCGATCATGAACGCCAGCAGGCGGTCGCCCTGCTCGTCGGGGACCTGTTCGCGGACCCAGGCAGCCGCGTTGATGAGCGCAAACATGTCCGCGGCGCCGGCCTCGGCCCGTACGAGACCCGCCGCGCGCGCTCGATCGAGCAGCCGCTCGCCAGCGGCGGTCATCTGCTGGCACGCCCGGTACAGCGGAGAATTTTCGTCCTTCAGGCAGCTCAGCAGTGAGGTGGCCAGGCCTCGATATGCGGACATGTGCGCCGCGGTCGCGCGGGCCCACCGGGCAAGGGCGTCGCCGGGCGACGGGTGCGTGAGCAACTCCTCGGCGGTGGCGACGAGCCGGTCGATGCTCTCGTGGAGCATCGCTTCGAGCAGCGCCTGCCGGGTCGGAAAGTGCCCGTACAGCGTGCCGATCGACACCCCGGCACGGCGCGCGATCTCCTCCAGCGACGCCTCCGTGCCCCGTTCCCGGAAGGCGACCTCCGCCTGCGCGAGCAGCCGTTCGTAGTTGCGGCGGGCGTCGGCACGCATTCGGCGTTGGGGCGTGTTCGCAGCGTTCACGGTGACCCTCTTGATAAGTCGAGGTAGCCTCAATATATTACCGAGGCAGCCTCAGTTTAGCCGACCACGAGGGACCTCCATGTCGACCAGGGCCACCGCGCCTACCGGCACGGCACCCGCGCCGGGCGCATCCACATCCCGGCGTGGTGCCGTCCTGGCGAGCATCGCCGCCTGCCAGTTGATGGTGGTGCTGGACAGCACCGTCGTGTACGTGGCGTTCCCCAAGATCCAGGCCGACCTCGGCTTCACCGCAAGCGGCCTGTCGTGGGTGGTCAACTCGTACGCGCTGGCCTTTGGTGGTCTGCTGCTTCTGGGCGGGCGGGCCGGTGACATCCTCGGCCAGTGCTGGGTCTTCGTCACCGGCATCGCCGTGTTCGGCCTGGCCTCACTCGTCGGTGGCCTCGCCACCGCGGAGTGGTCCCTGCTAGCCGCCCGTACGGCGCAGGGTGTGGGCGCCGCGCTCGCCGCACCCAGCGCGCTCGCCCTCATCCCGGCGAACTTCGAGGAGGGCCCCGCACGTACCCGGGCGGTCGGGGTCTACACGGCGGTCACGGCGTCAGGGACGGCGCTGGGCCTGATCCTCGGCGGCGTGCTGAGCGACTGGGCATCGTGGCGGTGGGTTCTGCTCATCAACGTGCCGATCGCGGTCGCGGTGGTGGTCGTTGCTTCGGTCGTCGTCCGGGAAACGCCGCGCCGGGCCGGTCACTTCGACATCGCGGGCGCGCTCACCTCGACCGCCGGCATGATCGTCCTGGTCTACGGGCTGACCCGAGCCTCCACCGACGGCTGGGGTGATTCGGTCGTCGTGACCGCCCTGGCGGGCGCGGTGGCGCTGCTCGGGACGTTCCTCGTGGTGGAGGTCCGCGTCCGGCAGCCGATCGTCCCGCTGCGACTGTTCGCCGACCGGGCGCGCGCCAGCGCGTTGGTGACGATGCTGCTCTTCCCGGCGGCCATGTTCGGCATGTTCTTCTTCCTGACCCAGTTCCTGCAACAGACGCACGGCTACGGCGCGCTGCGGACCGGGTTCGCGGTCCTGCCGATGACGATCCTGATTCCCGCCTCATCCGCGCTCGCGGTTCGGCTTCTGCCCCGCGTTGGTGTTCCGAGGCTGGCGGCCGCGGGCGGTGTGGTGACCACCGCCGGCATGGTCTGGCTCGCGCAGATCTCGCGGGACTCCGGGTACGCCGAAGGCATCCTCGGCCCGGTGCTGCTCTTCGGCGCTGGCGCGGGACTCGTCTTCGCGCCGCTGACCACGTCGATCCTTTCCCGGGTCGAGCCGGCCGAGTCCGGCGCGGCGGCCAGCCTGCTCAACACGATGCAGCTGGTGGGCGGCGCGCTCGGGCTGGCCGTGCTGGTCACCGTCGCGACGTCGGCGAGCGCGCCAATCGACGGGATGTCGCGGGCGTTCTGGGTCGCCAGCGCGTTGACGGCCACGGCCGTCGTGCTGACGTTGGTCAACCGGCGCCCGACCCCGGCGGCGTGACCGGATGTGCTCCGTGCTCCGTGCTCCGCGCCACCACGCGCGTCCCACTCGCCGTCGCCCGCGAACCGGCCGGGGCCTCCCGCCGGGTGTGGTGCAACGGCGCGCACGACCGAGGCCCGGGACGAACGTTGTCCGGCGCCCGAAAAACGAGCGGAGCCGGGCCACGACAGTTCGATTAGATCATTACCTGCGGCCCGCCGCGTGGCCCGCAACATGGATAAGAAGGAGTAGACGATGCCGATCGCCACGGTGCGAGGCGTGACTATGGACTGCGCCGATCCCCGGGCTCTGGCCCGGTTTTACCAAGAGCTGACAGGCATGCAGCTCGGGTACAACGCCGACGAGTTCGTCGCCCTGACCGGCGGTTCCGGCTGCGACCTGGGCTTCCAACGGGTAGACGGATACCGGGCCCCACGGTGGCCAGGTCAGGACGTGCCGCAGCAGTTCCACCTCGACCTCCGCGTGGAGGACCTTGACGCCGCGGAGAACCTGGCGCTGGGGCTCGGCGCGGTCAGGCCGGACCACCAGCCGGGCGGCGACCGGTGGCGGGTGCTGCTGGACCCGGCCGGTCACCCGTTCTGCCTGACGTCGGCGAGTGCGTGCTCGGCGTCGAACACGTGCTGGATCGCGGTCATGCGTCGCAATCCAGACCACACGGCCTATTCGGCGCGATCACGG
>NZ_JBFAPO010000123.1:0-9327 GCF_040676755.1 Dactylosporangium sp. NPDC049525 | reverse complement strand
GCCGACGTGCCGCCGCCGCCGCTTGCTGCTGCCGACGTGCCGCCGCCGCCGCTTGCTGCTGCCGACGTGCCGCCGCTCGCTGCTGTCGATGGTGCCGTCGCATCCGTTGCGGCCGTCGAAGCGCTGCTGGTCCGCCTCGCGGTCTGCGACGCCGACACCGTGCACCCCGGCGTCCTCGCCGCCCGCGCCGCGTGGACCCCGGCGTCGCGGGCCGCGTTCGCACTGGAGCTCTTCGAGCGCTGGCTCGCCGCCGGCGCCCCCGCCACCGACGGCTGGTGCATGCAGGCCGTCGGGCTGATCGGTGACGACGCCGGCGCCCGGCGCATCGCCGCGCTCGCCAAGCAGTGGCCCGGCCAGGGCGCCGGCGCCCGCGCGCAGGCCGCCCTCGACGCGCTGCGGCACCGCAGCACCGACGCCGCCCTCATCGAGCTCAACCTGCTCGCCGAGAAGTCCAGGTTCCCCGTCTTCAAGAAGGTCGCCCGCCAGCACATCGAGGCGATCGCCGACCTGCGCGGCCTCACCCCCGACGAGCTCGCCGACCGCCTCGTGCCGACCCTCGGCCTCGACGACGACGGCGACACGGTCGACACCGACGCCGGCACCTTCCGCATCGCCTTCGACCACCAGCTGCTGCCCGTCGTCCGCGACGCCACCGGCCGGGTCCACGCCGAGCTGCCCAAACCGGCCCGCGGCGAGGACAAGCAGCGGCACAAGACAGCGAAGGACCGCATCGCCGCGCTCCGCAAGGAGGCCCGCGCCTCCGCCTCCCTGCACGTGTCCCGGCTGGAGCGCGCCATGTGCACCGGCCGCCGCGTGCCCGCCGCCATCTTCCTCGACCGTTTCGCCACCCACCCGTGGATGAGCCACCTCGCCCGCCGCCTCGTCTGGGGCGTCTTCGCCGGTGCCACGCTCGTGTCCACCCTCCGCGTCGCCGAGGACGGCTCCCTCGCCACCATCACTGATGAGCCCGCGACCCTGCCACCCGACGCGACCGTCGGCGTCCTGCACCCGCTCGAGTTCCCTACCGGCGCCCTCACCACGTGGTCCGAGGTGTTCGCCGACTACGCGCTGCTCCAGCCATTCGAGCAGCTCAGCCGCCCCTTCCACAACATCACCACCGCCGAACGCACCGCCACCGCCATCGACCGCTTCGAGGGCCACAAGGTGACCTACGCCGTGCTGCGCGGCCTGGAGCGGCACGGCTGGACCCGCTGGTACGACGCCGCCGTCCAGATGGCCAAGCCGATCGGCGGCGGCGCCTACGCGATCCTCACCACCGACCCCGGCTGGCACGCCTCCGACACCGTCGACACCGCCCCACCACAGACGATCGGCGACCTGCTCCTCGCCGGCGCCGACACCCACACCCGCGCCTTCGGCGACCTGCCCCCGGTCACCTTCTCCGAACTGATCCACGACCTACGGATCGTGACCTGAGCACACGCCAGCGGTCTCACCCCGCGCAGCACCCTTCCGACGAGACCCGCCACTGCCCACAAGACACCGCTTGCGTCCAGCTCCCCTGGGTTCCGAGCCACGACCCGACGTTCCGAGGCCGGCCCGACGGATGAGCCAGGTTCATCACCGGCGCCCTTCGCCGCGTGGCGCCGTCGCTCGCCGATGGCGGCTGCCGCCGCTGCGCCGGCCCGGTCCCCGACTGTCATCGCAACTGCCACCGCGACGCGGGCTCGGTCACCGGCCGTCATCGCTACACGCGCTCGGGTCGCTGGCCGCCACCGCGACGCGGGCTTGGGTCGCTGGCCGTCACGGCCACTCAACCACGGTGCCGGTCCGGGCCGCCGGCGGTGACCTCGCCTCGCCCGCGGCTTCCCCGGCGGCGGCGGGTCGTGTGGTGTCCGCTGGGTTTCCGCGGGGTGGATTGTTCCGACAACCCGAAGGATCTCCGGGGTCAGAGCACCGGGGTTCCCTTCGGGTTGTCGGTGGAATGCTGGCGAGTCGGTTGCGGGCGCGGCGAGTGTGGCAGTGATCCGGTTCATGTCACAAGGCGATCTACCGCACATACCGAAACGCACCAGGCTCCAGCAGGCCAGTGGTCCACCACATTGTGACAGCGGGCGGGACACTTGGGCGCGCGGCCTTCCGGCGCCGGCGAACATTGACAACGCGGTGCATCGCTGTCGTCAGCAGACCAGGGATGCACCGCGTTGTGCGAAATGCGGGTGGGCGAAGGCCGAGGCGCCTGAGCACGGCTCCGCAGCGTTCAGGCGATGGTGGGTTCCACGGTCCGGTAGCGCAGTTCGGCTTGCGGGGCGGGCGGGGGTCACTCGGTGTGCAGGACCTCCGCGATGGTGAGGCGGGCGGCGGCACGGGCAGGGATGATCGCGCCGAGGATCGCGATCACGGCGCCGGCGACGGCCAGGAGCAGCAGTGTCCCCGGCTGCCACACGTCCAGCAGCGACCTGGGGATGTCCACCTTCGCCGCGTGGGCGGCCATCGGCATGACATACCGGTGGGCGAGGATGCCCACGGGGACGCCCACGAGGCCGCCGACGAGGCCGAGGCCGGCCATCGACGTCACCGTCATCACGACCACCTGCCGCGGGGTCATGCCGATCGACTTGAGCATGCCGAGGTCGCGGCGGCGCTCCCGGACGTTGAGCACCACGGTGTTGAAGATACTGAGTGCGGCGACGGTGCCGAGCATCAGCGACAGCGCGACCGACAGGCTGATCATCGAGACCGTGAACGGGTTGACGCCTGAGTTGTCCCACGCGTTGAGCCCGGGGTCGGCGGCGCGGACCGAGGCGAGGTAGGCCTGCAGGTCGGTGCCGGGGGTGAGCGCCACCTCGAACAGCACCTCGTGGTTGGCGACCGGTCGGCCCGGCGCGAGCCTGTCCAGGGTCTCCCAGGCGGTGAGCAGGCCGGCGCCGCCCGGCGAGCCGTTGACGGTCTCGCCCACGACGGTCACCTCGGTGCGGCCACCGTCGAGCTCCAGCGTGAACCGGTCGCCGATCTTGAAGCCGCGCTCGTGCAGCAGCGTCGAGGGGACCACCACCTCGCCGGGGCCCCGCAGCCAGCGTCCCTCGACGAGCTGCTCCTTGAACCCGACCTCGTCGAGGTCGCCGCGCAGGAACACCACCGGGATCGCCTGGGTCTGCCCGACGGCGGAGATCTCGATCCCGAACTCGGCGGTCACGTGCCGGGTGCCGGGCAGCGACCGCAGCAGCCGCTCGACCTCCACGTCGGAACGGGTCGTCACCCCTTGGTGGAAGCCCGGGTTCAGCGGCCGGACCGCGACCGGGGCGGTCTCGACCCGGTCGGCGAGGCCGGAGAACCGGGCCGCGGAGGTGGTGAGCCCGCTGGCGAACGTCACCGTGGTCACGCCGAGCACGACCGCGGCGACGGTCAGGGCGGTGCGGGCCGGCCGGGCGAACGGCAGGCCCAGCCCGAGGCTCACCGACCGGGGCAGCCGGACCCCGCTCAGCCACCGCTGCACCCGCCTGCCACGCCCGCCACGGGGGGCGCTGCCGGCGCTGATCGCCTCGGCGGCCGGGAGCCGGCGGGCCCGCGACGCCGGCAGCAGTGCGGCGAGCAGCACCACGCCCAGCACCCCGGCCACCGCCGTGAGCTGCACGCCGTAGCCGCGGCCGACGTCACCGCTGAAGCCGAGCCCGAGGAAGGCGTTGGTCAGCAGCGGCCGCGCCGCGAACTGGCCCGCGAGGGCGCCGAGCACGCACCCCACCAGCGCCGGCACCGAGACCATCGTCAGGTAGACAGCGACGACCTGCACCGGGGTGAAGCCGATGGCCTTGAGGATGCCGATGTGCCGATAGCCGGAGACGACCGCGCCGCTGACGACGTTGGCAACGACCAGGATCGCGACGAGGAGCCCCAGGAGCCCGAAGACGACCAGGAACGGCACGTAGGCGCCCGGCCCGGCCGCGACCTTCTCCTTGATCACCAGGTAGGAGCTGGTCGCGAGCAGTCCCTGCGACGGCAGCGCGGCGGTGAAGGCCCCGACGGCCGGCTCATCCGGCGCGCCGCGCAGCCGGTACAGCATCTGGACGGCGGTCGGGTGCAGCGCCGCCAACTGTGCCGGGGCGACCCACGCGTCGGCGGTCCGGCTGACGCTGTACGCGAAGCCGACAACCGTGAGCGGTGGCGCGCCCGGCAGGTGGATGACGGTCCCGACCTCCGAGCGGGGGTGGTAGCCGGGGGCCGGCGGGAGCTCCGCCACGACGATCTCGCCGGGTGCGGTCGCCCAGCGCCCGTCCCACAGGTCGACCCGGTCGACCGGGCCGCCCGGGTCGGCGCGGCCGACGACGGTGATCGAGTCGGGCAGGTGGATCAGCTCGATGTCCGTCGGCACGTCCACCACCGCCTGCTCGAACGGCCCGGCGGTCGCTACCGCGCCGGCCGGCGCGGACCCGGCGGACCCCGGCTCGAAGACGGCCACGACGTGGGCGCCGGCCTGCTCGTCGAAGACCCGGTCGAACGGCGCCGACGACGCGTCCAGTAGCCGCAGCGCTACCACGATCGTGGCGGTGGAGAACAGCACGACGATCCCGATGACGACGGTCTGCAGCCGACGGCGGCGCACGGCCGCCCGCGCGGCCCGCCACACCGCGCTCACGCCGTCACCTCCGCGGCGCTCGTGCCTGCTCCTCGACGACGCTCCGGGCCGCTCACGCCGTCACCTCCGCTACGCTCCGGCGCCGCCCTGAGCCAAACCTGCAACCTGGTTCGCAGCACCTCCGCTGCGCTCCGGCGCCGCTCACGGTGTGCGCTCCAGGCTGCGTTCGCCGACGATGCGGCCGTCGGCGACGGACACGACGCGGCTTGCGCAGCGCTCGGCCATGCGCTCGTCGTGGGTGACGAGCAGGAGCGTCTGGCCGATCTGGTTGAGGTCGAGCAGCAGGTCCATCACCTGCTCGCCGGCGTGGCTGTCCAGTGCGCCGGTGGGCTCGTCGGCGAGCAGCAGCGCCGGGCGGTTCATCAGTGCGCGGGCGACCGCGACCCGCTGCCGCTCGCCGCCGCTGAGGACCGCCGGATAGGCGTTGCGCCGGTCGGCGATGCCGAGCTCGTCGAGCAGCTCCATGGCCCGCCGCCGGGCCTGGCCCGCCGACACGCCGGTGAGCTGGGCGGCGAGTGCCACGTTCTCCAGGGCGGGCAGGTCGTCGAGGAGATTGAAGAACTGGAAGATCATGCCGATCCGTTTCCGGCGGAACAGCGCGAGCCCGGTCTCGCTGAGCCGGCCGAGGTCCTCGCCGTGCACGACGACGCTGCCGGCGCTCGGGCGGTCCAGCCCGGCGATCATGTTCAGCAGCGTCGACTTGCCGCAGCCGGACGGGCCCATCACGGCGACGGCCTCGCCCGCCCGGATCTCCAGCGACACCCCGTCCAGCGCTGTCGTGTCCCCGTATTCCTTGCGCACGCCGTCGAGCCGCACCACGACCCGCTCCCCGTCACCATCCATGCCAAGCAACGTAGAACCCGCACGGTGCGGGCGCGTCCTTCCACGGATGCATACGCCCCGCGCGGCGGGTCATCCTGTGGTCGTACGTCGCCGGGACGTCGTACATCGCTGGGAAGATGCGGCGCGGACGGCGCGTCTGCGAAGGTAGGCCGGTGTGGACCTCAGCAGCGCTCGGCATCGCGCTCGCGGGCGCGTGCGCCGTTGCCGCCGTGCTGGCCGTGGCGCTGCGGCGGGCCCGGCGCCGGCACGCGCAGGCCCTCGGCGAGCGCGGTTGGCTGCTGGAGCGCGAGCGGGAGCTGGCGGCGCGGACCGCGGTCGACGCGGAGCGGGCCAGGATCGCCCGGGAGCTGCACGACATCGTCAGCCACACGGTCAGCGTGATGGTCGTGCAGGCGTCCGCGGCCCGGGAGGTGCTGACCACGATGCCCGAAGAGGCCTCGACCGCGCTGCGCGCGGTGGAGGACGCCGGCCGGGGCGCGCTCACGGAGCTGCGGCATCTGCTGGGCCTGCTCGCACCCGGCGCCGCGGGCGAGGACGAGGCCGGCGCGGCCGACACGCTGGAGCCGCAGCCGAGCCTGCGCCGGCTCTCCGCGCTGGTGGACCGGATCGCGTTCGCCGGGCTGCCGGTCGAGGTCCGCATCTCGGGCGAGCCCCGCCCGCTGCCCGCGGGCATCGACCTGACCGCGTATCGGATCGTGCAGGAGGCCCTGACCAACGCGCTGAAACACGGCGACGGCGGCAAGGCCGAGGTGACGGTCCGCTACGCCGAGCATTCCCTGCGCGTCGAGGTGCTCAACAGCGGGCCGAGCGTGCTGAAGTCCGACCCGCCCGGCAGGCCCGCCGGCACCACCGGGCCCGGGCAGGGCCTCACCGGGCTGCGGGCCAGGGTCGCGGTGTATGGCGGCGACCTCGACGCCCGGCGCCGCCTCGGCGGCGGCTACCGCGTCCGCGCCCGCATCCCACTGGATCCGCCATGAGCGACCCGGCACGAACAAACCGGCACGAGCGACCCGCCATGAGCGACCCGGCATGAGCGAACACCAGCCCAGGGTCCTCGTCGTGGACGACCAGGAGCTGATCCGGACCGGGTTCCGGCTCATCCTGACCGCCCGCGGCATCGACGTCGTCGGGGAGGCCGCCGACGGCGCCCAAGCGGTCCAGGCCGCCGCCGAGCTGTCCCCCGACGTGATCCTGATGGACATCCGGATGCCGGTCATGGACGGCCTCGAGGCGACCCGGCGCATCCTGGAGCAGCTGCCCACCTGCCGGATCCTGATGCTGACCACGTTCGACCTGGACCGCTACGTGTACGCGGCGCTACGCATCGGCGCCAGCGGCTTCCTGCTCAAGGACGTGACCGCCGACCATCTCGTCGGCGCGGTCCGGCTCGTCGGCACCGGCGACGCGCTGCTCGCCCCGTCCATCACCCGCCGCCTGGTGGAACGGTTCGCGGCCCAGGACGAGCCACCGAAAGCGCCCCAGGCCCACGACGAGGCCCTCGCCCCGCTGACGCCCCGCGAGCGCGAGGTCCTGGCCCTGATGGGTCGCGGCCGGTCCAACGCCGAGCTCGCCGCGGCGCTGTTCCTCAGCGAGGCCACCGTGAAGACCCACGTGGCCCGGATCTTCGCCAAGCTCGCGTTGCGGGACCGGGCGCAGGCGGTGGTGGTGGCATATGAGACGGGCCTGGTCGTACCCGGGGACAAGTAGTCCCCGGTTGAGCTGAGCCTTCATCCGCCCGGCGACCGGCGCGACGCTGAACGGCATGACCCTCGATCTCACCGTCCCCGACCTGACCGGCAAGCTCGCGATCGTCACCGGCGCCAGCGACGGCCTCGGCCGGGTGCTCGCGGGCCGGCTTGCCGCCGCCGGCGCCGAGCTCGTCCTGCCGGTCCGCGACCTGGCCAAGGCCGAGCGGACCCTTGCGCACGTGCACCACAAGACACTGCGGCGCGCCGACCTCGCGTCGCTCGACGACGTGGCCGGGTTCGCGCAGAGCGTCGACCGGCCCGTTCACCTGCTGGTGAACAACGCGGGCATCATGGCGCCGCCGGCAAGGCAGACCTCCCGTGACGGGCTGGAGCTGCAGTTCGCCACCAACCACCTGAGCCACTTCGCACTAGTGCACCACCTGCTGCCGCGGCTCAAGGAAGGCCGGGCGAGGGTCACGTCGGTGGTGAGCTTCGGTGCCCGCGACGGCCGGATCGCCTGGGACGACCTGCAGAGCGGTCGCGACTACCGGCCGATGCGCGCCTACAACCAGTCGAAGCTCGCGCAGCTGCTGTTCGCGCTCGAGCTGGACCGGCGCAGCACCGGCAACGGCTGGGGCATCACCAGCAACGCCGCCCACCCCGGGCTCGCCTCGACCAATCTGCAGGCAAGGACGCCACTGGACCGTTGGTTCAAGCGGCTGTCACGGGCCGGAGTGCTCGTGCAGACCGCCGAGCAGGGCGTCCGGCCCACGGTGTACGCGGTCAGCAGCCCGCACGCCCGCGGCGGTGCCTTCTACGGGCCGGGCGGCCTCGCGCACCTGACCGGGGCACCGGCGGAGCAGCGGCCGTACCGCAGCGCCCGCTCCGCACAGGACGCCGAACGCATCTGGGCGGTCAGCGAGGAGCTCGTAGGGTGAGGTCCATGGACCGGGCACAACTGGCGCAGTTCCTGCGGACGCGGCGCGAGGCCCTGCAGCCCGAGGACGTCGGGCTGCCCCGCGGGCCGCGCCGGCGCACGGGCGGCCTGCGGCGGGAGGAGGTCGCCGCGCTGTGCGGCATGTCGGCCGACTACTACGGCCGCATCGAGCAGCAGCGCGGCCCGAAGCCGTCGGAGCAGATGCTCGCCGCGCTCGCCCGCGGGCTGCGGCTGACCCTGGAGGAACGGGACCACCTGTTCCGGCTCGGCGGTCACGTGACGCCGCACCGGTTCGCCCGCGCGGATCACGTCAACCCGGGCATGATGCGCGTCCTGGACCGGCTCGACGACACGCCGGCGCAGGTGATGAACTCGCTCGGCGAGACGCTCGTGCAGACGCGGCTCGCGGTCGCCCTCCTCGGCGACGAGACGGCGTTCGACGGGCCGGCCCGCAGCGTGGTGTACCGCTGGTTCACCGACCCCACGTCGCGGGGCGTCTACCCCGAGGAGGACCACCCGACGCACGCGCGGATCTTCACCGCACTGCTGCGGGAGGCGTACACCCGCGAAGGCCGCACCGGCAGGGCCGCGACGCTGGTCGAGACCCTGCTGACCGCCAGCGCCGAGTTCGCTGAGGCCTGGCGGGAGCACGTGGTCGGGGTGCGCCACACGGACCTCAAACGGGTCCAGCACCCCGAACTCGGGGTGCTGGAGCTGCACTGCCAGACGCTCGTCGACCCGGATCAGTCGCAGGCGCTGCTGGTCTTCACCGCCGTGCCGGGGTCGCAGAGCGCGGAGAAGCTGGCCCTGCTGCGGGTCATCGCCCCGTAGCGACCTGCAGCGTCGACAGCAGCGCGAGGGTGGACTCCGCGCCCTGGTTGAGGTTCGGGCCGTCCGCGGTGAGGCCGTCGAACCCGCCGCCGGTCAGCGGATCCCACATCGCGACACCGCCGTCGTTCTCGCCCTGGAACCAGCCGGCGGACTGCCGCACGACCAGGTCCCAGTAGCGCTGCCCGGTCGCGGCGGTCGCGGTCGCGGCGGCGTCGGCGAGCGCGGCGACCTCGATCGGCTGCTGGTCGAACTGTTCGCGCGGGCCGTCGCGGCGCCAGCCGGTGGCGGGGACGACCGACAGCCGGCCGTCGGACTCCTGGACGCCGTGCAGCCAGCGCAGCATCCGCAGGCCGCCGGCGAGCAGCGCGTCGTCGCGCAGGAGGTGACCCGCGGCGACGACGACCTCGGCCAGGGACGCGTTGCCATACGTCAGC
>NZ_JBFAPO010000122.1:0-9397 GCF_040676755.1 Dactylosporangium sp. NPDC049525 | reverse complement strand
GTTCGCAACGTTGCGAACCGCGCCCGTCTTTGTCCGGCGATGCTCAGGCCTGTTTCCAGATGAGAATCAGGGCCAGGTTGACGACGTAGACGACGCCCAGGATCAGGGCCCACGTCAGGCGGCCCGCGGCCCACAGGGCCAGGACGCCCGAGCCGAACCACGCCACGTCGAGAATCAGGTGCGCGGCGCCGTCGAGCTTCATCGCGGCCTTCGGCGCGCCCCACAGTGCCCAGATCACGATGAGCAGCAGCGGGCCGCCGACGCCGGCAGTGACCCGGACCAGGACCGAGGCGTGCAGCGTGAAGCCCCAGTAGACCACCGCCGCGAGCACCGCCAGCTCGGCCAGGAACCGCACCGCGAGGTTCACCATCTGTGCGCCAGCGAGCATCAGACTCTCCAGTTTCGAAGGAACGCCAGGCATCGGCGAACGACAATCGAAGACGATATCGGTCCCGGCGGTGATGTCATACGACCAGCGCCAGGTCCCGGGTGACGTCCGAGGCCAGCCGGCTGGTGAGGTCCGGCAGCGCGGCGCCGGCGAAGTAGAAGTGCCCGCCGGGAAACGTGTGGTGGGTGAACGGGCCGGTCGTGCGCTGCGACCAGGCGGCCATCGCGGCCGGCGGCGCCCACTGGTCGCGGGCACCGCCGTAGACGGTCAGCGGGCAGTCCAGCGGCGCCTGGACGCCGGCCGGGTGGTAGGAGTCCACGGCGGCCAGGTCGGCGCGGACCAGGCGCAGGAAACGGTCCCGGAACGCCGGGTTCTCCGCCAGCCAGTCCGGCACCCCGCCGAGGTCGGCGAGGGCGGCCAGGAGGGCCGCGTCGCCGAGGCGGTGCAGACCGCCGCGGCCGGCGGGCCAGCCGGGCGGCTGGCGGCCGGACAGGCCGACCCACAGCGGCGGGGTGCCGGCCGCGGTCCACGCCCGGGCCACCTCCCACGCCACGATCGCGCCCATGCTGTGGCCGAACAGCGCCACCGGCACGTCCCGCAGCGGCTCCAGGTCCGCCAGGGCACGGCCGACGACCGCCGCCATGCCGGTGAGCGGCGTGTCGGCGGCCCGCTTGCCGCGGCCCGGCAGGTCGAGTAACGCGACGTCCCAGTCGGCCAGGAGGTGGCGGCTCATCGGGAAGTACGCGGCGGCCGAGCCGCCGGCGTGGTGGAACCCGATGAGCCGCACCGCCGGCGCGGCGAGGGGCCGCGGGCGGATGAACGCCGTCACCGCGTGACCAGCCGTGCGGCCCCGACGATGTCGGTGGCGAGGCAGCCGAGCAGCGACGCGAGGGGCGCGTCCATGTCCATGAGCTCCAGCGGCACCGTCGTGTTGAACCGCTGCTCGACCCCCTTCACGAAGAGCATGGCGGTGAACGAGTCACCGCCGATCTCCAGGAACGACTGCCGCGGGTCGAGCTCGTCCTCGGCGTGCAGGACGGCCCGCAGCTCGGCCATCAGCGCCTCGGTGACCGCGTCGTGGGACAGCCCGCCGTCGCCCGATTCCGCCGCACCGGCCGGGCCGGTGAGCGCGGCGACCGGCGCGACGTCCGGCTCGTCGACCCAGAACCGGCGCCGTTGGAACGGGTAGCACGGCAGGTCGGCGACGATCCGGTCGCCGGGGCGGCGCAGGACGTCGAAGCGCACGTCCGCACCGGCCTGGAACACGGCGCCGAGCGCGGCCAGCAGCAGCCGCGGGGTCTGCGCCGGGTCGCCGTTGACGAGCGGGTGGACCTGGTCGTCCCACGACAGTCGCACCATCCCCGCGGGCAGGCCCGGCTCGACGCCGGTGCGCACCATCACGCCGAGCAGCGTGAGCATCCGGGCCAGCCGGTCCGGGGCCGCGTCGGTGCGCTGGTCGCCGGCGGCCAGCAGGGGGAACGCCCCGGCGAGCCGGTCGGCGGCGGCCGCGACGTTCGGCGCCGGCGGCCCGCAGTGCAGCCGCAGCTGGGCGAACGCCGCCGACGTGTCGTGGATCGGTGCGGCACCGAGCCGCTCGGCCAGCTGCGCGCCGGTGTCGCCGACGACCGCCAGCCGGTACGGGAACGCGACCCGCCCGGTGCGCAGCGTGTGGCAGGCCGCGGAGAGCTCGGCGGCGCCGAGGCCGGCGAGGCGGGGCGCCAGGGTGACGGCCAGCTGCCGCACCGCCGACGGGTCCTTCGCCGACAGCGTGAGCAGCTGCGGCGCCGGCGCCGCGCCCGTGACCGGGGCCGCCGGCGCGGACCGGTGCGGCAGCAGGGCCGCGACCCGCTGCGGGTCGTAGGCCTCCAGCACCGCGTGCGCGTTGGTGCCGCTGAGCCCGAACGCGCTGACCCCGGCGACCCGGTGCGGCAGCGCGGCCGGCCACGCCGCGGCGCGGTCCGGGACCGTGAGATGGTTCTCGGTCCACGGGATCAGCGGGTTGAGCGGCCCGTCGGCGGCGCTGCGGGCGGCCGGGATGCGCCCGGAGCGCAGCATCAGCACCAGCTTCACCAGCGACGCGATCCCGGACGCGGCCTCGAGGTGGCCGATGCGGGACTTGACGCTGCCGATCGCCAGCGGCACCCCGCGGGTGCCGGCCGCGGCGCCGAAGACCGCCTGGAGGGCGCCGGCCTCGAGCGGGTCGCCGAGGCGGGTGCCGGTGCCGTGCGCCTCGACGTAGCCGACCTCCTCGGGGCGGACCCCGGCCTCCTGGAGGGCGGCCCGGATCACCTGCTGCTGGGCCGGTCCACTGGGGACGGTCAGGCCGGAGGAGGCGCCGTCGGAGTTGACGGCGGTGCCGCGCAGCACGGCCAGGACGGTCCGCTCCTCGCGCAGGGCCTGTTCCAGGGTCATCAGCACGAGCACCCCGGCGCCCTCACCGCGGCCGTAGCCGTCGGCGTCGGCGCTGAACGCCTTGGTCCGCCCGTCGGGGGCGAGGGCCCGGCTCTGGCACAGCGACACCATGAGGTCCGCCGACAGCACCAGGTTCGCGCCGCCGACGATCGCATACCGGCACTCCTCGCGGCGCAACGCCTGCGCCGCGAGGTGCAGCGCGACGAGCGAGGAGGAGCAGGCGGTGTCGACGCTCAACGCCGGGCCGGCCAGGCCGAGCGCGTAGCTGATCCGGCCGGCCGCGAAGCACAGCCCGCCGCTGGTGCCGAAGTACGGGTCGATCCCGGACTTGTCGGCGCCGACGGCGAGGCGCTGGGAGTACTCGGCGCCCATGATGCCCACGAACACGCCCGCGTCGAGGCGGTCGGTGCGCCGCACGGCGATGCCGGCCCGCTCCATCGCCTCCCACGCCGTCTCCAGCAGCAGCCGCTGCTGCGGGTCCAGGGCCTCGGCCTCTCGCTGGGAGATGCCGAAGAACCCGGCGTCGAACTCGGCGATCCCGCCGAGGAATCCGGCCTTGTCCACATAGGACTTTCCGGGGCCGCCGGCGGGGTCGTGGACCGCGCGCAGGCCGGGGCGGTCGTCCGGGATCGGGCTCACCGCCGTGTGGTCGCTGTTGAGGAAGTCCCAGTACGCCTCGGGTGTGTTGAGCCCGCCGGGCAGGCGCAGGCCGAGACCGACGACCGCCAGTGGCGCGCGGCGTGCGCCCTCCAGTTCGGCGACGCGGTGTTTCAGCGTGCGGGACAGGCGGAGCTGCTCCTCCATCAGGTGACGCAGCTGTTCCAGTTCCACGGTCATCCTCTCTTCTCGCTGTTCAGGTCCTGTTGGACGGCAAGGATGAGCTGGTCGAGGGAGAGCTCGGACAGTTCGGTGTCCGCGCCGGCGGTGGCGGGCGGCGGCAGCACCTCCGTGGCGACCGGGTAGGTCTCGGCGGCCGGCCCTGAAGCTGGGGCCGGGTACGCCAGGTCGTGCACGAAGCGGGTGATCGCCTGCACCGTCGGGTAGTCGATGCCCATCGTGGCCGGCAGGTCCGCGGCGAGGGCGTGTTCGAGCCTGGCCCGCAGGTCGATCACCATGATCGAGTCGAGGCCGATCTCGGCGAAGCTGAGAGACTCGTCGACGGCACTGTGGTCGCCGACGATGGCGCCGAGCATCTCGCGGACCGCGCCGCGCAGCGCGGCCTCGCGGCCGGCCGGGGCGATGTCGTCGACGTCCCGCCGCAGCCAGCCCTTCGGCTGCGCCGGCTGGGCGGCCGGTGCGGCGCCGCTGCCGCCCGCGCGGTCGGTGAGGGCGGCGACAAGCGCCGCTCTCGGGTGCCCGGCGACCTGCTCGGTGTAGCGCGCGACGTCGAGGTCGACGGCGAGCAGCCGGGGCAGTTCGCCGGCGACGGCCAGGGCCAGCAGCGGCGCCGCCGCGTCGTCGTCGAGGGGCCGGACCCCGAGCCGCTCGCCGGCCCGGCGGACCGCGTCGGCGGCCGCCATGCCGCCCTTCGCGGCCGGGGTCCACGGACCCCAGTTGACCGCCGTGGCCGGCACCCCACCGGCCCGCAGCGCCTCGGCGAGGCCGTCCAGGAAGCCGTTCGCCGCGCCGTAGTTGACCTGCCCGGCCGAGCCGAGCAGGCTCGACGCCGACGAGAACAGCACGAACGCGGTGAGCGGCTGCCCGCGGGTCGCGGCCGCGAGGTGCTCGGCCCCCGCCGCCTTGGCCTCGAATACCGTGCGCAGGGACTCCTCGTCGAGCTCCTCGAACGGCCGGTCGTCGAGGACCCCGGCGAGGTGCAGGACGCCTTGCAGCGGGCCGGTCGCGGTGGCCGCGGCGACCGCGCGGGCGCAGTCGGCCGGGGCGGTGACGTCGCCGCGGACCACTCCGACGGTGACGCCGGCGGCGACGAGGTCGTCGATGACCTCCTGCGCGGCCGGGTCCGGGGCGGAGCGGCCCATCAGCGTGATCGCGGTCGTGCCCTGCTGGGCCAGCAGCCGGGCGCTGCTCAGGCCGAGCGCGCCGAGCCCGCCGGTGACCAGGACGTTGCGCGGCCAGGCCGCGATCGCCGGGCCGGACGTGACCGGGACCAGCCGGGCCGCCGTGACGGGCTGGGCAGCGCTCGCGTCGACCGTCAGGCGCGGTTCCGGTACCCCGGACGCCGCCGCGTGGGCGAGGACCCCGGCGAGGACCTCGGGGCGGTGCTCCCCCTCGACCGTGACCCGCAGCAGGCGCCGCCGTGGCTGCTCGGCCTCCAGCGCCGCGAGCATCCCCCACAGCGCCTGCCGCAGCGGGGCCGCCTGCGCGCCGCCCGCGGCCAGGACCGCGTAGGGCACGTCCGGTGCGGCCGCGCGCAGCGACCGGGTCAGCTCCCACACGGCGAGCCGGGCGTCCTGCGCCGTGGCGGTGGCCGCGTCCAGGAACCGCGCGTCGACGACGAGTTCGGCGTCGCCGGGCGGCAGCGCCGCGACCGCCGCGCGCAGAGCCGGGTCGCCGCCGACGACGGTGACGCTCGCCCCGGCCGCCTGGCCGGTCCAGTCGCCGGCGACGGGGACCAGGTCGAGCCGGTACCCGCCGGACGGGCCGCCCTGCAGGCTCTGCTGCAGCACGGTGCGCGAGGCGGCCCGGACCCGGAAGTCGTCGGCCGTGAACAGGGTCCGTCCGGCGCCGGTGAACAGCCGGATGTCCGCGCTCTCCACCCGCCAGCGCCCCTCCGACAGCGGCGCGGCCTGGGTCACCGTGACGTGCCCCCACAGCTCGTCGTCGGCGTCGGGGCGGCCGGTGAAGGCCAGCCGGCGCGCCGCGAACGGGATCGCCAGCTCCGGGGACTCCCCGTCGGGGCCCTCGCCGAGGAACCCGGCGATGCTCTGGAAGCACGAGTCGATCAGGCCGGGGTACAGCTCGTAGTCGGCCGGGTCGTCGGGCAGCTGCGGGCGGCGGTACCGCACGAGCGTGTCGTTGCCGCGCAGCCACGCCTCGCCGACCCAGCGGAACGCCGGCCCGAGGGTGTAGCCGAGCTCGCGGGCCTGCCGGTAGAACTGTTCGCCGGTGATGTGCCGCTCGGCGGTGGCGATGAACGCGGCCACGTCCGGCGCGTCGCCGGGGACCGCGACGGCGGGTGCGCCGAGGCGGCCCGACATGTGCTCCTGCCAGCGGCCGTGCGCCGGGTCGAACAGGCTCTGCACACTCAGTTTCGGCGCCTGACCGTCCACTTCGGACACGATGAGTTGCACCTCGTACCGCTCGTCGTCCTTGATGACGAGGGCGCGCGGGCAGACGAAGTCCTCGACCGTGATCGGCAGCCCGCCGGGCGCGAGCGCGCTCAGGAGGGTGGCCAGGTGCGAGGCCGCCGGCGTGACCACGGTGCCGTAGAGGCGGTGGTCGCCGAGGTACGGCGGGAAGACCGGGCTGCGCTCGAAGCTGAACACCCGCCCGGCGAGCCCCGGCGAGCGCACCTCGCGGCCCCAGTGCGGGGTCGCCGGCGCGGTCGGGGCGGCGGGCGCGGCGCCGGCCGGGACCCAGTAGCGGGTGTCGGCGAACGGGTACCGGGGCGCGTCGGCGCGCGGCAACCCGTCCGGTGCCTGCACGGCCGCCCAGTCGAGGCGCTGGCCGTGCTCGTACAGGGTACGGGCCGCGCCGAGCATCCCGGCCCGGTCGGACGCGCCGCGCCGCAGCGACGCGAGCGCGGTCTCGGTGGTCGCGACCCCCATCGCCGTGGCCAGGTTTCCCAGGGTCCGGCCGGGGCCGATCTCCAGGTACAGGTCGATGTCGAGCTCGCGCAGCTGCTCGGCGCCGGCGGCGAAGCGGACCGGGCGGCGCACGTGCTCGCACCAGTACTCGGCGTCGTACTGCCCGGGCGTGGCCAGCCGGCCGGTGACGTTGGCGACGATCGGGATCCGGGGCCGGGCGTGCTCCAGGCCGTCGATCGCGGCCCGCAGCTGCGGCAGGATCGGGTCCATCAGCCGGGAGTGGAAGGCGTGCGAGACGACCAGCGCGCGGTTCTGGATGCCGTCGGCGGTGAGCCGCGCGGCGAGGTCCTCGACGGCCTCCGGCGCACCGGCGACGACGGTCGCCTGCGGCCCGTTGACGGCGGCGATGTCCAGCCCGGTGCCGGCGATGCGCTCGGCGACGACGTCGGGTGCGGCGACGACGGCCAGCATCGACCCGGCCGCGGTCCCCTGCATCAGCCGGGCCCGGTGCGCGATGAGGTCCAGGCCGGCGGGCAGGTCGAGGACCCCGGCGTGCACGGCGGCGGCGATCTCGCCGACGCTGTGGCCGAGGACCGCGACCGGTTCGACGCCCCACGACCGCCACAGCGCGGCGAGGGCCAGCTCCAGCGCGACGAGGGCGGGCTGGGTGATCCGGGTCTGGTTGATCAGGTCCCGGTCGGTGCCGGCGAACATCAGGTCGGTCAGCGGGGCGCCGAGGGCGTCGCCGAAGTGCGCGGCGCAGGCGTCGATGACGGCCCGGAACACGGGTTCGGTGCGGTACAGCTCGGCGCCCATCCCGAAGTACTGGCTGCCCTGGCCGGAGAACAGGAACGCGACGCGCGGCGGGCGGCCGGAACGGGCCGACGGACCACGGCCGAGGGCGGCGATCAGCTGCTCGCGGGTGGTGCCGGTCGCCGCGCGGCGGACCGGCAGGTGGGCCCGGCCGGCGCCGGCGGTGGCCGCGAGGGACGCGACCTCCTCGTCGGTGGCGTCGCCGAGCCGCCGCGTCCACGCCTCGGTGAGCCGGGCCAGGCCGTCCTCGTCGGCCGCCGACAGCGGCAGCAGGACCGCGCCCGCGGCCGGGGCCGGCCGGGTCGCCGGTTCGGGTGCCTCGCCGACGATCACGTGCGCGTTGGTGCCGCTGAACCCGAACCCGGAGACCCCGGCCAGGCGCGGCCGGTCCCCCCGCCGCCACGGCTGGAGCGAGTCCAGGACCCGGACGTTCATGTCCGCCCACGGCACGTGCGGGTTCAGCTCGGCGCAGTGCAGGTTGGGCGGGAGCTGCCCGTTGCGCAGCGCCAGGACTGTCTTGATGAGCGCCACCACGCCGGCCGCCGACTCGCAGTGCCCGACGACGCTCTTGACCGACCCGAGGTGCAGCGGGCGGCCGGGCGCGCGGCCCCGGGACAGGACCGACCACGCGGCGGCCAGCTCGATCGGGTCGCCGAGCGACGTGCCGGTGCCGTGTGCCTCGAGGAAGTCGATGTCGCCGGGGGCGACCCGGGCGTCGGCGAGGGCGTCGGCGATGACGTCCTCCTGGGCCCGGCCGCTGGGGACGGTCAGCCCGGACGAGGCGCCGTCGGAGTTGACGGCGCTGCCGTGCAGGACGGCGAGGATCGGGTCGCCGTCGCGGCGGGCGTCGGACAGCCGCCGCAGGACCAGCGCCCCGACGCCCTCGGAGCGCACGAAGCCGTCCGCGTCCGCCGAGAACGTCTTGCACCGCCCGTCCGGCGACAGCATGTGCGCGCGGCTCACCGCGACCGACGCGGTCGGTGCGGCGATGACGTTGACGCCGCCGGCGATGGCCCGGTCGGTCTCGCCCTGCCGCAGCGAGCGGATCGCCAGGTGGACCGCGACGAGCGACGACGAGCAGGCGGTGTCGACGGCCAGGGCCGGGCCGCGCAGGCCGAGGGTGAACGCGATCCGCCCGGCGGCGGCGTTGAGGGCGGTGCCGGTGCCGAAGTAGGCGTCGAGCCCTTCCAGGCCGCCGCGTTCCAGCAGCCGGCCGTAGTCGGAGTTGGAGATGCCGACGAAGACGCCGGTCCGGGTCCCGGCCAGGCTGCTCGGGTCGGTCCCGGCGGACTCCAGGGCGTGCCACGCCGATTCCAGCAGCAGCCGGTGCTGCGGGTCGAGGTTCTCCGCCTCGCGGGCCGGCACGCCGAAGAACCCGGCGTCGAAGCGGTCCACGTCGGCGAGGAAGCCGCCCTGGTCGGTGGTGACGGTCCCGGCCCGCATCGGGTCCGGGTCGCGCAGCGCGGCGCTGTCCCACCGCGACGGCGGCACCTCACCGACGGCGTCGCGGCCGTCGCGCAGCAGCGCCCAGAACTCCTCGACGGAGTCCGCGCCCGGGAACCGCCCGGCCATGCCCACGACCGCGATCGGCTCGCCGCCGTCGCCGGATGGGTCCGCGGCGGTGCGCTCGGGCGTCGCGGTGGCGTCCGGCGGCTCGAACGCTGCCGGTGCCGCATCCGTTGCCGGCGGCGCGGGGATCGGCTCGGGGCGGCCGCTGAGACGGTCGGTGAGCAGGTCCGCGAGGGCGCCGGCGGTCGGGTGGTCGAAGACGTCGGAGATGGTGACCGGGACGCCGAGCTCGGCGGCGAGGGCCTTGGTGAGGTCGACGGCCATCATCGAGTCCAGGCCCAGGTCGAAGAACCCGATGTCGGGGCGGACCCGGCCGTCGGCGTGGCCGAGGACGGCGGCGACGGCCGCGGTGACGATGCCGGCGACGGCGTCGCGCCGGGTCACCTCGGGCAGGTCGAGCAGGTCGGTCCGCAGCACTGCCACGGTCGCCGGGTCGGCCGGCGGGGCCGCCGGGGGCGCGGAGTCCGGGCCCGCGGCGGGCGGGGCCGGCGGGGGGGTGTGACCGGCG
>NZ_JBFAPO010000121.1:0-9664 GCF_040676755.1 Dactylosporangium sp. NPDC049525 | reverse complement strand
CGCACGCTGGACGAGCTGGTGTCGGAGAACGGGTACGTCCGGGTGACCCAGTGGGCGATCCGGATCTTCTTCATCCTCGTCGACGCCCTGCCGGTGATCCTCAAGGCGCTCAGCGGCAACAACTCCTACGACCGGCTGCTGGCGGAGAAGCTCGCGGAGCAGGAACGCGTCCAGCGGATGCGCTCCGGCGAGGAGCTGGACCGCAACGCGCAGTGGGGCGACGTGGTGCGGCACGAGCGGGAGCTGCAGCGCCGGATGGAGTTCGAGCGCATCGACGAGGTCGACCGCATCGAGCGCGCCAACTACGACGAGCGCCGAAACGATCTGATCGACGCGCTGGAGTCCCATCTGATGCGCACCGCGATCGGCCCGGCCAGCCCCGGCTGGGGTCCGGCGCCCAAGGAGTCCTGGGTCGTCGACATCGACGCGGAGGCGCCGACGCAGGAGGTCCGGCACAATCCGCCCGGAGGTAACCGGTGACGACGAGCCACCCCACAGAGTCGCGGGTCCGCAACTACCTGATCTATCTGGTGCTGGACACGTCGGAGTCCATGCGCCGGCCGTCGCGGGAGGCACCGCAGCACGGCAACGCCCAGGAGCACTTCGAGCGGCTCATCCCCAGGATGCTGCGGCAGCTGGCCGCGCATCCGGTGCTCAACAAGATGGCCGCGGCCAGCGTGGTGGCGTTCAACGACGAGCCGGAGATCCTTCGGCCGATGACGTCGCTGGACCGGGCCGCGTCGACGAACCGGCCGAAGATCGGCTACGGCACCGACTACGCGCAGGTGCTGAAGTTCCTCGGCGACCAGCACACCAAGGACGTACGGACGGTGAAGCTGAACCGGGAGAACGACAACTACGCGGTCGAGGTGGCCGCGCCGTGGATCTTCTTCATCACCGACGGCCGGCCCTACGCGCGGAACCTGGACCAGGAACTGTCGGAGTGGATGGTCCACCGCGACCGGCTGGTGAACCCGCCGATCGGCGCGCGGATCGTCGCGATCGGGCTGCCCGGCGCTGACCGGGACACGCTGTACAGCCTCTCCACCGGCCAGGCGAACGGCATGCGCAACGCGTTCATCGCCGACCGTTCGAGCAACCTGCGGGAGCTGTCGGAGAGCGTGGTGAGCGCGATCGAGAGCAGCATCTCGACCTCGGCGACCACCGGGCTGCTGACCATCCGGACGCCGGTCGGGATGAGCCGTATCGACGGGCCGCGGTCATGAACCCCCTCACGTTCTGGGCGCTGGTGGTGTTCGCCCTGGCGGTGCTCCTCGCTTGTGTGATTTACCTGCGCCGCACGCGGTTGCCGGTGAAGAAAACCAAGGCCGGTCAGGAGGTGACGCCGACGCGCGGGGGCAAGGAGCCGAGGCCCGAGCCCAGATCAGGCTCACGGGCCGACGCGCGGTCGGACGCACGGTCGAGACTGCCGTCGGAGTCGCGGCACGAGCCGCAGCCGGAGTCAGGGCCGGCCGTGCCGCGGCAGCAGTCGGAGGGCTGGGCGTCGCGCTCGGCGCTCGGCATCCTCTCCAAGACGCGGCGGGAGCCTTCGCCGCCCGCCACGACGACGGTCGATCCGAAGCTGACGGCGGCGCCGGTGGTGCTGGAGGCCGCGTGGCAGCAGTCGGTCTACCACGGAGCCTGCAGCGCCGGCCGGTTCCGGGCCACGGTCCGGGTGGCGACGGCCCGCGGCAGCAGCCACGCCTACGGTGGTACCGCCGGGCAGGACGTCGCCGGCGTCGTCTGGAACGAGCGCCGCCGGGCCGTCTTCGCGGTCGTCGCCGACGGCCTCGGCTCCAAGGTCGACTCCGGTCAGCTCGCCCGTGAGGTCGTCGAGCAGACGCTCGCCAGGGCCGAGGGGCTACGGCCCGAGCAGGATCCGCTGCAGATGCTTCACGGGATCATCCGGTACGTCGAGGCGTTCGTGATCCAGAACGGACTGGACGGCGCCACCACCCTCGTCGTCGCCGAGATCCGCGCGGACACCGAGGGTGCGGTCGTCTCGACCTGGGGCATCGGCGACTCCGAGGCCTGGGTGCTGGAGCGCGGCAACTGGGGCGTCCTGCACCACGAGCGGCGCGCCGACACGGAGAACGTGACCCGGCACCTGCCGGGGCACCGGGACGTCCAGCAGAAGTCGACGCTGGTGGGCCGCGGGGCGGTGGTGACGGTGGCCAGCGACGGATTCGCCGCGGCCCTGGCCACCCGGGGCAACTCCCCTGTGTCCAAGGAGCTCATCGACCGCTGGCGCAAGCCGCCGGCCCCGACGGACTTCCTCAACCAGGTGAACTTCGACGATCCGCGATTTCACGACGACAGGGCGGCAGTGGCGGTGTGGATCCGATAAACAGTTTCTGGGTGGAGCTGGCGCAGCTGCGCGACCGGGAGCGGCTCGGCTGGGGCGACGCCGGCAACTCCACCATGTGGTCGTGCGCCTATGCGGGCATGCACTACGTGTACAAGGAGTACTCCGAGGAGTTCCGCGCCGAGGCGGACCAACATGCGCTGGGTGGCCTGATCGGGTGGCGCGACGCGCTGCCGCCCGAGGTGCGCCGGCACCTCGACCGGGTCGCGTCATGGCCGCGGTACCGGGTGCGCCACAACGGCATGCTGCTCGGCGTCCTGATCCCCCGCGCGCCGCACCAGTTCTTCCGTCCGACGTACCCCGACGGGCAGATCCGGCCGAACGTGATCGCCAACCTGGTCAGCCGGCGCATCAACGACACGGTCATCGCGGGTGCCACGGTGCCGATGAAGCAGAACGCGATCGGCAACGCCACCGACATCCTGCTCTGGTTCCACCGGCAGGACGTGCTCGTCAACGACGTGCGGGAGCTGAACATCCTGTGCACCGAGTCGGGTTCCGAGGCGTACTTCGTCGACTGTGACGTCATGATCGGTCCGTGGGGCGCCGTCGGACCGCCGGCCGCACCGGGTTACCTGCAGAGCCTGCTGCCGTCGGCGAAGCCGTCGCGGCAGCTGGAGCTGGTGAAGCTGGCGTGGGTGGCGGTGTGGCTGCTGCTGGACGACTTCTCGTTGCAGAGCGTGCCGCTGGCGCGCCTGACGACGGTCATCAACGCCGCCGACGCGACGCTCATCGCGCAGACCGCCAACCGCGAGCCGGTCGACCTGGAGAACTGGCGGCGGCTGGCCGGTCGGTGGATCAAGTGGACGGCGCGCGCCACGGTCGGCGTGACGCCCATGTCCACCGGCCCGCAGGTCGTCACGCCGAGCGCGTGGCCGCTGCCGCCGACCAAGGTGATGCCGCCGGCGGCGCCGTCGTCGCCCGCGGGCACCGGGTGGGTGCCGGCCCCGTACAAGCGGCCGCGGGCGCCGGCCCGGACCGCGCCGCGGGCAACGCTCACGCCGCAGCCGGTCGAGGAGCGCCGCCCGAAGATCGTGGCCCTGTGGACGGTGGGGGGCGCCGCGACCGCGGTGGTGCTGATGGTGGTGTTGATGCTGCTGCAGAAGGGGTTTTCGTGAGCTCGCTCCTGCTGATCCTCGACGATGCCGAACGCCGGCTGCCCGAGCAGGACCCGCATTACCTGTGGATGGACGCCGGCGTGCTCAAGGTCTCCACGAACCCGCCGAACCACAACCTGTGCGTCGGGCACTTCGTCTCCGAGTTCGGCGAGTGGTGGTTCCACAGTGGACCCGCCGAGTGCCCGTCGGAGCTGCGCATCAACGGCCGGCCGGTCGACGAGGACGACGTCGAGCTGTCGACCGACCGGGCCGAGGTGCGGCTGAGCGCCGAGCCGTACAGCGAGCCGCCGCGGCGCAACTGGGAGCCGGGGCCGGCCACGGACGGCACGCCGCCGCCACCGCCGCCAGCGCCAGGCGGTGACCCGGGGGACAGGGTCGTCCGCTACGTCATCGTGCCGCCCGGGGCGCCGCCCGGCCCGGAGACGCAGCTGGTCGTCGACGATCCGGAGGTGGTGCCCGGCCACGCCTGGATCGAGGTGGACGAGCGGGGCGCGTGGTGGGTGACCGCGCACAACGGGCAGATCTTCGTCGATGGCCAGTCGGTGGCGTCGGCGGTACGGGAGCCCGGCACCAGGTTCACCGTCGGGCGGAAGGTCATCACCGTGCCGGGCGGCGGGCGGCGGGGCCGCGGCCTGACGGTGGAATGCAGCGAGCTGAGCGTGCGCCGGGGCGGGCGGCAGATCCTGGACAACGTCTCGATGTCGGTGCCCGCGGGTGACTTCGTCGCGGTGTTCAGCCCCGACCCGGCCGGCGCGCAGATGCTGCTGGGGCTGATCGTCGGCGGGTACCGGCCCGACCACGGCGCGGTGCACGTCGGCGGCTCCAGCCGCAGGGGCAACCCGGCGGTGCGATGGGTGTCGGCCACCGACGACCTGCACGGGCTGCTCACCGTCCGGGAGACCCTGGCCGGCGCGGACGCGGAGCACCTCGAGGACGTCCTGTCGTGGCTGGGTCTGACCGCCGCGGCGGACCTGCAGGCGCGCACCCTCAACGACGCGGACCGCAAGCGGCTGTGCATCGCGCGGGAGCTGATCGCCAGGCCGGCGCTGCTGGTGCTGTTCGAGGCCGGCGGGTCGCACGCGATCAGCGCCGACCGCGACCTGATGTCCCGGCTGGCGACCGTCAGCCAGGACACGACCTGCACAGTCGTGGTCGCGGCCGGCGAGATCGGCAACCTCGACCTGGCCCGCACCGTGGTGGTGCTGGACCGGCAGGGGCGGATGCATTACGCGGGGCCGGGCGGCCAGCCGTTCGCGAACCGGACGGATCTGACCCGGGCGGAGTTCCTGGCCGGCCGGACGGCGTCGACGGGCGACTCCGGCCCGGGCCGGGCCGAGCTGCCGGTGCGGCTGCCGCCGATGCGCTCGGCGGTCGGCCCGGCGAGCACATTCGACGGCCTGGGCGCCATGCTGCGCCAGCAGTGGCTGCTGTTCCGCCGGCGCGGCAACGGCGTGCTGGCCGGCCTGCCCGTGCTGGCCGTCGCCGGCGGGCTGCTGGTGTTCGTCCCTTCCGTGGCGGTGCTGCTGCTGGCCGCCGTCGCGGTCGGGTGCGCACTCGTGACGGGTGGCGCGGACCTGGCCACCGCGCGGGCCGTGCTGGCCCACGAGCGGCGCGCCGGGGTCGGCGCGGCGGCGGTCGTCACCGCCCGGCTCGTTGTGCACGGGGCGGTGTGCGCGGTGCTGGCGGCGCCGATGGCCTTGTGGGCGCACCTGGCCGGCGAGCCGGCGCCCGGCAGCTGGTGGTCGGTGTACGTGCCGGTGTGGCTGGCCATGATCCTGGCGTTGAGCGGTGGCATGCTCGCCTCCGTCGCGATTCCCGATGGTGCGCTCACGCCGACGAACCTGCTGGTGAGCGGGGTCGTCGCGGGGTCGGTCCTGCTCGTGGCCGGCTGGCTGCTGCTCGGCGTGACCTGGCTGGTCGGCGCGCCCGCGCTGCTGGTGCTGGCCGTTGCCGGCGCCGGTGCCGCGGCCACCGCGCTGGAGCACCGCCTCGCCGCTTAGCCGCCTACGACGAAGATGGCCCCGGTCCGCTCGGACCGGGGCCTCTTCCGTGTTACCGCTTCATTCAGCCGGGCGGAAGCCGCTCGGTGCGGGGGTGGGGGGCTCGGTGCCGTCCAGCGCGGACTGGCCCAGGTCGACGATGTGCTGGTGCAGGAAGGCGGCGAAGAGCCCGAGCGCCCGCCCGGTCTCCAGACCGTCGCCGAGGAACGCCAGCTCCGGGTACGAGGCGAGGTCCGCGACGGCGGCGCTCGCCGGGCCCAGGCCGAAGGCCACGATCTCGGCCCGCCGCAGCTGCCCGAGCAGCCGCCGCCGGGGCGTCTCCCAGGCGCTGTCACGCGCCTCGGCCCCGCACAGCAGGACGAACAGCGGCGGCCGCACCGAGTCGTGCTGGGCGCGCAGCGCCTCCAGGTCCGCGCCCACCTGCCTGCCGAGCGCGCCGAAGAGCTCGGCGTAGTCGGCCGGCCCGCGGGCGGTGAACTGCGGCGACACCGGCGTGGTGGGCACCGGGCCCAGCGGCAGCCGGGTCTCGACCGACTCGGCGAAGCCGAGCACGGCGATCCGCAGCGCCGCCGCGACCTTGGCCCGGGCGGCCAGGTCGCCGAACAGCTCGGTCACGGTGGTGTCCAGGCCGGCGGTCCAGACGTCGTCCTCGACCGACTCGTCGATCAGCAGGTAGACCGGGCAGAGGTTGGCCGGTGGCGCGGGCGCCGCCGGCGCGGGCGCCGCCGGCGCGGGCGACCGGCCCGGCTCGTCGGCGGGCGTCGCTGAGGGGTTCGCGGCGCCGAGGATGTCGTCGAGCGACTCGTCCCAGTCCAGCGCCGGCTGCTGCGGCTGGGCCGGCGTGCCGACGGTGGCCGACGCGTGCAGCACGCCGGCGGAGCCTTCCATGTGCCGCACGACCGCGTCGACCAGCGCCGACACCTCGGCCGGGTTGACCAGTCCTTCGCCGGCGAACCCGGCGAGCAGCGACTGCATCCGGTCGGTCTGCTTCTCCTGGTGCTCGTACCGCGCCTGCTCCAGCTCCGCGACGATCTTCATCGCGCCGGCCGTGTCGTGCGGGTTGCGCTGCAGGTGCAGCCGCACCATCGACATCGCGTCGAGGGGCTGCCCGTTGAGCATCATCCGCTCGCGGTCCTGCAGCAGGTGGTCCCGGGCCTGCTTGAGCACGTCCAGCTGGCCCTCGCGGTTCACGTCGTTGACGTTGGTGGCGTGCCGCGCGGCGTGGATCTTCTCGTCGCGGGCGGCCTGCTCGACCTCCTGCAGGTACTTGCGGCCCGCCTCGTCGAGCGAGAGCCGCACCTCGACGGCGTACATCGAGATCCCGCCCTGGATCAGGGTGTCGCGCCGGAACCGCGCGCGGATCGCGGCCTCGGCCTCCTCCGCCTCCTCGATGGCGAACATCCGGGTGATCGGCCGGCAGACGCCCAGCACGTGCCCGCGGACCAGCGGCACGGCGTCGGTCACGTTGCGCCGGATCACCTCGGCTGGGTCGGTGACGCGGAAGCTCACGCTGACGGTGGCGTGGAAGTGGTACACGTCGCCCTGCGTCGGCAGCGGCACGTCGTCCTTGAACTCGAACGAGAGGTGGTGATCGCTGATGTCCACCTCGAACCGGGTCCGGTACTTGGTGAGCATCTGGTCCGACCACCGCATCGGCTTGCCGCCGTCGAGCACCTCGAGGTCGCCGTCGCGGGTGGCGTAGACGACCGCCACCGACGGGGTGCGACCCTTGCCCGGGGTGACGGTGAGCCGCTTCACCGGCTCGTTGAGCTTGATCAGCGGGATGGGCTCGGTCATGTCAGCGTCCTTCCGGCCCGAGCTTGTCGAGCAGGGCAACCATGGCGCGATGCGCGTTCGGCATGGGGATGAGGTTCCGCGGGTCGACCCAGTCCTTGGTCAGCTTGGTCAGGTTCCGGTGGACCCGGGGATCGAAACTGGGCTGCCGCAGGACCTCGCGGAACAGCTTCAGCAGCGCCCGGAGCTGGTCGGTGTCGTTCTCGGCGAGCGCGGCCCAGCCGGTGAAGACGGCGTTGGCCTCGTCGTACAGCACCGTGTTGTTGAACAGGTGGCGCCACAGCGCCTGCAGCGGCCGGCGCACCTCGTCGACGTCGCCGGTCAGCCGCAACAGGCTCGGCCATTGCACCTCGGGCCCGTCCGGGTCCGGCCGCACCCAGGTGACCAGGGTGCTGGCCAGGATCAGGAACGCGAGCTGCGCCGCCCGGGTGCGCAGCTTGTCGCCGAACCACTCGACGAGGGCCGCACACACCCGCGGCGTCACCCCCTCGGGGTCCTCGAGGATCAGGTCGGCCAGCGCGTTGCCGATCCCCACCGCGATGGTGAAGTCGTCGATGGTCGCGAGCCGGCCGAGCCGGTCGATGGCGGCGTTCACGTCGGGCTGGCCGACGCACACCCCGAACGCGCGGGCGGCGGTCGCCTGCCGGCGGGGTGAGTCCCGGTCGGCGTACCAGCCGGCGACGAGCATGTTCACGCTGGGCACGAGCCGCGGGTCGGCGGCCGGTTCGCGCAGCGCGTACGCGACCGCCTCCCGCAGCCGGGAGTCCTTGCTGTCGGCCCAGCGGCTCAGCGAACTGGTCCACAGGTAGTCGAAGGAGTACCGGCACAGCACGCCGAGCGTGTTCGCGGCGAAGTACCGCACCCGGTCGGACTGCGCGACGACGAGCTCGTAAAGCCAGTTGAGCAGCGTGGGCTGGATCTGGAAGCCGCGCCAGACCCGTTCGACGATCTTCGACGGGTAGCTCTCGTCGCGGTAGGCCACGACGCGGACCGGGACGACGCCGTACTCGTACCGCGACGACTCGTCGCGCTCGGCGGCCCGCAGCGTGTCCAGCAGCCGGTTGACCGGGATCTGCAGCAGGTCGCGCCGGGCCAGCCGGAGCTCCGCCTTCGCGCCGCCGGACACCGTCAGCCGCTGCGTCAGCTCCAGCTTGGCGTGCAGCCGGCGGGCCGCGTCGGCCACGTCCTCGTACGGCAGCCCGTCCAGCACCGCGAGCGCGATGGCGAAGCTGCGTTCCTCGACCCCCCGCAGGCTGTCGAACCACAGGTTGAACGTCTGGTCCTGCCGCTTCTGCCGCAGCTCGCGCACCAGGGCCGGGTTGACCGTGCCCTCCTCGGTGCGGACCGAGCTGATGATCCACGCCAGTTCGGCGGCGGACTGGCAGGTGTGATCGCCGTGCTCCAGCTCGGCGATGAGCTCGTCCACGGCGGGGCTGGCCAGGAGCTTCGCCAGCGCCTCCTCGTCGTTGCACTTCCAGCTGAGGTGGCTGCGCACGATCCGGCGGTGCGGCACCGGCCCGTCGCCGAGGTCCAGGACGTAAGGCTCGAGCTCCCCGTCGGCCGGCAGCACGTCGGCCGACATGGTGATCACCAGCCGGGCGTTGGCCGCGGTCAGCGCACCCTCCAGCGCGTGGAACGTGTAGCCGCGCAGCTTCCCGGCCTGGTCCGGCTGGCAGAGCAGGAACCCGATGCCCGCTTCGGAGCGGCCGAGCTCCTCGGTCCGCCTGGTGATCGAGGCGGCGAGCTGCGCCACGTCGGTGGCGGGGTCGAGGTAGTAGATCGGGCCGCCGTCACCCAGCAGCAGCCGGATCGCGGCGGCGTCCTTGCCGTGCCCGGTGCGCCCCCGCACGATGATCGTCCGCTTCGCCGCGAACTGGGTGGACAGCACGCCCCAGCCCTGCGGGTCGACGAACGCGAACCGCACCGGCTCCAGCAGGTCGATGGACAGCTCCGGCACCTGCACCGGCTTGTCCGCCAGGTTCAGCACGATCTTGTCCCCGGCGATCTTGTCGCCGTCGACCTCGTCGCCGAGGACCTT
The DNA here is from genome assembly GCF_040676755.1 of Dactylosporangium sp. NPDC049525. Taxonomy (NCBI): domain Bacteria; kingdom Bacillati; phylum Actinomycetota; class Actinomycetes; order Micromonosporales; family Micromonosporaceae; genus Dactylosporangium; species Dactylosporangium sp. NPDC049525. The sequence continues at coordinate 349 of NZ_JBFAPO010000121.1, read as the reverse complement.
GCGGGCCGCCTTCCAGTGCTCGTTGCGGGCGGTGCCCGACCCCGGGCGGGAGACGGCCTCGCCCGGCGCCTGCCATGACCCGCTGTCGGCGCCCTCGACGCCGACCGGCGCGGGCCCGGTCTCGGCCGGCGGCGGCGGTGCGGCCGGCTTGGGACTGCCGGCGTCCGCCGGCTGCGCCGGGGTGGCCGCGGGCGCCGGTGCGGGCGTGGGTGCGGGCGCGGCGGGCTGCGCGGGAACGGTGGCGGTCGGCGCGACCGGCGCCGTCATGACCCGGTCCGGTAGACGATCTTGTTGGGCCACCTTCGGGCCCAGGTCCTGTTGCAGGTCGGCGACGACGACCTTCGCGCCG
>NZ_JBFAPO010000120.1:0-9704 GCF_040676755.1 Dactylosporangium sp. NPDC049525 | reverse complement strand
GCCGGCGGGGCGGGCCGGCGGGGCGGGCCGGCGGGCTGGCGGCGCGGGCCGGCGGGCTGGCGGCGCGGGCCGCAACGGGTCGTAGCGCCGACCTGCACTGCCGGAAGAGCCCAGCGCAGCAGTGCAGCACGCCGGGCCAGATGCTGGCGGGCACCAGAAGCCCCGCCCGCCCGACACTCGGCACTGCCGGTGCTCGACCACGGGTCGGCACACCACTCGCATCCGTTGCCCGCGCTACTACCAGGGCGTTCTTCGGAGCGACCGAGCCGTGACCTGCTGGACGCGACCGCGGCATCCTGGCCGCGATGGCGAACTGCCTCACGAATTACGGCCGCGGACCGTCCCGGGCAGCGCACGCCCTGCAGATGCGACTGCACTCCCTGCGCTGCGGCAGTGGCCCCGCCTTGCGGTGGCAGATACGGTCACCAGGCCGCCGCCAGCCACAAGCGTCGGCGGTGCAGGCACACCCCGAACAGGCGCAGATGCACGCATGAACGCGAGCCGAGCATCCACCGCCCGAACAAGCACAGGCGTAGGTTCGAGCGCGCCGAACGGGAATAGGCCTGGCCCAGAGGGACGCGGGCACGGAACCAGACACGGGCACAGAACCGGACGCGGACACGGAACCGGACGTGGACGCGGAACCGGACGTGGGCCGAACGGGCGCAGGTTGGAACATGGACGCGGACTGACCATCCGCGGACGCCGACCGAACGGACGTGAAAGTGGGTGCAGGCCCGGCCCGAACAGGCATCGGCGCAGCAGACCCTGGCGCGGGCGTGGAAGCGCGGCCGGCAAACCCGGGCGCGGGCTCAGCAGGCTCGGACCGCACGGGGACAGGCGGAGTCGCGGACCCAGCAGGCGCGAGCCGAACGGGCACCGGTTTTGACACGGGCATGGGCACCGGCCGGACGGGCGCGGACTGGACGGGAGCCGGCGTGGACCTGGGAGTGGGCACGGACCGGACGGTCGCAGATGTACGCACGCGGGCGGGCCGAGTTGGCGCAGGCGTGGGCCCTGGGTGACCGAGCACAGGCCCGGGCACAGGCACAGGCGGAGCAGACACCCGCGCTGGCACAGGGCGAACAGGAGCAGGAGTGGGCACCGGCGCAGGAACGCGAGCCGGCGCAGAAGCAGGCACGGGCGCGGGCCGGGGGCGAACTGGCGCGGGTGGAGCAGACACCCGCGCGGGCCTGACAGTCGCAGACCCGGGCGCAGACCCGACCGGCGCAGACATGAGTGGAGCCGACACTCGGCCAGGTTCGACCGATGCGCACACGCGCCCAGCAGACGCAGGCCCCGCAGACACACCGGCGGGCGGTGGAGATGCCGACACGGAGGCGGTGGTCGCTGGGTCGCGTGACCCGGACCGGGCTGCGGCAGTCGGTGGGACAGCGTCCAGCTCCGCCAACAACCGAGCGTTCCGCAACCGCGTCAGCTTCGTCGCATGACGAGCCGCCAACCCGTACGCCCGAGCCTCCGCGAACTCCGCCCGAACCCGCAACCTCTCCTCACGCCGCCGCGCACACGCAGCCCGCTGCGCAGCAAAACGCGCATCCCAATCAATCGAACCCAACGAACAAGAAGACCCGGAATCCGGTGCGTCCAAAGAAAAATACGGCCGTGGCATGCGCCGCCTCCCCCCGGTAGGCGCTACCCCACCATTCTCGAACCCGCACACCCCCACGTCCAGCGCCATCACGCCACGTGAGCGAAGCCACGCAGTGTGCAGTGCTACCAAGCCGTACGTGGTGGCGCCGGAGCGGGGCATGGCTGCGAACTCCTAGGCCGCGGGGCGCCACCCTAGCGAATGACGCCGCCGGCGCTGAGCGGGATCCAGGCCAGCTCCGCGTGGCAGATGTCGGAGTGCGCGCCGCTGGGTGGACGGCCGTGCCGGACCACCGACTGGGCATCGATGCTGACCAGTTTTCCGTCGGGCGGCCAGGTGTACGACGTGCCGGCCGGCTGCAGTTGCAACGCGACTGCGGGTGGCTGGTGACCGTCCGCGCCCATGCCGCGCCAGCGGTCCATCGGGTCGCCGAATCCGCTCTCGTCCTGCCCCGACGCCAGTGAGGCCAGCGGGTAGAAGACGCCGACCGCTGAGTCGTGCTGGGAGTAGCAGGCGACGACCGGCCCGGCGACCAGCGACTGCAGCCCGCGCAGGCCGCCGCCGCGGGACTTGTCGAAGGGCAGCTCCGCGGCGAACGCGTAGTGGGAGAACGCCCCCTGCAGGAGGGTGACCGACCGGACCCGCCCGGCCTGGCCGGACATCGACCGCAAGGCGAAGGACACGAGCCGGGCGCCGAAGCTGTGCCCGATCAGGTTGCTCGACAGCCCACCGGCCGCGGCGTGCAACCGGGCGAGGTACGGGCCGAGTCCCCGTTCGCCGACCTCGCCGGCCCGGCGCTTCATCTGCCAGTACGTCGCCTGCCTGGCGGCCTCCTGGGTGCCGTGCCACAGCCGCCGCAGGCCGTCACCGAAACCAGCGTCGCCGCCGGCGCCGGACGTGACGACGCCCTGCTCCTCCAATGCCTGCAGGAACTCCTCGCTGACCGCCTTGCCGTCCCGTCCGGCCTGAGCGAAGGGCGGGACGGCGGCCGAGCCGTCGCCATCGTCGACGGTGCCGCCCGGGCCCTGCGACCAGGATGCCACCGCGATCAGGTGATGGGCGCGGCGGAGAGACCCGAGGTCGTCCGGCCGGTCGCGGAGCAGGCCCACGAGGTCGTCGATCACCGACTCCCGCACGTTCGGGAACGCGTCGAGCAGCGCCTCGCGGGTCTGCTCGTCCGGCGGGGGCGGCGGCGGGAAGGTCGGCAGTGCCGCGAACCCGGCCGCGCCGCCGCCGGCACCGAGGTCGGCTGCGAAGTCGGGGGCCGGCTCGTCCGACCAGCGTTTGGACGGCCAGTACACGCCGAGCAGCCCCACCTTGCGTCCCGCCGGCAGCCGGCCGGCGAGCAGGCCCGGCACGAACGTGAAGTACCCCCTGTACAAGGCGTTCGCCGCGTCGGCGTCGTTGTTCCAGCCGTGTGCGAAGACCAGCAGGTCGGTGATCCCGGCGGCGACGATCCCGGTGGTGCTGTCCCGCTCGCTCTGGGCGTCCACGTCACCGTCCGCGTCGAACCGGACCTCCCAGAACGGCAGGCCCGCGATCTCGTTCATGTGTTCCCCCTTCGGTTACACGTGTTGCAGGGCACGCATCAGGTCGACCAGACCGGCGCCCTGGAAGTACGGTTCGCGACCGAGTGAGGTCGCCGTGTCGCAGAAGATGCGCTTGACCAGCTCCGGCTGGCAGATGAACTCCCGGCGCACGGACAGGAACGCCGCGATCGCGCCGGAGACGTGCGGCGCCGCCATGCTCGTGCCGTCCTGCTCGATGTAGATCGGTGCGTCGGGCGGTACGTCGCCGGTCACCTTCGCGGCGCGCTTCGCTCCGGCGGCGCACGAGGCGATGCGCTCCCCCGGTGCCAGCAGGTCGGGTTTCGGCCGGCCGTCGCCGGTCGGGCCCTTGGAGGAGAAGTACGACACGCCATAGGTGTGCGGCCGGTCCCGGTGGGTGGAGCCGACCGTGATGGCCCGCTCGGCGTTGCCGGGGTCGTTGATGGTCATCGCCAGCGAGGTGCTGGTCTGCCGGAACGTGGCGGTCACCCGGCCGTAGCCGGTGTTGCCCGCGGCGACGACCACGACCACGCCGCTGCGGACGAGCCGGTCGACCTCCTTGCAGAGCAGGCTCTGCCCGCATGCGAACCAGGTCGGGTCGAACTCGTAGCCGACGCTGATGTTCACGCCGTGGATGCGCATCAGCTGGTCACTCGAGGCGTTGACCTGCCGGACGTAGCGCAGCGCCGCGATCACCCGGCTGGAGTCGCCGTCCCCGTCCGCCGGCAGTGCCTTGAGGCTCACCAGCCGGGTCCTGGGCGCGACGCCGGCGAGCAGGTCCGGATCGAAGGTACGGCCGGTCGTGTCGCCCGGCATGTCGCGTTCGGCGTCCGCGAACTGGTCCCGCAGCACCTGGACCGGCTGGTCCGTCTGTCCCGGCGGCAGCTCACCGGCGATGATCCCGGCCACGTGCGTGCCGTGGCCCCGCTCGTCGACGAGCGCCGCCTCCGCGGTCTCCGGGCCGGGGGCCAGCGTCGTGGTGAAGTCGCGATGCAACTCCAGCACGTCGGGGTGGGTGAGTGTCTCCCAGCGCGCGAAGTGCGGGTGCCGCCGCTCGATGCCGGAGTCGATGACCGCCCACACGATGTCCTGGCCGGTGGCGCCGAACGAGCGCCGGCCCGCGTCGGCCTTGATGGTGCGGGCGGAGCGGTCGATCAGCGGCTGCACCGGGAAGTCCGGCCAGACCCGGTGGACGGCGCGCTGCGACGACGCCCTGCTGCCGGCCGCGTCCGCCTCCACCAGCGCCTGCACCTGGGTCATCGTCAGCCGGGCGGCGACGACGTCCTCGGTCAGCTGGTGTGGTTGCCGCACCTGCGGGCCGACGCCCTCGAGCAGTTCCAGGAGCCGCCGGTGCGCCTCCAGGATGCCGCCGCTGTAGCGGACGTTCAGCTCGATCAGCACCGGCAGCGGCGTTGCCTCGTCCACCGGGAAGCCGATCCGGGCGCGCGCGTCGGGGTCCAGCAGCGGTGCCGCTACCACGCTCGGCCGCAGCAGGCTGCGGTTGTCCGCCGCCTTCGTCACCGGCTGCGGCACGGCATCGCCGTCCGCGGCGGTGGCTTCGGCGGCGCGGCGGAGGGCTTCGTCGGCCGCGCCCTCGCCCGCCGGCGTCAGCGTCCAGCGGTCCCGGTCGACCCGGAGGAACTGCTGGCCGATCAGGCGGCGCACGGCCTTGTACACCCGGGACTGCCAGATCGGCGTCCTTGGGTCTTCCGGGTCCCGCCGGCGATCCTGCGGCGTGGGCGTGAAGCGGGGTGACGGGCCCATCGCGTCGAGCACGGCCGCCGGCGTGCCGGAGCCGTGGAACGGCGGCTCCCGCAGCGTCTGCAGCAGCACGTCGCCGAGCTGGTCGACCGGAGTGAGTGCCATGCCGCCACCTTTCTTTCCTGCCGGCCGGATGGCGATTCCGGGGAAGACTGCCACGCCTCACGATTACCGACGGCTTGGATTTACCGAAGGTGTGATCCACTCCGCCAAGATACAGATCACCTGCCGCACCTTTCCTGGTCAGGCCCACCAACCGGCAGCTGCGGTACGCGTTTCCCCATCCAGATGATCCATACTGTGATCAATTCGGTGATCGATTCTATGATTGCGAAGTTCGTCGCCCGTTGCGACCGTAATAGCGCACCGGAACCGTCGGAAGTTCGATTCCGGAACCGGTGGACCCGTGCAAGGCTGGGCACGGTGGGCGCGGTAGACATCGTCTGGCACTCCGAGGCCCGTCCGTACACGTCGCGATGACCGGCCTGGCGGTGCCGTTGATGCAGCCCCCAGATCGCCGGTGCGGGCGGCGGCGGTTCGGGGTACCTGCACACCGCCGGCGTCGCGGGCGGCTACACCTACGCCGCGGTCGACGAGAAGTCCGCCGGTGACGGCCAGGCGATGAAGACCGCCGGCAAGGGCGACGCCGAGACCAACGGCGAGGTCGTGATCCAGTGGGTCACCCCGCCGACGGCATCGCCGTTGACCTCCTCCGGGCTGTACGGCGCGGCGCAGACCGTCACCGTGCCGGTCCCGAACGCCGGCGAGGTCTACCTGATAATCGCCGAGAGCGCGCAGGTCAACACGGTCACGGTCGCCGGGCAGGGCACGTACGTGCTGAACCCGGTCACGGGGGTCATCACGTTCACCCCGGTCGACGGCTTCTCCGGCACGGCCACCGCGGTCACCTACAAGGTCAAGGTCGACGAGATCAGCGCGCAGTCGACGTACACGCCGACGGTCGGGCCCGGGCCGCCGAAGGCGCCGAAGCCGTCCGCGCTGACCAGCACCGGCGTCGGCACCGCACCGCAGGCCGCGACCGCGACGGTCCCGTCCGGCCACGCGATCAGCCTGCTCGGCGCCGGCAACCAGCTGACGAGCACGGTGACCGTCGCCAAACGGCGAGGGCGTCACGCCGCAGACGGCGACGCTGCCGGTGCCGGCGAACGGCACCATCGCGCTCATCGACGCCAACGGCAACCCGACCACGTCGCTGTTCATCGAGGGGAAGGGCGCGTACACGCTGAAGCTCGCCGACACCGCGGCGGCCGGCGGGACGGTGCCGAACCCGTTGCAGCAGGCTGGCACCGCCACGGTCATCTTCACGCCGGTGCTCGGCTTCCACGGCCAGCTGCCACCGGTCGACTACCAAGTCACCGACGCGTACGGGCAGAGCGCGACGGCGACGTACACGCCGCTGGTGACGATCCCGGGGCCGCCGGCGCCGCCGAGCAAGACCACCACCGGCGCGCCGGACGAGACGCAGACGGCGACGCTCACCGTGCCGACCGGCGGCTCGATCACGCTGCTGGACGCCCGCGGCCGGCCGGCCAGGCGAGGAAGGTGCGGTACCGGCGCGACGCTGGTCGCCCTGGGCAACCCGAGACGCCGCCCGCAGCGACGCGCCCGCGTCGCCTGAACCGCAACCCGAGACGCCGCCCGCGGCAACGCGTCCGCGTCGCCTGAACCGCAACCCGAGACGCCGCCCGCAGCGACGCGTCCGGGTCGCCTGAACCGTGCAGGACCGGTGACGGCCGCCGCATCCGGCGGCCGTCACCGCAGCACAGGCCCGCCCCCCTCCAAACGCCCGCGTGCGAGCGTGTACCTGGTCGGGAGGTGCGGTGCAGCAGACAGAGGAGTCGTTCCGGCAGTACGTCGGGGACCGGCTGGCGGCGTTGTCGCGGGTCGCGTACCTGCTCACGGGTGACGTCCATCAGGCCGAGGACCTGGTGCAGGCCACCCTGATCCGGGTCGCCGACCGGTGGGACCGCATCGTGCGCGGCGGCGACCCGGACCCGTACGTGCGGCGGGTCCTCTACACCCAGCACGTCTCGGCGTGGCGGCGGCGGAAGGTGCACGACGAGCCCTACGCCGAGCCGCCGGACCAGGTCACCCCGGACCCCAGCGGGCAGGTCGTGGTGTCGCTCGCCGTCCGGCAGGCGCTGGCGCGGCTCAGCCCGCGGCAGCGGGCCGTGCTGGTGCTGCGGTACTTCGAGGACCACACCGAGGCACGGACCGCGGAGATCCTCAACCTGTCCGTCGGCACCGTCAAGAGCCACGCCCGGGAGGCGCTGGAGCGGCTACGGACCGTCGCGCCGGAGCTCGCCGCGGCACGGGAGGGCAGATGAGCATGACGACACCCGAGGCTCCGGTCCGCGACGCGCTCGCGGCCCTGGCCGGTCAGATGCCGCCGCAACGGTTCCCCGACGGTGCCTGGTCGCTCGGGCGGCGCCGCCGCCGGCGCCGGCGGGCAATGGTGAGCGTGCTCGCCGTCGCCCTTGCGGTGCCGCTGTGGTGGACCACCGGGCCGCGTCCGGGTCAGGTCGCCGATCCGGGCGGCAGCACCCACGTCCTGCCGTCCCGGGTGGGGCGGCCGTGGCTGTGGCAGGCCACCATCGACCAGTCGCCGCCGGGACCCGCCGCCGTCGTGTACACCACCGACGAGACCGTCTACCTCGAGGCGACCACCGTCGTCGTCGGCCGCGACGGCAGCTACCGGATCAAGGCGCAGGTGCTCGGCCACAACATCGGCCGGCTCTCCCCCGACGGCGGTCGGCTCCTGGTCGGCTACGAGGGCGTGCTGGACCTGCGCACCGGCAAGGAACACCGGCCGCCGGGCGGCACGCCGGTCGACTGGAGCCGCGACGGCCGTCAGGTGCTGTCGGTCACCGAACGCGACATCAACCTCGTCGACCTGGCGACCGGCGACGTCCGGCAGCTGCTGCGGGTCGACATGACGAGCGACGCGACGCGGCTGTCGCCCACCGGGGACCGGATCGCGTTCGGCGAGGGGTCCGCGAGCGAGCAGCGGTCCTGGCTGCGGGTGGTGAACCTGCGCGGCGGCGAGGACCTGAAGGTGCCCGTGGAGTCGCCGCAGGACCTGTGGTCCCCGCCCGTGTGGAGCGGCGACGGCCGGCGGATCGCCATCAACAAAGGCGTGTGCTTCAACGCGCGGCAGGGCCCGGACGTGTGCGGTGGCAAGCCCCCCGGCCGGGTCGTCGTCGTGGACGCGGAGACCGGCGCCGAACTGCGCAGCTTCCCGCACCCCGACCGGGTCCTCGGCTTCCGCGGCGACGACCTCCTCGTCGAGCGCGACCACAAGATCCTGCTGCTCGGCGCCGCCGGCGAGCGGACCGTGATGCGGGTGCCGGCCGACGCGGGAAGGCCGGAGATCCCCCTCGACCTCATCGAGCGCGGCACTCTGGACGGCCCGGCCGTCAGCGCCAACCCGTTCGCCGCCCGGCCCGGCTTCTGGGTGTGCCCGGCGGCCGTCGCGCTGCTGGTCGCGTACGCGGTCTGGAGGCTCCGCAGGCGCATCCGCTCCAGAGGAAATATTCCGCTATAGTGGCGAACCGTGGAACCTGTCCTGGCGAACCTCACCGCCCAGCTGCGCCAGCAGCGTGCCCGGCGCGGGCTGAGCATCGAGGACCTCGCCGCCGCCAGCGGCGTCAGCCGCAGCATGATCTCCGACATCGAGCGCGGCGCGAAGGTGCCCAGCGTGCTGGTCCTCGCCCGGCTCGCCACGGCCCTCGACGTCACCGTGTCCCGGCTGCTCGGTGAGGACCAGCCGGAGCCGGTGATCCTGCTGCGCGCACCCGACCAGCCCACGCTCACCGATCCCTCCGGCTGGGAGCGGCGGATCCTGTCGCCGAACCTGCCGGGTGTCGAGTTCGAGCTGATCCGCACCGTCGTCCCGGCCGGCGTCGTCATCGGCGCGTTCGCCGCGCACGCGCCCGGCTCCCGGGAGTATGTCGCGGTCGAGTCCGGCCGGCTCCTGGTCACGCTCGACGGCGTCGAGCATCCGCTCGCGGCGGGCGACGCCCTCTACTACGCCGGCGACCGCACCCACGCGTTCGCCAACCCCGGCGCGAAACGGTGTGTCTACTACACCGCGATGCACGTCGCCGGCCGCCACGACCTTCCGGAGGCACGAGGATGACCGCACCGACCATCCGGCCGCTCGACCCGGCGGCGCTGCCTGCCCCGGTGGGCAACTACACCCACGGCGTCGAGGTGAGCGGCGCCGGCCGCACCGTGTACGTGAGCGGCCAGGTGCCGTGGGCCGACGAGGACGGCGTGATCCCGGCGGACTTCGCCGCGCAGTGCCGCCTGGTCTGGCGCAACATCCTCGCCGTGCTCGCCGAGGCCGGCATGGGCGTCGAGCACCTGGTCAAGGTCACCACCTACCTGTCCGGCCGCGAGCACCGCGCGGTCAACGCCGCGATCCGGCAGGAGATCCTGGGCGGGCACCGCCCCGCGCTGACCATCGTCATCACCGGCATCTACGACGAGGCGTGGCTGCTGGAGATCGAAGCGGTCGCCTTCACCCAGCCGGAGCCAGCTCGCTGAGCCGCGCCGCGGACACCGCGTGGCCGCCGGCCCGGGCGGCGGCGAGCGCCTCGCCGGCCAGGCGGGCCGCGCCGGCGTCGCCGCGGGCGGCGGCGAGCTCGGCCGCGGCGAGCCGCGCCTCGTAGTGCCCGAGCGCCGGACCCGTCGCCAGGGCCGCACCGGCCAGGCGTTCCGCGTCGGCGAACCGGCCCTGTGCGACGGCAACCATCGCGCCGCGG
>NZ_JBFAPO010000119.1:0-10426 GCF_040676755.1 Dactylosporangium sp. NPDC049525 | reverse complement strand
GGACGCAGTGCACCTCGCGCAGCAGCGGGCGAGCCTCCCGCATCGTCTGCGCGACCTGCACGTCGAACGGCGCGTCCGCCTCCGCGAGCAGCTCCGCCGGGGAGCCGAGGACGGCCAGCTCGTGCTCGTTGGGCACGAGGACGTCGACGTCGGCGAGCAGCCCGGGCGGCAGCGGCAGCGCGGGCGCGGGGTTGAGCACGACCGTCCAGCCGGCGGCCCGGGCGAGGCGGGCCGCGGCGGTGACCGTCGCCAGGGGCACCTCGAGGCTGGCCAGGACGACGCCGGGCGGGCCGGGCGGCAGGCTGACGTCGGCGGGGGACAGGTGGGCGTTCGCGCCCGGCACGACGGTGATCGCGTTCTCGCCGTCGGCGGCGACGAGGACGACGGCGAGTCCAGTGGGGGCGGTGTCGTCGCGGACCAGCGCGGAGACGTCCACGCCGGGCAGCGACGCCGGGTCGAAGTCGGCGCCGACGCGGGCGGCGAGCGTGCAGGCGCCGCCCAGGCGGGCGACGGCCGTGGCCTGGTTGCCGCCCTTGCCGCCGTGGCCGGTCGAGGACCGCGTCGCGATGACGGTCTCGCCAGGTGCGGCGATGCGCGGGGTCTCGATCACCAGGTCGGTGTTCACAGCACCCAAGACGAGGACGGTCACGCCCCCGATGATGCACCCTCGCGAGCGCCGGCCGGCCCGCGGCCATCCGGGCCGGCCGTCTCGCTTCCGGTGAGCTTGTGCGATCGCATGCTTCGCTTCCGGTACCACCAGTTTCGGCGGCCCGTGCGGGCATGCGGGCGTGAACCGCCGCGACACCACCCGATCGATGGGTTCTCACCCCCGCAGGACGTCCCCGGGCATGCCGCACTCGCCCCGATCGGTAACCCCCGTGCCGATGCCTGCCGGTCGGCCGGTCAGCCGAGCCGGAAGCCGCCGACAGCGCCGGCGAGGTCGGCCGTCAGGCGGTCCAGGCGGGCGGTCAGCTCCTTGGCCCGCAGCACCGCCTCCTGCGCCTCCTTGCGCTTGCCGGCGACGGCGGTCATCGTGTCGGCGATCTCGGCGGCGCCGGTGGCGGCCCGGCCGATGCTGCCGCTCATCCCGGCGGTGGTGCTGCTCTGCAGCTCGACCGCACGGGCGATCGTCGTCTGGTAGCCGCTGACCCGGCCGATGACGTCGGTGATCCGGTCGATGGCCTGGACGGCGCCGGTCGTGTCGGACTGCAGCGCGGCGATGCGGCGGGTGATGTCCTCGGTCGCGGTGGCGGTCTCCTGCGCCAGGTCCTTGACCTCGCTGGCGACGACGGCGAAGCCCTTGCCCATCGCCCCGGCCCGGGCGGACTCGATGGTGGCGTTGAGGGCGAGCAGGTTGGTCTGCTCCGCGATCGACGTGATGACCTTGATGACGGCGCCGATCTCCGACGACGAGTCGCCGAGCCTGGTCATGGTCCTGCCGGTGGAGTCGGTGACGCGCACCGCGTCGGCGGCGACGCCGGCCGCCTCGGTGCTGTTGCGGGCGATCTCATGGATGCTCGTGTCCAGCTGCCTCGCCCCGTCGGCGACGCTGGTGACCTGGGTGTGCACGTCCTTCGCGGCGTCCAGGACGCGCTGCGACGCGGCGACGGAGCGCTCGGCGGAGGTCAGCATGTCCTCGACGATCCGGCCGAGCTCCCGGCCGGCGTCGGTGAGGGCGGCGCCGGCGGTCGAGACCTGCCGGACCGCGCCGGCGACCCGGTCGAGGGTGCCGTTGACGGCGGCGGAGACCTGCGGGTCGGCACCGGCCGGGACCCGGCCGGTGAGGTCACCGGCAGCGGCGCGGCGCAGCACATCGGCGACCGCGTCCCAGCCGCCGGTACGTCGCCGGCCGGCGGCGACGCCGATCGCCGCGCCCGCCAGGGCGCATCCCAGCATGATCAAGATCGTGGTCATGGTGGCCTCCCTGACTCCCATCGGCAGCCGGGCGGCGCAGACCAGAGGTTCCGGTGATGGGCTTCGTCCATCGATGGTGCAGGATGTCCCGATGGGTGAGCTGCTGCTGGGGGGTCGCTACCGCCTTGAGGAGCTGCTCGGCTCGGGCGGTATGTCCGTCGTGTGGCGGGCCCGCGACGAGGTCCTGCACCGGGCGGTCGCGGTCAAGGTGCTGCACTTGCGCGACGGCGACGCCCGCGAGCGGATCCAGGGCGAGGCGCGCGCCGCGGCCGGGCTGTCGCACCCCAACCTGGCCCAGGTGCATGACTTCGGCGACGACGGCTTCCCGTTCCTGGTGATGGAGCTGGTCGCCGGCCGGTCCCTGCAGCGGCACCTCGACGAGCGGGAGCTGCCGCCGCAGGAGGCGTTCCGGGTCTGCGCCGGCGTCGCCGCCGGGCTCGCCGCGGCGCACGCGGCCGGCCTCGTCCACCAGGACGTCAAACCGGCGAACATCATGGTCACCGCGACCGGCGCGAAGCTCGTCGACTTCGGCCTCGCCGCGCCCGCCGGCCCGCAGCCGCTCGAGGACATCCTGGGCACACCGGCGTACCTGGCGCCGGAGCGGTTGTCCGGGCACGTCGTGCCCCCGTCGGACGTCTATGCACTCGGCGTGCTGCTCTACCGGCTCCTCGCCGGGACGCTGCCGTGGACGGCCGACACGACGACCCAGCTGATCCGCGACCACGTCTTCACGCCGCCGCTGCCCCTGCCCGCGCTGCCCGGGGTGCCCGACGCGGTTGCCCGGCTGTGCATGGCGTGCCTGGACAAGGAGCCCGAGGCCCGACCTTCCGCCGAGGCCGCCGCCGGTGTACTGGCAGCAGCCGCCGCGCCCGAGCCCCTGCCGCCCTCCCGCGCCCGCTGGTACGCCGTCGCCGCGGTCGTGCTGCTCGTCGCCGCGGCGTTCCCGTGGGTGCTCGCCGGCCTGGACCGGGCCGACCGCCGGCCCGGCACCGCGGACGCGGCGGTGGCGGCGAGCGCGGCACCCGGACCGTCCGGGGCCACGCCCGGCGCCGGGCCCGGCACATCGCAGCCCGGTCCTACCCAGTCGGCCGCCACGCCGTCCGGTCAGGCTGCGCCGGGGTCGGCGGCAACAGGCGACGGGCGGCCCGCGGGCGGCGGCCCGGCCACCACCGCCGCGGCGACCTCTCCGGCGGCCACCGGCGACCCGTCGACGCCGGCGGCCGACCCGGTCACGTTCACCAGCGAGGGCGGCACCGCCGAGGTCGCGTGCGCCGGCGGCGGGCAGGCCCGGGTGATCACGTCGGCGGCGGCCAAGCCGTACAAGACGGAAACCGTGCAGGCAGGTCCTGCCGTGACCGCCTTCGTGGAGTTCCGCCACGGCAACGACCTCGTCCGGATGTCGTTCACCTGCCCGTCCGGCACGCCGGTCGTGAATGTGACACGCGGCACGTGATGATGCGCGGTCCGTGTATTTCTACCTATGAATAGTCGTGGATCAATGGTCGTCTGGGCGCATGACTAGCCATTCCACGCGCGCGGTGGTCCTCGGCGCGAGCATCGCCGGGCTCCTGGCCGCCCGCGCGTTGAGCGACACCTTCGACACCGTGACCGTCCTCGACCGCGACGACCTCACCGGCACCGGCGTCCGCAAGGGCGTCCCGCAGGGCCGGCACGCGCACATGCTGTTCGCCAAGGGGCGCGAGGTCCTCGAGGGCCTGTTCCCCGGCCTCACCGACGAGCTCGTCGCCGCCGGTGCCCTCACCGTCGACATCCACGCCGGGTTCGCCTGGCACAACGGCCCGGTCCCGATGGCCCGCGCCGCGTCCGACCTGATCGTCCTGGCCGTCAGCCGGCCCGCGCTGGAGGACTACCTGCGGTCCCGGGTCGCCAAGCTGCCGAACGTGGAGCTGCGCGGCGGGCTCGAGGCGACCGGCCTGCTGCACGACGCCGGCACCGTCACCGGCGCGAAGGTCGTCGCGAGCGGCGGCGGCGCGGAGGAGCTGCCCGCGGACCTGGTCGTGGACGCGACCGGCCGCGGCAACCGGGGCACGACCTGGCTCACCGAGCTCGGGTACGCGCCGCCGGAGCAGGACAGCGTGATGGCCGGCGTGGTCTACGCCACCCGCGAGTACGAGCGGACCCCGCTGCCCGGCGGCACCCTCGGCGTGCTGACCGGGGTGACACCGAAGTACCCGTTCGGGGCGGCGCTGCTGCCGATGGAGGGCGACCGCTGGATCCTGACCCTCGCCGGGCTCGGCGACGACCTGCCGCCGACCGACGAGGAGGGCTTCGCGGCCTACGCGACCCGGCTGCCGATCGCCGACCTCGCCGAGGTCGTGCACCGGTCCCGGCCGCTGACCGCGCCGCGGCCGTTCCGGGTCCCGGCGAGCGTGCGCCGCCGGTACGAGCGGCTCACCCGGCACCCGGAGGGCTACCTCGCGTTCGGCGACGCCATCTGCGCGTTCAACCCGATCTACGGCCAGGGCATGACCGTCGCCGCCCTCGAGGCCCTGGAGCTGCGCTCGGCGCTGGACGGCGGGCTGGCCGGCCTGCCGCGGCGCTTCTACGCGCAGGCGTCGGCCGTCATCGACACGCCGTGGGACATGGCCGTCGGCGGTGACCTGGCGTTCCCGTCGGTGCCGGGGACGCGGACCGCGAAGGTGCGGTTCTTCAACTGGTACATCGCGAAGCTGCTGCGGGCCGCGGAGACGTCGCCGGAGGTCGCGGTCGCCTTCCACCGCACCGTCAACCTGACCGCGCCGCCGGAGGGCCTGTTCGCCCCGGCGATCCTGCGGCGGGTGTTCTTCCGGCCCAGGGGTGCCTGACCTGGCCTTCAGACGGTGATGCCCAGGCCGCGGCGGCCGGTCGCGTTGAGCTGCTCGACGCCGAACCGGCCGTCCCAGGCCCGCTCGTAGTGCTCCTCCGGGAAGTCGGCCGGGCTGGACCCGGTGAGGAACGCGGTGCGCACGGAGCCGCTGTACGCCTCGTTGCGCGGGCACCACGGCGCGGCCGGGATGTACATGACGTTGCCCCAGCCCTGCTGGTCCTGCACCGGCGCCACCGAGTGGATCATGTCGCAGTGCCACCAGACGGAGTCGCCGGCGCGCACGTCGGGGATGCCGCTCAGGGCCCGCAGCAGCAGCCCGTGCAGGCGCTCGTCACTGGCCGGGAACGCCCGGTTGACCGTGACCCCGCCCATGTCGTCGTCGGCGACGTCGGCCAGCAGCGGGCGCAGCATCAGGTACGCCATCGCCCCGGGGATCGGCACGGTGTGCAGGACGCCCTGGTCGTGGTCCATGTCCGACAGCGCCGTCCAGCCCTGGAAGGTGCGGAACGCGGAGCACATGGTCGATCCCGGGTACTGCGGGCCGGCGGTGCGGTGGGCGGCGTCCCACGGGTCGTACTGCTCCACGCTGCCGTCGAACAGGTGCCGGAACGCCTGCTGGTAGGCCTGCGTCATCCACAGGTCGAGCGTGCCCGGGTCCAGGTGCGCGCCCAGCCCGCCGGAGGTCGCGCCCGGCGGGCGGCGGCGGATCCGGTCCGGGTACATCGCGTCGCGCTCCGGGTCGAACCACCGCACGCCGTCGGACTCGTGCTTCCACAGCCGGTTGAGGAACGTCTGCACGGTCGCCATCCGGTCGCTCTGCCGGGCCTGCACCTGCGGCTGCGACCAGTAGATCGGGTAGATCTCGGGCTTGGAGTTGACGCTGCCGAAGAAGTCGTCGGCGGGGCCGCGGTAGTGCTCGAAGAAGGCGTTGCGCTCCACGTACGACACGATCTCGCGGTCCCAGCCGAGCGCCTGCTCCCGGTCGAAGTGGCCGCGCACCACGAGGCACCCGCGGCGGTGCAGCTGCGCGAGGGTCTCGGCGGGCACGGCGCCGGCCGCGATGTCGGCGTAGTCGATCACCGGCCAGACGGCCTCGCCGCGCTCGCGGGCCGCCTCGATGGCGCGGACCTCGGTCTCGATGCCCCGCTCCACGACGGCGAAGACCTCCTCGACGGTGCGCCCCGAGGCCGCGATGCGGGCCCTGATCGCCGCCTTGACCTCGCGGGTCGCGGCGCCCAGGTCGTCGGGCATGGTCTCCCAGTGCGGCAGTGCGGTCTGGACCTGCATGGCCTCGCGCTCCTTCTAGTCAGGACTCCTTACTAGGTGACCGTACGGCGGGTCGCGGATTTAGGCAAGAGTCCTGACTAGAATCGGCACGTGACGCCGGTCAAACCCTCGCTCGAGCTGCTGCGCTCGCTGTCCGACGAGCACGTCCTGCGCGCCCTCATGCACGCCGGCCGGCTGACCAGGGCGGAGCTGGCCGTCCATGCCGGCATCTCCAAGCCGACCGTGTCGGAGAGCATGCGCCGGCTGACGGAGGCCGGGCTGGTCGTGGACACCGGCGAGCGCACCACCGGCCGCGGCCGGATCGGCACCTACTACGGCCTGGCCCCGTCCGCGGGCACCGCCCTCGCCGTCAGCATCGCCCCCGCGGGGGTGGTCGCCGAGCGCCTGGACGCGCACGGCACCGTCTTGACCAGGGCGACCCGGCCCCTGTCCGGCCCGGCCGAGCCCGACCTCGTCGCCGCCGCGCTGACCGCCGCCGTGGCCGACGCCGCGTCGGGCGGGGGCGTGGCCGGTCCGGCGCGCGTCGCCACGGTCAGCGCCGCCGACCCTGTCGACCGGGCGACCGGGCGGCTGGTGCACCTGCCCGACGCCCCGTTCCTCGTCGGCGACCTGGACCCGGTCGAGCTGCTCGCCCCGCACATCACCGGCCCGGTCACCGTCGACAACGACGTCAACTGGGCCGCCCGCGCCGAACGCGACCACGGCGCCGGCGACGACTTCACCTACGTGTACCTCGGCGAGGGCCTCGGCTGCGCGGTCGTCAGCGCCGGCGAGGTCCTGCGCGGCCACGCCGGCCTCGCGGGGGAGATCGCCCACCTGATCACCACCGGCCCGGACGGCCGCGCGATGCCCTTCACCGACGTGTTCGCGCGGCTCGGCCTCCGCCAGCCGGGCTCGACCGCGATCGACGTGCCGGCCCTGCTCGCCGCCGACCTGGACACCGTCGCCCGGGCGGTCGGCGGCGTCCTGGCCGCCGTGGTCGCCCTCGCCGATCCGGCGCTCATCGTGCTCGGCGGCCCGTGGGGGAGCCGGCCGCCGGTGCTCGCGGCGGTGCGGGCCGCGTTCGCCCGCCTGCCGCGCCACGTCCCGGTCCGCCCCGCCGAGGGCACCGACGAGCCGTCCCTTGCCGGCGCCCGCGCCCACGCCCTGCACTCCCTGCGGGACGCGATCATCGCCGCCAGGGCCTGAGCCGCGTCCGGCTGAACCGCCTCAGCCGAAGCCAGCCGCCTCAGCCGAAAGGCATCTCAGCCGGACGGCGTCTCAGCCGAACGCGCGGATCGTGTGGTCGCCGACGAGTAGGAGGCGGCCCGAGGCGGGCATGAGTTCGGCGTAGGTGTCGTCGTACGCGGCGATGCGCAGCCGGCGCATCACGTGGCCGTCGGCGGCGCGCAGGACGACGATCTCGGTGAACTCCGACGACGGGGTGAAGTTGCCGTGCCGCACCGCCGCGTACACGAGTCCGCCGCCGCTGACGAGGTCCGCGTGCAGGGCGTTGTACTCGTAACCGGGCAGCGCGAGGGGGGTCGCCCACGCCGTGGCGCCGGTGGCCGGGTCGTAGCGCCGGACGGTGCCGGTGAGACCGTAGCCGAACAGGGCGCCACCGCCGGCGGAGAGCCCGTCGACCCACTCGTCGGCCACCGGGGTGTCGCGGCACCAGCGGGCGGCGCCGGTGGACGGGTTCAGCGAGCACAGGGCCTCGGGGCCGGCGCCCGAGACGAGCAGCGAGCCGCGCTGGCCGACCAGGGAGAAGCCGGGCCGGATCCGGGTCCACTGGCGCACGCCGGTGCGGACGTCGAACGCGAACAGCAGGTTCGCCCCGCCGCTGCCGTCGCCGGTGCCGCGGACCGGGCCGTAGGCGCCCTGCACGACGGTGTCGCCGGCCACCGCCGGGGAGCCGCCCGCGTCGCCGTCGACCGCGCCGGACCAGGCGAGGGTGCCGTTGCGGGTGCGGTACGCGCGCAGGTGGTACCCGGTGCACAGCTCGCGGCACTTCGGCCCGCTGGTCACCAGGACGTGGCCGGCGGCGACGGTGAACGGCAGGATCGCGTCGTCGTCGGGCAGGGTCACCTCCCAGCGGCGCACGCCGGCCCGGTCGTAGGACGCGAGCCGGCTGCGGGTGCCGTCGGCGTCGAGGCTGCGCACGTACAGGGCGCCGTCGACGTCGGCGAGCTGCTGCGGGCGGCGGCCGGTGAGCTTGCCCAGCACGGTGACCGCGCCGGTGCGCACGTCGACTCGGCGCAGGGCACCCTTGCCGTAGGCGACGGTGAGCGCGCCGCCGGCGACGGCCGTCCCGCCGACCGTGTCGTCGCCGCCGGCCTGCCGCTGCCACAGCTGCCGGCGTACGTCGAGCCCGCCGGTGTCGGGCTGGTAGTTGTCGTTGGCCGCGCCGCCGCCGTGCTGCGGCCAGTTGCCCGGGGTGGCCGCCGCGGCGGGGGTGGCGAGCAGCGCACCGGTGACGCACGCGGCGACGACCGCCGCCATCCTGCTGATCATGGGATCAGCGAAGCAGGGTGAGGTTGCAGGGTGGTGAGAACCGCCGCACCTCACTCGCCCGTGTGGCCGCTGACCTGGGATGCGTGCGATAGTCGGGTGGTGGCGGCGCGCAGCTGAGCGCCCGTCCCGGACGAGTCACGTCGTACCCGGCCCGACAAGACGGCGTGGTGTGCGGGAGTGCGCCATGTTCGTCCAGGTCCTCGGTTCGCTGTGTGTGCTGCTGCCCTTCGTGCTGGTGCAGCTGGGCAGGCTGTCCTCCGCCTCGCGCGCCTACGGGTGGCTCAATCTCCTCGGCTCCTCCCTCCTCGCGGTCGAGGCCGCGATCGGGCACGACTGGGGCTTCCTGCTGCTGGAGGGCGTCTGGGCGGTCGTGTCACTGCGAACCCTCGCCAAGCCCGCCGCTCAGCCGGCGACCTCGCGGCGAGCCGAGTGATCATCGCGGTGCGTTGTTGGCGGGGTCGTCGTACAGGTACCGGCAGGCCTCCTCCGCGGCGCGGTACTGCGGCGTCTGGTAGCTCATCGGGTCCGCCGGGTACGCGACCATGCCGTCGGCGTCCGGCTCCGGCCAGGCGAAGCCGCGCTCGCGCATGCACTCGCCGAACGGGCGTTCCCGCGCGACGTCGGCCGGGTCGGCCCGCACCGGCCAGGTGGCGGGCAGCAGCGCCCGGCACGCCATGAACGCGTCGGTGTCCAGCCGCATCCACGAGGTGCCCTCGACCGGCGTGCCGAACTGCAGCGGCCTGCCCACGACCGGCTCGGGGACGGGTTCGTCGTGCTCGCCCATGCAGCGGGCGAAGCGCAGCGCCTGCTCGTAGCCGGTCTCGGCGGCGGCCGGGACGGCGTGCTCGGCCGGGACGGCGTGCTCGGCCGGCGCGGCGGCGGGTGGCTCGACGGCCGCGACCGGTGCCCCCGGGCTCGCGGCGCACCCGGCCAGGGTGAACGCGAACAGCAGCGTGGTGACTCTCATGCGGTGTCTCCCGAATTGTCGACGACGGCGACGTGCTGGAGCGCCTCGCGCACCGGCACCTGGACAGTGGCGTTGGCCGGCTGCGGCCGGACGGTGAGCGTGCGGTTCATTCCCTGGTACCGGAACGTCTGCGGGTCGAAGATCAGCTCGAGGTCGCCGGTGCCGGTGCGCCATACCAGGGCGACCCCGGTGCGGCCGGCCAGGTCGGCGGCGCCGTCGCGGACCCGTACGCCCGGGATGCGTTCCATCGCCGCGAACAGGGCCGCCTGCACGGCCGGTGCGGTCTGCGCGACGGTCAGCACCACCGTGGCCCGGTCCAGGGCGCGGGTGTCGGCGTCACTGGTCTCCAGGTGCCAGCCCTCGTCGTCGCCCGGCGGCCGGTACAGGTAGGCGGCCATCGCCCCGGCGTCGGTCGGCAGGCCGCCGCGCAGCGTGCCGGGGCAGGCGGGGCAGGCCGGGATCCGGTCATCGCGCCAGCCGGCGTCGGGACGGTCCAGGGGCCGTTCGCGGGTGAGACCCGGGCGGGTGCCGTCCACCGACAGCCACTGCCGGACCAGCCGCGGCTCCCCGGTCACGGTGCGAGCGTCCGGATGGATCTCCAGCCGCACGACGACGGTTTCGGTGTAGACGAACTGGTCCGGCCGGACGGCCGGCTGGGTCGCGTGGATGACCTGCTGCCCGGCGAGGCGCAGCAGCTGGACCGGGTCGCGGGACGGCGGGGTGCCCGGCGCCGCCTCGACGGTCGGCGGCCGGGACGGGCTGCTGCCGCCTCCGCTGATGACCGCGGCGCCGATGACAGCGGCGGCGACGGCGCCCGCGAGCAGTGCCCCGATACCGCCGGCGGCGGGGGGCACGCCCTGGCTGCGGCGGAGGCCGGTTGCCGCGCCCCCCGCCGGCGTGAGCACCCGGCGGCGCTGGTCGGCACGGGGTTCGGCGGC
>NZ_JBFAPO010000118.1:0-11730 GCF_040676755.1 Dactylosporangium sp. NPDC049525 | reverse complement strand
CGGCGAGGGTCAGCGTGGCGCCGTTGAGAGCGGTGCTGGGCCTCGCCGACCGCCCCGAGGACCAGGCGCAGGACCCGTTCGTGCTCGACCTGGAGCGCACCGGCTGCGTCGCCGTCGCCGGCACCGTGCGGGCCGGCCGTTCGACGGTGCTGCGGACCCTGGCCGCCGCGCTGGCCGCCGGCACGTCCCCGGCCGACCTGCACCTGTACGCGCTGGACTGCGGCAACCAGGCGCTCGCCCCGCTGTCGGCGCTGCCGCACTGCGGCGCGGTCGTGCCCGGCGACGACACCGCCCGCACCGAGCGGCTGCTCACGCTCCTGCACGACGAGGTCGGCCGCCGGCAGCGGCGGCTGTCCGTGGTCGGGCACGCCTCGCTCGCCGAGCACCGGGCCGCACCCCGCACCGGGGCCGGTGAACCGCTGCCGTACCTGGTCCTGCTCATCGACCGGCTGGAAGGCTTCCTCGCCCGGTACGCCGAGCTGGACGGTGGCCGGGCCGTCGACCGGCTCGAGTCGCTGCTGCGTACCGGGCCGGCGGTCGGCGTGACCACCGTGCTCAGCACCGACCGCACCGGCTTCCCGCACCGGATCGCCTCGGCGATATCGGCCCGGCTGGTGCTGCGCCAGGCCACCACCGACGACGCGGCCGCGTTCGGCGTCGACCCGCGCGGGCTGCCCCGGCACCTGCCGGCCGGCCGCGCCGTCTGGGCCGACACCGGCGAACAGGTGCAGATCGCGCTGCTGGACCCCGACCCGGCCGGCGCCGCCCAGACCGCCGCCGTCGAGCGGCTCGCCGTGGCCCTCGCCACCCGCTGGGACGGCACCGCCGCCGATCTGCTGCCGCGCCGCCTCGACCCGCTGCCGGACGAGCTGACCGCCGCGGACGCCGAGGCGCTGCGCCGGCGCGACCGGCCCGCCGGCGCTGCTGTCTGCACCCCCGTGGTCGGCGGCGACCAGCTCGGCCCCGTCGACGTCGACCTCGCCGACCTCGGCGGCGCGTTCGTGGTCGCCGGCCCGCAACGGTCGGGCCGGTCCACCGCGCTGCTCGCCGTCGCGCGGAGCCTGACCGGGCACCGCGACGGCCGCCTGCCGGTG
This sequence comes from Dactylosporangium sp. NPDC049525, assembly GCF_040676755.1. Taxonomy (NCBI): domain Bacteria; kingdom Bacillati; phylum Actinomycetota; class Actinomycetes; order Micromonosporales; family Micromonosporaceae; genus Dactylosporangium; species Dactylosporangium sp. NPDC049525. The sequence goes on along the minus strand of NZ_JBFAPO010000118.1, from coordinate 10,636 downwards.
CTCGTCGTCGCGACCCGCCCGTCCCCGCTGCGCGACCTGGCCGGCGAGCCCGGCATCCTCGGCGTGCTGACCGGCGACGCCACCGAGATCGCGGCCGAGATCGCCGACGCCGCCGAGTCCGGGCCGTTCGCCCTGGTGATCGACGACGGTGAGCTGCTCACCGACTTCGAACTGACGGAACTGCTGGAGGTGTTCGCCCGTGGCGCCCGCGACTCCGGTTCGCTGCTGGTCGCCGCCGCCACGACGGAGGACCTGCAGGCAAGCCCGTACCGTGGCTGGCTCGCCACCGCCCGCCGGGGCCGCTGCGGGCTGCTGCTCGACCCGGCCAGCCACGTCGACGGCGAGGTCTTCGGGTTGCGGCTGCCCCGCTCGGTCAACGGCGGATGGCCACCCGGCCGCGGCCTGCTGGTCCGCCGCGGGACCGCCGAACCCGTCCAGGTGGTGCTGCCCGAGCGCACGCCGGCCGCCGGGAGCCGCCGCCGATGAGGACGATTCCGGAGCTGCGCGACACCGTCAGTGACGGTACGGTACTGCGCGGAACGCTCCCGGCCGATGAGGTGACCACACTGGTGCTGTCGGAACCCGAACCCCGACCGGACGGCATCCGGTTCCGGGGCCCGGTCCCAACCGGAGGGCCGCTCGTCGCCGTGCCCGCCTACCTCGACCCCGGCGGGTTTCCCGCCAGGATGCTGCTCGTCACCGCCGAGCTCGATCCGGCGCTGCGCCGGCAGGTCCGCGTCGAGTGCGCCGAACTGGAGGCGGTGCTGACCCGGATCGACCCCGCCGTGGTGCTGCCGCTGCTCGACCACGGCCTGGACCCGGCCGGCCGGCCGTACCTGCTGGTCGCGGATCCGCCCGCCCGGCCCGCCGACGATCCGGGTGATCCGCTGGCCGCCGCCCGCGCCTGGGCCGACGGCCTGCGGCTGCTCACCGACCAGGGTCTGGTGGTCGCACCGCCCGCGCTGCACCGCACCGGCCCGGGCCGCCACGTCCTCGACACCCCGCTGCCGCCGGTGCTGTCCGCGCTCGTGACCTCGCTCGGCGCCCGCACCGGCCACGAACCGCCGGAGGTGCTCGCCGGCGGCCCCTGGACACCCGCGGCCCAGGTGTACGCCTGCGCCGCGGCCCTGCGGTCGCTGGTGCCGCCCGGCAGTCCAGGGCACGACGTGCTGCGCCGGGCGATGGCGGCCGACCCCGCCGAGCGGCCCGCCGACCCGGGTGCCCTCGCCACGGCGCTGGGCGCGGTCCTCGCCACGCCTGTCCACCTGCTCGCCACGACCGGCCCGCTGGTGCCGGCCACCGCACCGGCCGGTGAACGCCCGCTGGGCAGCGGCTACCTGCTCGACACCCCCATCGGGCGCGGTGCCACCGGTGTCGTCTGGGCCGGGCGCCGCCGCCGCGACAACGCACCCGTGGCGGTCAAGCTGCTGCGCGGAGACCTGGCCACCGACCCCGACACGGTCAACCGGTTCCTGCGGGAGCGCACGGTGCTGGTACGGCTGCAGCACCCGCACCTCGTCCGGGTGTTCGACCTGGTCGCCGAGGGCGACGACCTCGGCATCGTGATGGAGCTGGTCGACGGCGAGAACCTGCGGGCCCGGGCCGGCCGCGTCCGGCTCGACCTCGCCGAAGCGGCGACCGTCATCGCCCAGGTCGCCGACGCGCTGGCGGAGGTCCACGCGGCGGGGCTGGTCCACCGGGACGTGAAGCCGGAGAACGTCCTCGTCACCGAACGCGACGGCGGGATCGTGGCGCTGCTGTCCGACTTCGGCATCGCCCGCGCCGTCGACGGCGCCGCCCACACCGACCTCATCGCCACCCCCACCTATGTGGCGCCGGAGCTCATCACCGGCGACCCACCCGGGCCGCCGGTCGACGTGTACGCGCTCGGCGTCACCGCCTACGAGCTGCTCGCCGGCCGCCCACCGTTCAGCGGGCCGGGCCTCGACGCCCTGCTGCAGGCGCACGTGCACACGCCACCCACCCGCCCGCCGGGCCTCGCCGACGACGTGTGGGACCTGGTCGAGGCGTGCCTGCGCAAGGAACCCGCCGCCCGGCCGAAGATCGCCGACGTCGCGTTCCGGTGGTCACGGCTGGCCGGCACGGCCGGCAGCCGGCCGCTGCCCGAGCTCGCGCCGGCGAGCATGGACACCGCGCTGTCCGCGCGGCGGGTGCCCGAGCCCCCGGCGCCCGAACCGCCCAAGCGGCGGCGCGGGCTCGTCGCCGCCGCGGCGCTCGCCGTCCTCGGCGTCGCCGGTGGCGTCGCGATCGCCTACAGCCGCGACGACCAGACCCCCGGACCCGGGCCGCAGGCCGGGCAGAGCAGCGCCGTGCGGTCCTACCACCTGATGCCGGCCACGGTCCGGCTCACCGGCCCGACCGCCCACCTGACCTGGCCCGACGGCACCGCGCTGCCGGGGCTGAGCGGCTACGTCGTGCTCGACGAGCGGCTCCGGCCCGTCTCGGAGACGCTGCCGCCGACCGTGACCTCGTACACGGCGCCGCTGCCCGGTGCCGGCCAGCGTGCCTGCTTCCTCGTGCTGGCGGTCGGGGTCAGCGACCCGACGTCCGCCACCCCACCCCCACCCGCGTGCGTGACCACGCCGTCCCCCCGATCGTGAGGCCCCGAACCATGACCGCACCCGGCTACCCCTACGAATCGCCGCGGACCGCCGCCGGCCCCGCGGCCCTCGCCGAGGTCGTCACCGCCAACGTGGCGCAGGTGCTGCGCGGCAAGGCCGACGCCGTCCGGCTGGCCCTCACCTGCCTGCTGGCCGGCGGTCACCTGCTCATCGAGGACGTCCCCGGCACCGGCAAGACGTCCCTGGCGAAGGGCCTCGCCGCCAGCTTCGGCGGCATCACGCACCGCATCCAGTTCACGCCCGACCTGCTGCCGACCGACATCACCGGCGTCTCCGTGTGGGACCAGCGGCGCAGCGCGTTCGAGTTCCGCCCCGGCCCGGTCTTCGCGCACGTCGTGGTCGCCGACGAGATCAACCGGGCGTCGCCGAAGACCCAGTCCGCGCTGCTGGAGGTCATGGAGGAGGCGCAGGTCACCGTCGACGGCGCGGCGCACCCGGTGCCGTCGCCGTTCCTGGTCGTGGCCACCCAGAACCCGATCGACCTGGAAGGCACCTACCGGCTGCCCGAGGCGCAGCTCGACCGGTTCCTCATGCGGATCTCCCTCGGCCACCCCGACGTCGCCGTCGAGGAGGAGATCCTCGCCGGCCGGGCCCGCTCCGCGCCGCCGCGGCTCGCCGCCGTCACCACCCCCGAGGAGATCCTCCACGCGCAACGGGCCGTGTCCGAGGTCCACGTCGCCGCCGAGATGGCCCGTTACGTCGCCCTCATCGCCTACGCCACCCGCCAGCACGAGGCGCTGCGGCTGGGCATCAGCACCCGCGGCAGCCTCGCCCTGATGCGCGCCGCGCAGGCGTACGCCGCCTGCGCCGGACGCCACTACGTGGTGCCCGACGACGTCAAGGCCACCGCCGGCGCCGTCCTCACCCACCGGCTCATCCTGTCCGCGCAGGTCGAGGTCCGCGGCACCCGCGCCGAGGACGTCCTCGCCGAGGTCCTCGACTCGGTCCGGGTCCCCGCGCTGTCCGCCGCGACCGCATGAGCGAGCACCGCCGGTTCACCGTCACCCCCACCGGGATCGCGGCCACGGCCGGGGCGGCGGCCCTCTACGCCGCCGGGGTCCTCCTCGGCTACCCCACGTTCGTCGGCATCGCCGTCGGGACCCTCGCCATGCTCGCCGCCGGGCTGCTCACCGTCGCGGTCCGCCCGGCCGTCACCCTTTCCCGCCGGATCTCCCCGCAACGCCTCAGCGTCGGCGAGGAGGCGACCGCGCGGATCACCGTCACCAACCGTTCCCGGCTGCCTGCCCTGCCGTTCACCGCCGTCGACCGGGTCGGCGAACGCGACCTCACGATCCCCGTCCCGCCGCTGGCCGCCGGCGCCGAACGCGAGCTGACCTGCCAGGTGCCCGCCCACCGGCGCGGCCGGCTGCGTCTCGGCCCGCTCACCGTGCAGCGCCGCGACCCGTTCGGGCTGTTCGTCTGGGCCGAACGCCAGGCCGCCGACGGCGTGCTGTGGGTGCATCCACGGGTCCATCCGCTGCCCGCGCTGCACGTCGGCACGGTCCTGGACTACGAGGGCCGCAGCACCGACACCCCGCGCCTCGGCACGGTCACGTTCACGTCGCTGCGCGACTACGTCCCCGGCGACGACCCGCGTCGCATCCACTGGAAGTCCACCGCACGCGTCGGGACGCTCATCGTCAAGGAACACGTCGACACCACGGAACCGACCACCACCGTGGTCCTGGACACCGGCTGCGCCGACCCGGCGCTGTTCGAGCACGCCGTCGAGGTGGCCGCGTCCGTCGCTCGCGCCGTCGAGGACCTCGGCCGGCCCGTCGCGCTGCGGCTCAGCGGCGCCGTCGCCCAGGAGCCGTCGGACGCTGTGTCCACAATGGATCGTCTGGCGCTCGCGACCGCCGCCGGGACCGGAACCGATCCGGCGCAACTGCTCAACACCATCAACCGGGCCCAGCCCGGCGGGGCGCTCGTCGTCGTCACCGGGCCGGTCGAACCCGGCATGCTGGGCCGCCTCGCCGACCAGCGGCGCCGGTTCTCCCCGGTCGTCGTCGCCTCTGTCGTGCCCGACGCGCCGGCCGGCCCCCGCCTGCGCCGCCGTCCCGGCCTCGCCCTGCTCACCGGCGGCACCGCCGCCGAACTCGTCGCCGTCTGGCACCGGCTGGTCCGCGGAGAGGGCGGCGAAGCATGACGATCCTGCGGGCCGTGCTCGCCGTCGCCTTCGGTGGCCTGGCCGCCGGCGCGTTCGCCCCGGTCTTCGGCGGGCCGCTGCCCCTCGCCGTCGTCGTCACCGTCGCGGTCGCCGCCGCCTGCGCGCTGCTCGCGCTGCGGCTGCCGCGGCCCGGCGGCATCGCCATGGCCGGCGCCGCCGCCGTCGTCGTGGCCGCGTGTGTCACCGCCGGCACCGGGTTCGACGTCCTCAGTGGACCGTGGCGGCTGCTGTCCGGTGCCGTCCCGGCGGAACCGGCCGGCCCGGGACTCGCCGCCGCCGCCGTCGTCGCCGGCTGGAGCACGCTGGGCGCCGGGCTGCTCGCCGTCGCCACCCGCAACCCGCTGCTGCCGCTGCTGCCGCCGCTGCTGTGCCTGACCGCGGCGCTCGGCCTCGGCGCGTCGGCCGGCCCACTACCCGGCTGGTACGCACCCTGCGCCACGCTGCTCATCGGCGGGCTGCTCATCGCCGGAAGGCCCAGGACGCAAGGGATCGCCGTCAAGCTCGGCGGCCTCGGCCGGCCCCTTCGGATCCTCGGCGCGGGTGCCGCCGCCGGCCTGGCCGTCCTCGCCACCGCGACCGTCGCGCCGCTCGCCCCGGGCGCCGGCCGCCGCGAACCCGCCGACCTGCGCGCGCTCGTCGCCGCACCCGTGCAACCCCGCAGCGGCGTCAGCCCACTGCAGCAGTTCCTCGCGCTGCGCGACGGCACCCGCGTGCTGCGCCTGACCGGCACCGCGTCCCGGCCCGGCGCCGCCCTGCGGATGGCGACGCTCACCGTGTTCGACGGCACCTATTGGAGCATGCACGGCGACTTCCGCCGGGCCGGCACCGTCCTGCCCGCGGGCCCCACCGGCGGCGCACCCGTGACGCTGCACGTCGACGTCGCCGCCGGCGAACTCGACTGGCTGCTGTCCGCCGGCCGCCCCGCCCGCATCGACGTGCCCGGCCTCGGCGTCGACGAGGCGACCGGCGACCTCGCGGTGCCGGCCGGCGACCAGCCGCCGCGCGCGTACTCGGCCGTCTCGCACCTGCCGAACGCCGCCATCGACCGGGTCCTGGCCGCCACGCCCGCGGCAGCGCCCCATCCGCTCGCACCGGCCCTGCCGCCGGCGATCGCGACGTTCGTCGCCGCCACCCTCGGCGAGACGCCACCCGGAGCGGACCAGCTGCTCGTACTGTACCGCCGCATCGCCGAGTCCCGCGAGTTCGCCTACGACCAGGCCCAGGACGTCGACGGCGGCCACGGCTACTACCAGATCCAGCGGCTCCTGCAGACCCACCGCGGCACGAGCGAGCAGTACGCGAGCGCCTACGCGGTCATGGCGTGGAGCCTCGGCTTCGATGCCCGCGTGGTGATGGGCTTCCGCCCCGAGTACCAGGGCGGGTCGTTCACCGTCACCGGCCGCGACGTCGACGCGTGGGTCGAGGTCCGCTTCGACGAGCTGGGCTGGGTGACGATCGACCCCAGCCCGCGCAGCAACCCGATCGGCACCCGCGCCGACGCCGTCAAGGCCGGCGCCCAGGGCACCCGCCCGGACAACCCCCTGGCCGAACCCGACACCGCCGGGGCGGCCGCCGACCCGCGCACCGACACCGGCGACGGACCGCGTGCCGGATCGCCCTCCGGTGCCGGCCGGTCGCTGCTGCGGTACTCGCTGATGGGCTTCGTCGTGCTGGCCGCGCTCGCCTGCGCCGGCCCGGTCGCCAGGGCCGTCCGGCGGACCCGCCGGCGGCGGTCGTCCTCCCCGCGCCGCGCCGTGCTCGGTGCCTGGTGGGAGACCGTCGACCGGCTCCGCGACGCCGGCGTGCGGACCGGACCGGCCCGCACCACCGGTGACGTGGTCCGGGCGGCGGGCCCGCTGCCGGCACTGGTCACGCTGGCCGGGCTGGTCGACCGGGCGGCGTACGCCCCCGAGGAGCCACCACCGGCGACGGCCGGCGCGGCCTGGACGGCAGCCGACGAGATCCGCCGCTCGACCCGGGCCGGCCTGCGCCCGGGCCGCCGCCTCCTCGCCTGGCTGCGCTGGTAGCTACTGGATGACCCGGACGGCGAGGGGTGCGAGGACGACGGAGCCGCCGACCCGCTCCCCCGTCAGCAGGTCGACCCCGGCCGGGACCGGCACCTCGGCGGACTCGCTGTCGGAGTGGTTGAGCAGGAACAGGAACGCGCCGCGCCGGACCGCCTCGACGTGGGCCGGCGCGCCGTCGACGACCGGCGCCACCCCGGCGTCGCGCACCGCGCCGAGGAGCGTGTCGCGCAGCGCGGCCGGCTCGAGGCGGGTGCCGATGTACACGACGCGTCCCGCGCCGAGGCGGTGTTCCAGGATCGCGGGCCGGCCGGCCAGGAAACCGCTGGTGTAGCTGGCGAGGACCGTCGCGGTCTCCGGATGGATGCTCTCCTGCCACCAGTCGCTCGCCGCGACCGTTCCGTCGGCGAACCGCACCTCGAACGTCTCGTCGCCGCGGGCCGGCCAGTACTCGTCGATGTAGGCGCCGATGAGCCGGCGGAACGCGCCGGGGTAGGCCGGCTGCCGGACCTGGTTGGCCGGGTCGACGACGCCGGAGAAGTACGAGCAGACGAGCGTCCCGCCGGCTTCGACGAACCGTGTGAGGGCCGCGGCGCAGCGGTCGCTGACGAGGTACGCGTTGGGCACCACCACGACCCGGTACGGCGTCAGCGACGAGTCGAAGGAGACCAGGTCGACCGCGTACTGCGCCTGCAGCAGCGGCCGGTAGTGCTCCGTCGCGAGCCGGGTGTAGTCGAAGTCGTTGCGCGGCAGGCCGTACGTCAGCTCCAGGCCCCACCAGGCGTCCCAGTCGAACAGCAACGCGACGTCGGCCGTGCAGGAGGCGCCGACCGCCGCGTCGAGCAGGGGCAGTTCGTTGCCCAGCGCCACGACCTCGGCCCACGTGCGCGAGCCGGTGCCGGAGTGCGGCAGCATCGCGGAGTGGAAGCGTTCGTGCCCGCCGCGGCCGGCGCGCCACTGGAAGAACAGCACGCTGTCCGCGCCGTGCGCGATCGCCTGGAACGAGCCGAGGCGCATCCGGCCGGGGCGCTTGACGTTGTTGACCCGCCACTGCGACACGGCGCTCGTGGCCTGCTCCATGAGCAGCCACGACTCGCCGCGCAGCGAGCGCATCAGGTCGAAGTTGAGCGCGGCGGCGACGTGTGCGTCGTCGTCGCCGGGATCCGGGTAGATGTCCAGCGCCACGGCGTCCTCCGACTGGGCCCATTTCCAGTAGTCGGCGTGCGGGTAGAAGCGCATGAAGTTCGTGACGACCGGGATGTCGTCGCGGTACGAGCGGACGATGTCGCGTTCCAGCACGAAGCACTCCAGCAGGGCGTCGGAGACGAACCGCTTGAAGTCCAGCCGCCGGGCCGGGTTCGACCACGTCCGCGGCACCGCCGGCGGGTCGATCTGCTCCCAGGCGGTGTATCGCTGGCCCCAGAACCGGGTGTACCACGCGTCGTTCAGCGCCGAAAGGTCGCGGTAGCGCCGGCGCAGCCAGTCCCGGAACGCGATCGCGCTCTGCGGCGTGTAGGCGGTGGGGCCGTACTCGTTGCTGATGTGCCACATCGCGAGCGCGGGATGCTGCGAGTACCGCTGCGCGAGCGCCCCGGTGATCTGCGCGGCGTGCTGCCGGTACCGTGGCGACACCGGATCGAAGTGCAACCGGTTGCCGAAGCCGAATGTCTCCCCGTCGGCCATCACCGGCAGGACCTCGGGGTGCCCGTGCGACAGCCACACCGGCGGGGCCGCGGTCGGCGTGGCGAGGTCGACGCTGATCCCGTTGCTGTGCAACAGATCCATCGCCTCGTCGAGCCACTCGAACGTGAAGCGGCCGGGCTCCGGCTCCAGCGACGCCCACGCGAACACGCCGAGCGTGACCAGGTTGACCCCGGCCCGCCGCATCAGCGCGACGTCCTCGTCCCACACCTGCCGGTCCCACTGCTCGGGGTTGTAGTCCCCGCCGAACGCGAACCCGCCGAGGCGCTTTCTGAACGCGGCCATCCGCTCGTTCACGCGGTGAACCTGTCCCGGATCGCGGTGGTCATCGCGCGGCTGTTCCACAGCAGTGCGGCGGCCAGCAGGGAGCCGAGCAGCGCCGTGACCGCCTCCGAGGCCAGCAGCGTGACCCCGGCCGCGGCGATGAGGACTCCGGCGTTGGCGACGGTCGCGCCGCGGGGCAGGAAGTGCAGCGCCAGCCGGGCTGCGTCGACGGTCCGGAACGTGAACAGTGAGGTGATCACGAGCGCGTTGACGGCCCACAGGACCGCGGCCACCGCAACGGCGACCAGCAGCACGCCCCACCAGCCGGGGACCCCAGCCGAGGAGAAGTTGCCGAGGTTCACCGCGAAGACCGCCAGCCACGCCAGCAGCGGCAGCCAGAGCTTCAGCACCGGCAGGGCGTTGCCGCGGTACCCGCGCCAGAAGGCGGTGGCGGGTTCGTCGTCGCCGTGCCGCAGCGCGTAGAGCGCGGCGGAGAGGGCCGGGCCGAGCGGTGCCGCGCACACCGCGGCGAGCGGCGCGTTGCTGGCGTCGCGGTCGAGCAGGGTGAGCGCGACCAGCGTGGGGACCGTCGTGAGCAGGAGCAGCAGCTCCACGACGAGCAGCCGGTAGATCGCCGCGGTGGCGCGGGACAGCACCGTCACGTTCATGGCGCATCCCCGAGGCCGAGCAGCCGGCGCTCGTCCCACCATGGAGGCGTCTCGTCGGTCATCGGCGAGATCTCCAGGAGCGTCACCTCGTGCCGGGCGAGGGTGATGTCCACGTCGACCCGGCCGGCGACGACCGGCAGGCGGCGGTGGCTGCGCACCGGCTCCGCGAGCTCGCGCAGCGCGTCCAGCTGCCGTGGCAGCGGCGACGGCGGGCGGCCCATGTCGCACCAGGCGGCGTAGGCGTTCCCCGCCTCTTCGTGTACCGACGAGCGCAGCACGGCGGCGGCCCCGACCGAGCGCAGCGGGACCGACAGCCGCAGCGGGTGCCGGTCGGGCGATGCGGTGAGGTCGGTGACGTCGACCGGCGCCCACGCCAGGACGGTGACGCGGCCGGCGGCGTCCCTGGTGACCAGGTGGTCCGGTCCGCGCCCGAGGACCTGGTCGCCCATCCGCGCCATGAACGCGTACAGGTGGTAGGTCGGCTTCTTGAGCTGGCGGTGGGTGAGCAGCCCGAAACCGCCGTGGAACAGCGCCGTCGGCACCCCGGCCTCCTCGAACATGTCGCTGAACGTCCAGTAGGCGAACGAGTCGACCAGGTCCCCGCCGCCGGCCACGACCGGTGCCAGGTAGGCGGCGTGGAAGGCGGTGTCGTGGATCGGGTTGTCGGGCCGGTACGACGAGCTGAACTCGGTGATGTGCACGGGCAGGTCGGCCAGGGCGCCGCCGCGCAGCTGCTCGCGGGGACGGCCGAACTGCTGCAGCAGGGTGGCCGCCGGCGCCAGGGTCTGGTGTACCCCGAACGGCACGTGCTGCGCGGGGCCGGTGGAGTACGCGTGCCGGCTGACGAAGTCGACGGGCACCGAGCGGTCGGTGACGAACTCGGCGAACCGCGTCATCCACTCGTCGGCGCCGGGTGAGATGGCCGGGCCGCCGACCTGGAGCCCGGCGTCGACGTCCTTGACGGTCCGGGCGGTCACCTCGTAGAGCCGGTGGTAGGCGTCGCGGTCGGCGCCGGCCCAGAACTCCTTGAGGTTGGGTTCGTTCCACACCTCGATCGGCCAGCCGCGCACCTCGTCGACGCCGGCGCGGTGGTCGAGGTTGGGCACCCCGGGCGCGACCACGGCGGGGCCCTCGGACCAGCACCGCCGGTGGGTGTAGTGGCGGCCC
>NZ_JBFAPO010000117.1:0-13203 GCF_040676755.1 Dactylosporangium sp. NPDC049525 | reverse complement strand
TGCGACGACCAGGCGCATCCGCCACCCTGGCCTTCGCACTTCCGCGTGGAGGGGTGGACGGGCCTGCCTACGCGTCTCGCGCGAATGGCAGGCGAGGTGGACGACAGACCTGTTGTGCCCCGCAACCTTGACCACCGGTCTTCGGTTGCTGCGCGCATGCGCGTGTTTCGGCCGCGCCCCTGGGCGCAGGGCGTGCGAGCGGAGCGAGCATTGGGGGTGTGGGGTGAGAATCCCCCACTGCTCCTGGACGGCCGAAGGCCGCCGCGGAAGAAACAGCACCCACCTCTGACATCAACCCGTTTGCAACAGCGACCTATAGGGCACCCGGTCAATGGAGGAGAGGTGGGTGCTCATATGACTGCGCAGTGGAAGAAGGGTAAGCGGCGCGCTGAGAGTGTGGCTGAGGATGCCTGGGATCAGTTGGTGTCCGCGGTCGAGTCGGCGCGTTCGGTCGGTGGGTCCGTGAAGGACCGGGCGTATGACTTCGCCGATGAGGCGTCGAACCGGTACAGCTCGGCGTCCGACCGGGTCGGTTCGGCGGCCGACGAGGCGTGGAACCGGGCGAGCCTGGCGTTCGACGCGTTGTCGGGGCGCAAGCAGCGCACGCCGTGGGGCTGGATCGCGATCGCCGTCCTCGGTGGGATCGCGGTCGGCTGGGCGGCGGCGGCCTCGGCGCCGAAGGCCATCCAGGCGGCGCAGGAGCGGTTCGAGGACGAGGAGGACGTGCCGTCCCCCACGTACGAGGCTCCGGCACCGTACCGCGTCGCAGAATGAGACCGCGTGGAGCGGGCCACCCCTGATCCGAGGGGCGGCCCGCTCGCGCTGTGACGGGCCGGGCGTCAGCTGTACTTGCGCAGCTCCCGCTTGGCGAGGGAGGCGCGGTGGACCTCGTCGGGGCCGTCGGCCAGGCGGAGTGTCCTGGCCTGGGACCAGAGGGCGGCGAGCGGGGTGTCCTGGCTGACGCCGGCGGCGCCGTGGGCCTGGATCGCCTTGTCGATGACCCACTCGGCCATCTGCGGCACCGCGATCTTGATCGCCTGGATCTCGGTGTGGGCGCCCCTGTTGCCGACCACGTCCATGAGCCAGGCGGTTTTCAGCACCAGCAACCGCGCCTGTTCGATGCGGACCCGGGACTCGGCGATCCAGTCGCGCACGACGCCCTGCTCGGCGAGCGGCCGGCCGAACGCGACCCGCTCGCTGACGCGCTCGCACAGCAGCTGCAGCGCCCGCTCCGCCATGCCGATGAGCCGCATGCAGTGGTGGATGCGGCCCGGGCCGAGTCGGGCCTGCGCGATCGCGAACCCGGAACCCTCCTCGGCGATGAGGTGGTCGGCGGGGACCCGTACATTGTCGAACTCCACCTCGGCATGGCCGCCGTGGGACCCGTCGGTGTAGCCGAACACGTGCATGCCCCGCTTGACGGTGACGCCGGGGGTGTCGCGCGGGACCAGGATCATGCTCTGCTGCCGGTGGCGTTCGGCCCCGGGGTCGCTCTTGCCCATGACGATGAAGATCGCGCAGTTGGGGTTCATCGCGCCCGAGGACCACCATTTGCGGCCGTTGATGACGTAGGTGTCGCCGTCGCGTTCGATGCGGGTGGCGATGTTGGTGGCGTCGGACGAGGCGACGTCGGGCTCCGTCATGCAGAACGCGGAGCGGATCTGGCCCTCGAGGAGCGGCTTGAGCCACCGGTCCTGCTGCTCCGGCGAGCCGAACGCGGCGAGGACCTCCATGTTGCCGGTGTCCGGGGCGGCGCAGTTGAGCGCCTCGGGCGCGAGGTGCGGGCTGCGGCCGGTGAGCTCGGCGAGCGGCGCGTACTGCAGGTTGGTGAGGCCGGCGCCGTAGCGTTCGTCGGGCAGGAACAGGTTCCACAGGCCGTGGTCGCGGGCGGACGCCTTCAGCACCTCGATCACCGGGGGACGTGCCCACGGGTCGGACAGCTGCGCCAGCTCCTGCTCGAAGCGGGGCTCCGCCGGGTACACCTCCTCCTGCATGAAGTCGTTGAGCTTCTCGTGCAGGTCGGCGGTGCGCGTGTCGAAGCGGAAGTCCATCAGCTCTCTCCGTTGATCGCTGCGAGGCCCTGTGCGAGCAGGGGTGGGACCAGCGCGCCGATCTGGTCGAAGCCGGCGCCGACCGTCTGGCCGCTGGTGTAGCGGAAGTGGATGCCCTCGAGGATGACGGCCAGCTTGTAGCAGGCCATCGCGACGTACCAGTGCAGGTCGTCCAGCGCCCCCTCACCCTCGACGGAGCCGCTCTCGGCGAAGCGGGTCTTCGCGTAGCGGGCGAGCAGCGCGTCGCCGGACGGGAACCCGGCGTCGGCGCCGAGCCCGTCGGCGATCGGGTTGAAGCCGGTCTTGAGCCGGTCGAGCACGGTCCAGTAGGCCAGCAGCAGCCCGAGGTCGGTGAGCGGGTCGCCGAGGGTCGCCATCTCCCAGTCGAGGACCGCGGCGACCCGCATGGTCGTGGGGTCGACGATGAGGTTGTCGAGGCGGTAGTCGCCGTGGACGATCGCGGTCGTGGCGGAGACGGGGATGCCGGCGGCGAGCCGGTCCCGCAGGACCTCCGCGTCGGGCAGGTCCCGGCTCGTCGACTGCGCCAGCTGCTTCGACCAGCGCCGCACCTGCCGCTCCAGGAAGCCCTCGGGGCGGCCGAAGTCGGCCAGCCCGATCGCGGCGGGGTCGACGCGGTGCAGGTCGGCGAGGGTGTCCATCATCGCGAACGCCACCTCGCGGCGGGCGTCGTCGCCGAGTGGGTCGGTCTGCCGGCGGCTGCGCAGCACCACCCCGGGCACCCGCGCCATCAGGTAGAACGGCGCGCCCAGGACGCTGTCGTCCTCGCACAGCAGCAGCGCCTCCGGCACCGGGACCGGGGTCGGGCCGAGCGCGGAGATGATCCGGTACTCCCGGGCCATGTCGTGCGCGGTGGCCAGGACGTGCCCGAGCGGCGGGCGGCGCAGCACGAAGACCTCGTTGACCACGTAGGTCAGGTTGGACCGGCCGCCGGCGATGAGCTCGGCGTTGATGGGTTCGGTGACGAGCCCGGGTGCGTGGTCGTGCAGGTAGACCGCGAGCCTGGACAGATCGAGACCGGGCGGGGTGCTCATACGGCCAGTCCATGGGTGAGACGCGTTCTCTGTCAAGGACCCAGCGAGGTTTTTCACCGCGATTGTCCGTTTTCGCGGACCCGGCGCGAGACCCGGAGACGTTCCGGCATCGACACCGCGGCGAAACGGCACGGAAACTCGGCGTAGGCAAGCTGTTGTCAGAACCGGAGAGCAAGAGACGTACACCAACGGCGGCGTACTCAGCCAAGGACGAACGGGAGGTCGACTTCATGCTGCTACGGCTGCGAGTTGCGCTGCCCGACCGTCCCGGCTCACTCGGGCAGGTTGCCCGGACGCTGGGTGTGGTCGGTGCCGACATCGTTTCGGTCGTTGTACTGGAACGCGTCGGTGGCCGTGCGGTGGACGACCTTACCGTGGTATGGCCGGCTTCGGCCCCTGTCGACCGTGTTCTCACCGGTCTCGCGGCGATCCCAGGCGTTCGCGTGGACGGTGTGTGGCGCGGCACGGAGCTGTCGGAGCCGAGTAGTGGCCGCGAGGTCGCGCTCATCGGACAGGTGGCGGCAAACCCGCAGAACGGCCTGGCAACGGTCGTCGACGCGGCACCGGCACTGTTCGGCGCGGACTGGGCGGTCGCGATCCTGGTCGGATCGGACTGGGCGGGCGGCGGCGCGCGTGCACGGGCATGGTCTGACTCCTCGGTGATCTGCGCCAGCTGGCGCACTCCGGATGTCCCCCCACAGGTGGACATCGCACCACTCCGGCCTCGCGCGATCAGCGCTGCTGACGGCATTCATCTTGCTGTCGCGCCTTTTCAGCGTGGAGGTCTGGTCCTTGTTGTCGCCCGCGGCGGGGCGGACGGCGACGCTGGAGCACCACCTTTCCACGGTTCCGAAGTGGCAAGGCTGGCGCAGTTGGTCGGTGCAACCGCATCTGTGCTGGGGGAACGGCTGGCGGGGCCTGGCTTGGCGGAGCTGGGTAAAGCGGGAGGTTCCGTTGCCGGAACCCCCGCTCCCGCCGGCACAACTGCCGCATCTTCTTCCTGGGCGGCCTGACCGGCCCGTTCGCGGCGCGCGGTCTCCCCCTGCCGTCCCAGGCTGCACCACAAGCAAGGAGCCCCCCAGCATGACCCTCTGGCGTATCCGGGCGACCGTTGACGACCGCCCAGGTTTCCTCTCCGTCCTGACCGCCAGCCTCGCGCTGCGCAAGGTCAACATCCTCTCCGTCCAGGTGCACACCACCGAGTCCGGCGCGGTCGACGACTTCCTCGTCGAGGCGCCCGACGAGCTAAGCGTCGCGGACCTCACCGATGCCGTCCGGCGCGGTCGCGGCCGCGACGCATGGGTCGCCCAGGCCGACGTGCGCGGCCTCATCGACGAGCCGACCCGCGTCCTGGCCCTGGCCACGAAGGTCCTGGACGGGACCGCGACCCTGGAGGAGGCGATCGCGTCGCTGCTCGGCGACTGCGACATCTCCTGGCGGGCGGACACGTCGACGGGCGCGGAGGGGTACACCGCGACCGGCATGCAACTGCAGGACCCGGCGGGAGGCACGCTCTACGTGCGCCGCCCCGCGCCGGCGTTCACCCCTGCCGAATACGCCCGCGCCCACGCTCTTGTCGGCCTCGCCCAGGTGGCGGGAAGGCGTAACACGGCAGCCTGAGACCTTTCTCAGCAGCGCTCGTCCTTGGCGGAGGACGAGCGCTGCTTTTTTGTGCGGCTACATGTAGGCTGCCGACATGTTGGTTGGGTACATGTCGGGGGGCAACCTATGAATGCGCTCGACTCCGCACGATGGCAGTTCGCCGTCACGGCCTCGCTGCACTTCCTCTTCGTCGCGCTCACGCTCGGCCTGGTCTTCTTCGTCGCCGCCACGCAGACGCGCTACGTGCGCACCGGCGATGAGCTGTACGGCAGGATGGCCCGCTTCTGGGGCGCCCTCTACGCCATCAACTACGCCGTCGGCATCGCCACCGGCCTGGTCATGGAGTTCGAGATCGGGCTCAACTGGAGCGGCCTGTCGCGGCTCACCGGCGACGTGTTCGGCGCGCCGCTCGCGCTGGAGACCCTCATCGCGTTCGTGCTCGAGTCGACGCTGCTCGGCATGTGGCTCTTCGGCTGGGGCCGGCTGAACAAGAAGCTGCACCTGGCCCTGATCTGGGGCGTCGCCGCGACCGCACTGCTGTCCGCGTTCTGGGTCATGGTCTCCAACGCGTTCCTGCAGCACCCCGTCGGCTACGTCCTGGACGGCGACGGCCGGGCCAGGCTCACCGACTTCGGCGCGCTGCTGACCAACAGCGCCCTGTGGTTCGCCCTGGCGCACATCGTCATGGCGGCCATGCTCACCGGCGGGATGTTCGTCGCCGGCGTCAGCGCCTGGCACCTGCGCCGCCGCGCCGGCGGCGAGCAGACCGAGCTCTTCCGGCGGTCGCTGCGGACCGGCCTGCACAACGCGCTGGTCGGCCTGTTCTTCACCATCGGCTTCGGCTACGCCCAGTTCGGGCCGCTCGACGACAACCAGCCCACCAAGCTCGCCGGCGGCGAGGACGCCATCGCGCAGCAGGCCGCCATGGTCGCGAAGTACGGGCCCGGCGACTACATCCCCGGCAGCATCGTCGGCGCCTCGCTCGGCATCATGATCATGGTGGCGAACCTGCTGTTCCTGGTGCTGCTCCTCGCGCGGCTGCTGGCCATCCGCGACGTGCTCAGCACCCGCCGCTGGGCCCGGCCGATGCTGTGGCTGCTCACCGCCCTCATCCCCGTGCCGTTCCTCACCGCGATCGCCGGCTGGATCGTCCGCGAGGAGGGCCGCCAGCCGTGGGCCGTCTACGGGCTGCTCAAGACCGCCGACGCGGTGTCACCGATGAGCGACGGCGTGCTGCTGACCTCGACGATCGGGTTCACCGTCGTGGTCGTGGGGCTGGTCGTCGTCGACTGGTGGCTGCTGGCCCGCAAGGCAAGACGCGGACCCGGCGACGAGTTCCTGCCGCAGCCGCTGCCAGTCCGTGAGGAGATCTCGGTATGAGCGGTCCGGAGCGAAGCGGAGGAGCCGTGAATCAGGGGCGCAGGTTTGGCTCAGGCCGGCGCCGGAGCGCAGTGGAGGCGACGGCATGAGCACACTCTGGTACAGCATCCTCGGGCTGCTGTTCATGGCGTACTTCGCGCTCGGCGGGCTCGACCAGGGCGTCGCGCTGCTGCTGCCGCTGCACCGGGGCGACGGCGACCGGCGGGCCGCGCTCAACGCCGTCGGGCCCCGGTTCCTCGGCAACGAGGTGTGGATCGTCGGCGCCGTCGGCGTCCTCATCGCCGCGTTCCCGCGCCTGGAAGGGGAGCTGTTCGGCGCCGCGTACCCGGTGATGATCGCCGTCGTGCTCGGCCTCATCGCCCTCAACGCCGGCGTGCAGCTGCGCAGCCGGGGGGTCCGGCGGGCCGGGTTCGACGCGCTCATCACGGCCGGTGCGCTCACGCTCGCGGTCGGCTGGGGGTTGCTGCTCGGTGTCGTGACGCATGGTGTACCGATGACCGCCGACGGTCACGTGCACGGCTTCGCGCCGCTGACCAGCCCGGCCGTGTGGCTGACCGCGCTCGTCAACGTGGTCCTCGTCGTCGCCAACGGCGCCGCCTACCTGGCCTGGCGCGGCCCCGACCCGCGCATGCGCCGCGTGCTGACCCAGGCCGGCCCGGTCGGCGCCGCGCTCGTCCTCGTCGCGGCCGCCGTCTGGTACGCCTGGCAGCCACCCGGCATCAGCCACCCGATCCTCGCCACGGCGCTGGTCGTGGCCACCGCCGCCGCGCTGGTCGCGACCCGGTTCGTCACCGGCGGGCGGGCCTTCGCGGCCACCCTTGTGGCGTGTGCCCTACCGGTGATCACGGTCGCCCTGGCCAGGTATCCGGGCGTGCTAGCGTCCACGATGGACCCGGGCGCGACGGTGACCGTCGACAGCGCGGCCGCCGGTGGGGACACCCTCCGGCTGCTCGCCATCGGCGCGGCGCCGCTGCTGCCGGTGCTGGTCGCCGCGCAGGTCTCCTGCTGGTGGCTGTTCAGGCGGCGGGAGAGCCAGCCCACCCCTCTCTACTGGTAGGCGCGCGGACGTTCATGGACAGAAGACTGCTGCGACTCGGGCCGGTCCGGCACTACGCGACGGTGCTGGCCGGCTCGGCCGTCCTGGCCGCGATCCTCGTCGTCGGCCAGGCCGTCAGCCTCGCCACACTCCTGTCCGGTCTGGTCGGCGGCTCGCTGTCCGGCCCGGCCGTCGTCACGTGCCTGGCGTTCGTGGTGCTGCGCGGCGTGCACGGCGCCGTCGCGGCCACGGTCGCCGGCCGGGCCACCGCCAAGGTCAAGGCGCACCTGCGGGCCGAGCTGCTCGACGCCGCCACCGCCCGCGGCCCGGGCTGGCTGGCCGGGCAGCGCGCCGGCGAGCTCGCCACCCTCGCCGGGCGCGGCGTCGACGGGCTCGACGGGTATCTCGCCTCGTACCTGCCGCAGGTGTTCCTCGCCGTCACCGTCCCCCTCGGCACGCTGGGCTGGCTCGCGGTCACCGACCTCAGGTCCGCGATCGTCGTCGGGGTCACGCTGCCGCTCATCCCCGTCTTCGGCGCGCTGGTCGGCTGGCAGACCGGGGCCCGCACCAAACACCAGTGGCACCTGCTGCAGCGCCTCGGCGGCCATTTCCTCGACACCGTCATCGGCCTGCCGACCCTGCGCTCGTTCGGCGCGCAACGCACCCAGGTGCGGCGGGTCCGGGCGATGGCCGACGCCTACCGGGTCGCGACGATGCGCACCCTGCGCCTCGCGTTCCTGTCCGCGCTGGTCCTGGAGCTCGTGGCGACCGTCTCCGTGGCGCTCGTCGCGGTGCCCGTCGGCCTGCGCCTGCTCGACGGCAAGCTGACCCTGACCGCGGCACTGGTCGTGCTGCTGCTCGCCCCGGAGGCATACCTGCCGCTGCGGGCGCTCGGCACCAAGTTCCACGCCAGCCAGGAAGGGCTCGCGGCCTCGGCGGAGATCTTCAAGGTGCTCGACGCGGCGCCGGTTCCGCCGGTACGCACAGCGCCGCGCCTGCCCGCGCCGGGCTTCGCCGGGGTCGCCTTCGACCGGGTCGAGGTGCGCTACGGCGACGTGGTGGCGCTGCGGGACCTGAGCCTCGACGTCGCGCCCGGCGACCGGGTCGCGCTCGTCGGCCCCAGCGGCGGCGGCAAGTCCACGATCCTTGGCCTCGTCCTCGGGTTCGTCACCCCGAGCAGCGGCCGGGTCCTCGTCGACGGTGCCGACCTCGCCGACCTCGACCTCGCCGCCTGGCGGGCCCGGCTCGCGTGGATGCCGCAACGCCCGCACCTGTTCGCCGGCACCGTCACCGACAACATCCGCCTCGGCGCCCCCGGCACCCCGCAGGACCACGTCGTCGAGGCCGCGGTCGCCGCCGACGCCGACGGCTTCATCCGCGCCCTGCCCGGCGGGTATGACACCGACCTCACCGGCCACGGCCTGTCCAGCGGCCAGCGGCAACGCCTCGCCATGGCCAGGGCCTGGCTGCGCGGCAACGCCCAGGGCGGCGGGCTGCTGCTGCTCGACGAGCCGACGGCCCGCCTCGACCCGGCCAGCGAGTCGGCCGTGATCGCCGCCGCGACCCGGCTCGCCGCCGGCCGCACCGCGCTCCTCGTCGCCCACCGGCCCGCGCTGCTGTCGGTCGCCACCAGGGTGGTCGAGATCAAGGACGGCGTCGCGGCACCGCTCGCGGCACCCGCCGCCGGGCCTGGTGCTGGATCTGGTTTTGGATCTGGCGCGGCGCCCGCTGCCGTATCCGGTGTTCCGGCGGTGCACGCATGACCGCCGTTCTCGCCGGCCCGCCCGTGCGGCTCTTCGGGCCCGGCGCGCTGCTCCGGCTGGTCTTCGCCGGGCTCCTCGGCGTCCTCACCGAGGTCGCCGGGATCGGCCTCATCGGCACCGCGACCTGGATGATCGTCCGGGCCGCCGAGCAGCCACCCCTCGCCGCCCTCGCCGTGGCGATCGCGGCGGTGCGGGGGTTCGCGCTGGTCAAGGGCGGGCTCCGATACGCGGAACGCCTCGCCGGCCACGACGCCGTCCTGCGCGTCCTCGCCGACCTGCGGGCCCGGGCCTTCGGCGCGCTCGCCGACCCGGCGGCCGGGACAGCCGGGGCCGGCCGGGCCGGTCAGGGCCCGGTCACCTCGGGTGACGTGCTCAGCCGGGTCGTGTCCGACGTCGACGGGGTGCAGGACGCGGTCCTCCGCGGCGCGCTGCCCGCCGGGGTCGCCGCCGTCGTCGGGCTCGCCGGGGTCGCCGGGCTGGCCGTGGCCGACCCGCGAGCCGGCCTCGTCCTGCTCGGCGGGCTGCTCGTCGCCGGCGTGCTGCTGCCCTGGGCCGGGCACCGGCTCAGCCGGCCCGGCGCGCCGACCTCGGCGGCGGCCGTCGCGGCGGCCCGGGGCGAGCTGACGACGGCGACCGTCGACGTGGTGCACGGGGTGGCGGAGCTCGCCGCGTATGGTGCCCTGCCCGCCGCCCTCGCCGGCACCACCGACCGGGGCCGCCGCCTCGCCACCCTCGAGGCCAGGTCCGCGACCGTCGCCGCGGTCGTCGGCGGTGCCGCCGCGCTGATCCCGGCGGTCCTCGCGGTGTGGATCGGGGTCCTCGCCGGCGGGCGCTCGGGGCCGGTCCTCGCGCTCGTCGCCCTCAGCGTCGGCGAGGTCGTCGTGCCCCTGGCCGCCGCCGCCGTCCGGCAGGCCGAGCTGCGTGGCGGGCTCCGCCGGGTCCGTGAACTGATCGCCGCCGCCGCGGACCCGGCCGTCCCCGCTGCCGCCGCCCCGGACTTCGGGGAGGTCGAGGTCGGCCCGCTCAGCGGATCCGTCGACCTGGTGCTCCGCGGGGTCACCGTCCGGTACGGCGACGACCTGCCGCCCGCGCTGCTCGACGCGGACCTCGCGCTGCCGTACGGAAGCCGGGTCGCCGTCGTCGGGCCAAGCGGATCCGGCAAGTCGACGCTCCTGGCCGCCATCGCGGGCCGGGTGCCCCTCGCCGCGGGCGCCGTTGACGGGATGCCGGCCGGCGTCGAGGCGTGGCGGGTCGCCGGGGGCGTGTTCGCCGACGCGCACGTGTTCCACGCGACCGTCCGGGACAACCTGCTCCTCGGCCGCCGCCTCGTCCTACCTGGCGGCCTTCCAGGCGGTGACGGGCACGCCGATGCGGCGCTGCGGCAGGCGCTCACGGACGCGGGGCTGGCCGAATACGCCGACCGGCTCGACGAGATCGTCGGCGAGGACGGCGGGAAGCTCTCCGGCGGCCAGCGCCAGCGGCTGCTGCTCGCGCGGGCGCTGGTGGCGGCGCCGCCCGTGCTGCTGCTGGACGAGCCGACCGAGGGCCTCGACGCGACCGCCGCCGACGCCGTCCTCGAGACCGCGCTGCGGGCCGCCGGTGCGCGGACCGTCGTCGTCGTCACCCACCGCGCGGCGGAGCTGAGCCGGTTCGACCGGGTCGTTGCTGTCGCACAGGGCAGCATCAGGGAAGGCCGGTTCGGGGCAGGCCACTTCGAGGCAGGCCAGTTCGAGGAAGGCCGGACGACCGGCGGATGACGGCATCCGGCGAAGATGTGGGAACCTTGACGGGTGGACGGGGTCTCACAGGGTTCCGGCCCGATCGACGTCTATGTCGACGGGCTCGCCGCCGCGCTCCGCGGGCCGCGCCGGCACTGCCAGGAGATGGTCACCGAGGCGCGTGACAGCCTCCTGGACGCCGCCGAGGCGTATGCCGACGCGGGACACGACCCGCTCGACGCGCAGCGCCGCGCGGTCGCCGACTTCGGCACCCACCGGCAGGTCGTCCCCGGGTATCAGGCCGAGCTCGCCACCCTCCAGGGCCGCCGGACCGCGACGTGGATCGCGCTCGTCCTGCCCGTCATGACGCTGCTGGAGCCACTCATGTGGTGGGACACGCCGTGGAGCACGGAGCGCGCGAGCCACGTCTACTGGGTGCTCGTCGACCATTTCCAGTACACGTCGTTCCTCGCCGCCGGGGCGGCCGGGCTCGCGATCGTCGGATTCGGGTGGGGCAGCCGGTTCCTGCGCGACGGCCTGCAGTATGCGCGGCTGGTCGGCCAGGCGACCGTGGTGTTCCTCGGCATGCACGCGCTGCTCGGCGCGAGCGTGTTCGTGTTGAGCCTGCAGCAGTGGCCGGCGGCGGCGACCTGGCCGCCGGTGCTCATCGGCATGGTGGTCAACACCGCGGCATTCGGCTACGCGGGCTGCCTGGCCGTGCGGTGCGTCGCCGTCACCCGCGCGCCCCGGGTCCGGCCCGCCACCGTGTGAGCGGCGTCAGGGTGAGCGGCGTCAGGCGGTCGCCGGCGGGGGGAGCAGCACCGCGCCGATCGTGGCGGTGAACTCCTGCCACGCCGAGCGCTCCTCGGCCAGGACCTTCCGGCCGGCGCTGGTCAGCCGATACGTGCGGCGTTCCCGGCCGCCGACCGTCGACCAGGCGCTCTCCACATATCCGGCGCGCTCCAGGCGGCGCAGCGCCGGATAGACCGTGCCCGTCGGCAGCGTCAGCGAACCGCCGCTGCGCTCCTGCAAGGCCTCGATGATCGCGTAACCATGGCGGGGCTCGCCGTCCAGCACCGCGAGCAGGAGTGCGTCGAGATGCCCGCGCAGCGCGTCCGCCTTCATGTGTAGCGAGTCTACGGGTTCGCGGCTCGCGACGCCATGAGGGGCCCTGGGCAGCGCTTTTCGGGGCAGTGGTTTACGCCCGGTGCGCTTGGGAAGGAGCCCTGTCGGGTGACCGGTGGTTGGGCCCGGGAGTCGAGGAGCGGTATGAGGCGGCGGGTCGAGGCCACACAGGACGTCGAGTCGTTGTGGCCCAACGGACTGGGGACCACACTCGCGATCGCGTCGGGGCGGGCCCTCGCGTATCGCAGCGGCGTGGCCAGGCCGGTCGTCTCCGCTCCACAATGGACGATGGACCGGACCGGCCGGGTCACCGGCGGCGGCTCCGGTGGCGGTTCCGTCGGCGCCAGGGCCGGCCGCCCTGACGGCGCCGGGCGGCACGCCCGCCGGGAGCTCGACGCCGAGGACGTGGCCGCGTGGCTCGTCGGGCAGCTCCCCGAGGGCCGTTACGGCGGGCTCGTCGTCGGCTCGCCGCACGGCGCCGCCGTCCACCTCGCGATGGCGCTCGGCGTGCCGTGGCTGCCGGTCGCGTTCGAGGTGCCGACCCCCGAGGTCGCCGCCGGTGAGCGCCCCGCGGCCGACGGTGAGCGCCTGGCCCGTGACATCCTCACCGACAACCCGGACGTCGGGGTCCGGCAGGTGTACGACCCGGTGTGGCGGGGCTGGTCCGGTGCCGCGACCGCGTACGCCGTCGTGCGCTGGCGGCGCCTGCCGGTCGCGTACCGGCGGTTCATCGCCGAACGGCTGCACCCCGACGCGCCCGTCGTCGTCGTGCGGGACGTCAGCCGCTGGCAGACGTCACCCGGCGACGACGGTTACAGTTTCCAGCTCGGCAGCCGCGCCAGCGGCCTCGGCCCCGGTGACTACCGCGACGAACGCTCGCTGCGCGGCCGGGCGCCCCGTCAGGACAGCGACGGCGAACGGGCCGTCGACCGGGCCCTCGTCGAGGACCTGCGCCGGTACGCCTCGGCGCACGGTCACCCGGTCCGCCAGGTCCTGTACCGGCACCCGGACGTCCTGAGCGGCGCCGTCGCCGACCTGTACCGGCAATGGCTGCGCGCCGGCGAGCGCACCGGTGGCCGGCTGGTCGTGGAATGCGGCCGCCTCCTCGACGCGTGGCACGTCCTGCGGGCCGGGCTCGTCCCGTACTGGTGCGAACACCCGCTGCGCTCAGCGGTGCGGTCCCTGTCCTGGTGGCTGGCGGGCAGCGAACCGTTCACGTCCGTCGACGTGTTCGCCGAGCCGCCGGGTATGCCGCTGCCGACCATCGCGCACCTTTCGGAGTGGCAGGCCGTCGCCGCGTTCGGGACCCGGCACGGACTCGTCGACCGCAGGTGCGCCCGCGCCTATCCGGCCGGGGGGGGGGGGCGGGCCCCCCCCCCCCCCGGGGGGGGGGTGGCGCCCAAGGGCCAGGCCAAACCGGCCGGGCGGGGGGGGGGGGGGGGCCCGGGCGGCCAGGGGGCCAGCCCGGCGCACGCC
>NZ_JBFAPO010000116.1:0-14074 GCF_040676755.1 Dactylosporangium sp. NPDC049525 | reverse complement strand
CGCACGCTGGACGAGCTGGTGTCGGAGAACGGGTACGTCCGGGTGACCCAGTGGGCGATCCGGATCTTCTTCATCCTCGTCGACGCCCTGCCGGTAATCCTCAAGGTGCTGACCGGCCGTACGACGTACGACGAGCTGCTGTCCATCGAGCTGGCGGCCCAACGGGAACTGTACGAGCTTAGTACAAAGGATCTCCTGCGCCGGGCCGGAGCGGCCGTGGTCGGTCACGTGGAGGTGCCCGTGCCGATCGACCGCGAATTCAACGTCGAATCCGCCGAACGGATCGGCCCGCCTACGGCAGCAGCGGCACCAAATGTGGGAGCGTCGACGACCGAGATAGACCACGTAGGCGCAACGGCTGCGGCGGCGCATGCACCACCCGCTGGCTCCGCCCTAGACGCGCCCCCCGTTATGACTCGGTGGCCGTCGCTCTTCGAAGACGAGGACACCTACGCCGACCTGCCACCCAACCCATCGCCAGGGTCGCCGCATGCGACGCTTCGAGCTAGGCAGACCTCGCTGGAGCTACTCGATGCCGCGGTGAATGGCAGGGCGCATGCTAAATGAGAGCCAGGCCCCGACCACAGACGAGCAGCCTGCAAATGAGAGTGACCCCACCGATCACCTCGACTAAACCTGGCCGGCTGCCGTCGTAAATCCATTCAATTAATAGCCGCGATACGGATGGTCTTGGCGTCACCTCAGCTGCCGAAGATCACTTGCAGCAGTTGAGGTCCAGTCTCGATCAGGACGACGTTTGCGCTGGAGTCATTCGGTGTGTCGTTGTCAGTCCGTGTTGCCGGGTCTGAGGCTGTCGTATTGCCGACGTGGACAGGTGTCAGGGCAGTGGCCGACTGCGCATGCTCGGCTGCAGCGAGCATCAGCGACCTCGGCGAGGACACGGCCATCGCGTCCTACACGTCCGCGGCGAGGTCGTCCTCATCCCGCTGCCGTCCGTCGTAGCCCGAGCCATCGAACGTGCTGTCGACGGACGCACCGACGGGCCGATCCTTCGCAGCACTCTCGGCACCAGGATGAGCCGGCAAGTCGCGACGCGCCGGCTCAGCACCTGGCCGCCACCGCCGGTATCTTGATCGAATCCATCGCGGGATCTTGGCAGTTCACCCCGGCAGGCACAACAGCCGGAACGACTGGACTGGCGCAACGGACGTGGTACCGGCTTCCACTCATGCCGCCCGTCCGGGAGCGCAGTAACGAGGTCAGTGGTGCTCCATCCAGAGCAGCACGTCAAGGACCCGGAAGGCGCTCGTCCCGACCGGCACTGCAGGGACAGCTGCCACGAGGTCGACAAGCTGGCCGTGCAATCCTTCCTGCAGGCGTCGACGGAGTGGCTCCCAGAACACCGTCGGCTCGCCCAGCGCCCTCATGACCACGGCGTCCTGTACTTGTCGGCGGTCGTCCTGCTCGGTACGCCACTCCCGCCGGCCTGATCTACAGGGCCGGTGCGCGCGTGGCAATGACAGTGCACGTGATCATGTGAGCCCGACGTGCCGCCCAAGTGCCTATTCTCGGGCTAGGGCATCTGGGGCCGAGGCGTGATCACCGTACCACTGTCGACCAACCCGAATGACTTCCTCTAACCGCACTTCCCGGCCTGCTCGGACTGTGGATCTTCAAAACTTGCCGCACTCCCGGCATCGAGTAGGCATCGACGATGTGGTGATCGGCGCCCGGGCAATGTCACTTGCCTGAGTGGAAACTGGAGAGTAGCTTTCCCTTGAGGAAAGTACATGACTGCTAGGGAAGGAGCCGGTATGACCACCGCCGCCGATCAGTCGGACCAGCGGATCCAGGGCCTGCCGGTGTGGTATCTGGTGCTGGCCGGGGCGCTGGTGGCCAGTTACGACATCAGCCACGAAGCCCCCAGCGGCAGCCCGGCGCGCAGCCTGTTGCCACTCGGGATCCTGCTGCTGCACCTCGTGCTCTGGGTCAGTGTGCTGCGCCGGCGGTTCCGCTACACGCGTGCCGTGCTGCGCTCGCCCCGCACGCGGGTGCTCGCCATCGGCCTGGCGGTCATGCGCGGGCTGTTCAGCATGCTGCTCGGTCGGCTCTACACCGGCCCGCACCCGCACCTGGTGATCGGGCTCCTCATGTTCGTGGTCGTGCCGGTGGGCATCTGGTGCGACCAGTGGCTGATCCTGCGGGTCCTCCGGAGGGAACACGAGCGTGCCACCGCACCAGCCGACAGCGCCACCGACCATGCCACCGCCTGACGATGAGCCCACGCCCCAGCAGGCGGCGCGGTATCTGCGGGAGCTGACCACCCGCCGCCATCAGGCGGCGCGCGTGCGCCCGCCGAGCTGGCTGCGATGGCTGAGCGGCGTGGTACTGCCGGTGGAAGGACTCGCCCAGGACCTGTTTCCATCGGCATCCGGGGCGATCAGCCTCGGCGTGATCGCCGCGCTGCTGATCCTCGCGCTCGCGGTGCGCTTCAGGCCGGTCGGGGCCGCCCTCGGCTACCGCGCGTCGGCGCGGGGGCGGCCGCCGACCGGCGTCTCCGTGGTGACCATCGGTGGGATCGTCGCGATCATCGCCGTCGAGTTCGCTCTGCACCAGATGACGGAGCAGACCCACTGGCAATGGAGCCACACGGTCACCGGGGTCGTCGTCGGCCTGCTGCTCGCGCTGGGTCTGCGCTGGGCCGTCGAGCAGGCCTACCGGGAACATGATGAGGAGACAGGCCGCGATGGCGACTGAGGGACTGCAGCAGACGCTGCTCGATCCGACCCGATTCTCGATCGTGTCACTGCTGGCGGCCACCGACTGGGCCGAGTTCGGCTTCGTCCGCGACACCGTCGGACTATCCGACTCGGCACTGTCCAAGCAGGTCGCGACGCTGACGAACCTGGAGTTCGTCGAGGTCGACAAGGGCTACGTCGGCAAGCGGCCGCGCACCTGGATCCGGCTGAGCACCACTGGCCGCTCCGCACTGGGCCGTCACATAGCCGCGTTGCAGCGCATCGCCGCCACCGCGACCGAGCAGGGCACCGCCCACCGCACCGACCGAGGCCCGGCAACGGCGTGATCCCGCACCCGCCGGTACACACTCAGGCGCCGCGACCACCTGGAGCGCGGGCGGCACGTCGGCTCTGTGTGCGCCGCTGTCGACCGGCCCGGGCTCCGGCCAGCGCTCGCTCGGCGCCAGGCGCTTCGGGCGTCCCCCACAGTAGGCCGGACGGGTCCGGGGCGGTCACGCGCCGCCCCGACCCCCCGTTCGCCTGATTGAACCGGCCCGGCCCCGCATGCGTACCTGTACGCAGGCATCGTCTGCGCATCGTGGACACAAGGGGAGAACGCCGTGACGGCTGCGAATCAGAGCGTGACAGGACCGGTCGCGACCAGGAGCGGCGGCGGCTCTGCCCTCGGGCATCCGCGGGTCCAGGCCATGGCGGCGTTGTGGGGGGCGGTGATCCTCAACCTGATCATCATCGAGGTGCTGTTCTTCGCCACCGACCCGGCGAAGAACGCGCTGCACGCGACCGGGAAGTTCCTCGGCCTGCACGCGGCCCTCGCCATGTTGCTGCAGCTGGTGCTCATCGCCCGGCTGCCGTGGCTCGACCGCCGGCTCGGCATGGACCGGCTGACCTCCTGGCACCGGTGGACCGGCTTCTCGCTGTTCTGGCTGGTGCTGCTGCACCCCACGTTCGTGATGCTCGGTTACGCCCAGGCGTACAACAGCACCTTCCTGAAGCAGGCGTCCAACCTCATCGGCATGGGTCCGACCATGATCGGCTTCATCGCTGTCGGCATCATCGCGGTCGCCGCCGGCCTCTCCGTGCGTCTCGCCCGCCGCAAGCTCTCCTACGAGACCTGGCACGCCGTGCACGTGCTGCTCTACGTGGCGATCGTGCTGGCGCTGATCCACCAGATGTACGAGGCCTCCACGTTCACCGCCACCACCGTGTCCGCCGTGTACTGGTGGAGCCTCTGGGCCTTCGCCGGCCTCTCCCTGATCACCGGCCGGATCATCATGCCGCTGCGCCGCAACGCCGGGATGCAGCTGCGGGTCGCCGCGGTCGTGCCCGAGGCGGACAACGTCGTCTCCGTCCACATGACCGGCAAGGACCTCGACAAGCTGGGTGCGCGCGCCGGGCAGTTCTTCATCTGGCGGTTCGTCGGGTACAACAGCTGGTGGAAGGCCAACCCGTTCTCGCTGTCGGCGGCGCCCGGCCACAACGCGCTGCGCCTCACCGCGAAGGCCGTCGGCGAGACCAGTGCCGGGCTGCGCAACGTGCCGGTCGGGACGCGGGTCTTCGCCGAGGGGCCGTACGGCGCCTTCACCAGCATCCACAAGACCCGCGAAGGCACGGTGCTGATCGCCGGCGGGGTCGGGGTCACACCGATCCGGGCGCTGCTCGAGGAGCTTTCCGGGCCGATTGCGGTGCTGTACCGCGTACAGAGCCTTGCCGACGCGGTGCTCCTCCCGGAGATGGAGCAGCTCGCGCGGATGAAGGGCGCGCAGGTCCACGTGCTCTCGGGCCGCACCGGCGCGGGCAACCCGCCGAACATCCCGTTCGCCCCGGAGAACCTGGTGCGCCTCGTTCCGGACATCCTGGAGCGGGACGTGTTCGTATGCGGCCCGCCAGCAATGACCGACGCGGTGCTGAAAAGCCTGCGTCAGCTCAAGGTGCCGCCGCTGCAGATCCACGCGGAGCGGTTCGCGCTGGCGAGCTGAGCCCTTCTTCTCGCCGATCTGCCGCCGTCGGCCGCCGTCAGCCGCGGCGGCGGTAGAGGCGGTGTTCACGATCGCCCGACTACGTCGCCCGGTCCATCACCAACCTCGGTCTTTCGCTAAGTGTTGATCAAGGGCGGCGTTCTGAGAGTTGATCTTTCTTGGTCCGGGGTTCGGCGTTTGGGCGTGACGGTGGTCCGGCGCGTGGCCGGGTTCCTCCAGGGCTGATCGCAGGGTCGGTTGGGTTGGTTCAGCCGACCGGTCGGGGCAGTGCGGCGAGACGGCCGTACGCAGCGACGAGATCTGTTGCCCAGGGCCAATGTTCGGCGATGCGAAGGCGGATGCGGCGGGCCGAGGTGGTGAGGCGTGCGGCGACGTGCAGCAGTCGGTAGCGCAGCTTCTTCGGTTCGGCGACGGCGAGGTCGCCGTGCAGGAGCAGCATCTGGGTCCAGGAGAGCAGGTCGATGCCGGTCAACGCGAGTTGCAGCCAGGCGGCGTTGATGGCGAAGACGCGGGAGGGGAACCGGCCGAAGCCGGTGTCTTTCCCGGTGCGGATGCGGTCTTCGACGCGGGCGTGGCCGCGGTGGCGGGCCTCGAGGATCTGCACCGACCGCCACCGGCTGGGGTGTCGGTCGCCATGACCTGATGGCGTAAGCCTTCGACGGTGTCGAACAGCGACAGTTGGGCACCCGGGTGCGGCACTTCGCGGCGGGCGATGAACCGGGTCCCGGGCGGGAAGCCGTCGTCCGGGACGAGACCGGTCAGTTCGCACACGTCGGCGCCGTCACGGGGTTCCCCGTCACTGTCGAGGGCCGGCACCCACCGACTGTGCGTTTTGGCGGTCAGGATCGCCTGCCGGATCGGTTCGGTGATCGCGACTCCGATGGAGAATCGGGCGTCGACACCGTCACCGCGCAGGCCACGGATGTGGGCGAGCAGACCCTGGGTGCAGCCGGCCGAGTCGGCGCGGATCAGGATCGGGGTCCCGTGCCGGAACTGGTCCGGGATCTGGGTGAGCGCGTCGTCCAGGACGGTGATGTGGTCGGCGGTGGTGTTCGACCCGGACCGCCCTTCACGCAGCGTCCCGGAAAGCGCTTCGCGGGTGTTGTCCAGGAAGCAGAACAGCGGGTGGTAGCCGAACGAGCGTTTCCAGGTCGGGGTGGCCGCCTCCTTCTCGGAATGGCAGATGACGATGGAGGCGTCCAGATCGAGGACCAGGCCGGGAACGGGTAGCCCGGCCGCGGTCGTTTCCGGCAGCCTACTACGGACGTCGATCCGTTGCGCCCAAGCGGTTTCCCGCGCCTGCGCCCGCGCGGTGGCGAGCCGGCGCAGCATGTCACTGTCCATCATGGACAGCAGCCGCCACGCGGTCGGGTTGGACGCGGCCGGCCCGAACAACTGCGCCTGGTCCCGCAGCACGGCCAGGTCCGCGATCGCCTCACCACCGTCGGCCAGCATGACGGCCAGATCGACCGCGACCCGACCAGGATCGTGACCACCGCGACGCTGCCGCACACCGGCGAGCGCATCGCTGCACGCCGCGGTCAGGCCGGTCACTGCGGCGACATCGGCGAGGAGCCGGGCACCGGCATGGCTGACCACGCCACGCCCGTCACCACTCACCACGATCTTCGGGCGCGCTCCGGTACGCCGCACCATGCAGGTGCCCTCCGGGCGGGATGGATATGACCCTAGACAAGTCCTATCTTCCCAGCTCAGACGGCACCTGTTCTCTATTGACCCACCATGTGGGCAGCCCATAACGAAGGGCTGAGGCTAGGATCCGGCGATGGCAACCTATAGCGGACCGGATGACCTGAGCGGCACCGAGTTCATCGAGACAAACTTTGCGGGCAGCGTGTTTCGCGAGGTGGATCTGAGCGGTGTCCGGATCCGCGGTGCCCTGCTCAACGGCGCCGACCTCGACGGGGTGATCGACGGGCTGCGGGTCAACGGCGTCGAGGTTGCACCGCTGGTCGAGGCCGAGCTGGACCGTCTGCACCCGGAGCGCACGCGACTGCGTCCGTCCACACCGGACGGTATGCGGATCGCGTGGGAGACGGTCGAGGCGTTCTGGGCGCCGACGATGGCGCGGGCGGGATCGATGCCGGAGCAGGACGTTCACCGGTCGGTGGACGGGGAGTGGTCGTTCGTGCAGACGCTGCGGCATCTGGTGATGGTCACCGACCTGTGGTTCGGCCAGGCGGTGCTGGGGCGGGACCGGCCGTACCATCCGCTCGGGCTGCCGGCGGCGTTCATCACCAACGGCGCGGACCTCGGCATGGACCTGGCTGCCGAGCCGAGCCTCGCCGAGGTGGCGGCGGTCCGGGCCGACCGGGTGGCCGAGGTGCGGGAGTTTCTCGCCACCGCCACCCAGGAGGACCTGGACCGGGTCCGTGAGCCGGAGGTGCCGTCCGGCTGGCCTTCGCCGGCCCCTCGTGCCGCCTCCGCGTGCCTGCGGGTCATCTTCAACGAGGAGTGGGCACACCACAGCTTCGCCGTCCGCGACCTCGACACGATGGGAGACTCGAAGAGCGCGATCTGACGTCGGCTAAGGCCGGTCACTGCGGCGACATCGGCGAGGAGCCGGGCACCGGCATGGCTGACCACGCCACGCCCGTCACCACTCACCACGATCTTCGGGCGCGCTCCGGTACGCTTCACCATGCAGGTGCCCCCCGGGCGGGATGGATATGACCCTAGACAAGTCCTATCTTCCCAGCTCAGACGGCACCTGTTCTCTATTGACCCACCATGTGGGCAGCCCATAACGAAGGGCTGAGGCCAACTCGTACTTGCAGGCGCACGCGTTGACCGATCCGGCCAATGCACTTGAACCCGCAGGTGCCCGAACGCTGATTTGCCGACGCCCTGGCAATTGGCCATTGGACGACCTCACTCCAGGCAGTTGCCCGCTGTGACCCATCGACATACCTTCGTCGGCGAGCGTCGCCTATCGCGACTGCTTGAGGTAGAACGATGGGGTGATCATTGTCGTGACGGGGCCTAGTGCGGCCGGAAAGTCGACATGGTGTCTTCGGCACTTCCCAGAGCACACAGTGCCCGAGTACGTTCCGAGCGGCGAGGACATGCCCGGACCGTCGCCCGCCGAACAGGCGGCCTTCTGGTGCGAGGTCAACACTCGGCGGTGGCTGCAGGCTGAGCACCAAGAGCGCCGCAGCGGATTGGCCGTCTGTGACGATGATCCACTGAAGCTGCATTACGCCTGGTCACTCGCTCGTATCGGGGAGCTGTCGTGGCGACATTGGCAGGCCGAGATCGATGTTCACCGCAGAGCCGTAGCGGATGGAAAGCTCGGGTTCGCAGATCTCATACTGGTTTCCACGCCCACGGAAGAGGAGCTTCGCCGGCGACGCGACGCCGACCCCGTCCGGCGCCGTCGCAACTTCGACCTCCATGTCCGGCTGATCGAACCTCTGCGGCAGTGGTACCAGGCCGTTGAGCGCGTCGGCGCCGCCCAGGTCTTGTGGGGACTGCCCACTGCCGGTCTGCCAGCTAAGCTGCCGCCACCCAAAGACAACCGATGCGACATCGACGTCTACGACGCCGTTTTAGCAGCCTTGCCAAGGCTTCCGGCAACGACGGAATCTGAAACTCTTCGATCAAAATCTTGAGCGCTCTCATTCGATTGCACACGGATCTGCCGCAACCGGAGCTCGCCCGCCAATCATCCACATGGGTGGGTCCCGAACTCGCGAACAACAGAATCGGACGTCGGGTGGTGGGACCCGAGCACGCCGAAAAACGGGTCCCGAAGTCGGTTCTGTCCCGCAAAAGGCGACCGATGTTCGTCATGATCCGAGCCAGCTTCGACCTCCTGCGGAAGCGCGTGCTACTCGCACGTTGACCCCTTGTCAGGCGAAGCGTTCCCAGGACCGGACGTATTCGGTGGCAGAGAAAACCAGTAGTTCACGGTCGGCCCCTGAGTTGCCAGACCGGCACCCATTGATTCGTAGAGGCGACGCGCGGCCAGATTGTCCTCCCCTGTGATGAGGAACATCTTGCGGGCGCCGAGCTGTGCGCCAGCCTCCATGAACGAGCGCAACAACCCTCGACCGATGCCTTGGCCCCGACAGGACTCGAGCACCTCTAGGTTGTGCAGGTAAAGCATGCTGTTCCCGTCCGGTCTGGCCAACACGTATCCCCAGCACCAGCCCTGGACTTCTTGACCATTCACAGCAATGAACGCGATGGTCCCGGGCGACCGCACAAACGCAGCAGCGCCGGAGGCAAGTCCGGTGAAGCGCCGAGTCGCTTGCTGGAGAACATCAACGGCGGCTGACGAGGCACGAACGATCACCAAGACATCCTGTCCCACCTCGACGAGACCGTTTACGCCAGCCACCAAGATCAATCACTCCTCGCGGGACAGACCGCCGAAGTCACGGACGAAGCCAGGCCGAACACCCGGCACACCAGCCCCGGACGCCCACCAGGATCCAAGAGCAAGACCACCGCCACCCGCCACGACGTCGGCAGAACCACCAAGCGCGACAAGACCCTCAAGGACCGACAGCAGCCCGCAGGTCGCTGCCCGATGCGCGTAGTCGCCGCCTTGCTGGCCGAGCAGGACGCCGCGGGTGATATCGCGTCGCATCGGAACCTGCTGCCGATGTTGGCTGCCGTCCGGAGTTACGGTGGCGGGATGGGCGGCGAGGTGGCCCCGTTCACGGTCAGCGTTGGCGAGGACGCGCTTGACGAGTTGCGGCAGCGGCTGGCGCACGCCCGGTGGCCGGAACCGGCGACTGTGGCGGGCTGGAGCCAGGGTGTGCCCCTGGACTGGCTGCGGGAACTGTGCGGGTACTGGCAAAGCGGTTATGACTGGCGGCGCCTGGAGGACCGGCTCAATGGGGTGCCGCAGTTCACCACCGAGCTGGACGGCCTCGACGTCCACTGCATGCACCTGCGCTCACCCCACCCGGATGCGCTGCCGCTGATCGTGACGCACGGCTGGCCGGGCTCGGTCGTGGAGTTCCTGGACGTCGTCGAGCCGCTGGTCGACCCCGTTGCCCACGGCGGCGAGGCGCGCGACGCATTCCACGTGGTGTGCCCGTCGCTGCCGGGCGTCGGGTTCAGCGCCAAGCCCGCCGAGCAGGGCTGGGGGCCGGCGCGGATCGCCCGGGCGTGGGCGACGCTGATGACCCGGCTGGGCTACGAGCGGTTCGGCGCGCAGGGCGGCGACTGGGGAGCGATGGTGACCACGGCGCTGGCGACACAGCGGCCCGAGCGCCTGGTGGGCATCCACCTCAACATGTTGCCGGTGGCCGGCCGCGACCAAATCGCCAATGAAGACCTGACCGACTTCGAGCGGCAGAGCCTGGCCGACGCCGCCGATCACAGGGAATGGGGCAGCGGCTACGCCCTGGAACAGGCGACCCGCCCGCAGACCGTCGGCTACGGGCTGGTCGACTCCCCGGTGGGCCAGTGCGCCTGGATCGCCGAGAAGTACTGGGCCTGGACCGACCACGACGGTGATCCCCTCGACGCACTCAGCCGCGACCAGATGCTCGACAACATCAGCGTCTATTGGCACACCGCAACGGCCGCGTCGTCAGCCCGCATCTACTGGGAGGACGGCTTTGCCCGGCCATCGGGCCGCAGCGCTCGCCGGTTCGAACCGCTCGCCGTGCCGGTCGGCTTCTCGGCCTTCCCGCGCGAGATCTTCCGGCCGTCACGGCGCTGGTGCCAGTCGTACTACCCCGACCTCCGCTTCTACGAACAGCCGCCCCGCGGTGGCCACTTCGCCGCCTTCGAACAGCCGGAGCTGTTCGTCGACCAGGTACGACGCGCCTTCCGGACGATGCGCTGACCGGTGCCGCCGGCGACGCTGCCGTCTCTGCTGCGGCGCGCCACCGAGCCGATGCCACAGCAGAGACGGCACAGCGGCCTTCGTGCTGCCGCGCTCATGGGGCTGGACACACCCGGCGTGCTATCCGTGTGCCGGTCGCGGCACCCGTTCGCGGGGGCGGCGCCCCGACCGGACTGCCACCGCCAAATCGCGTGATCAAGCTTGGTCGGAGTAACCCGAGGTTCTTAAGGACGATCCAGCACGGCGCTGAGGAACCGGGTGTCCAGCCACGGTGGCGTCGCTGCCGGCCGAACGGGTCGGACAGGTCCCGGCCGTACCGCGCCGCCACGGCCGCCGCTTGACCCTACGGAATCCCGGTGCCGACGGAAAGCCGTGACTGGCACGGCATCGTTACCCTTCGCTGGGCTGCGGCCGTTTTCGATGACGAGCGCCGTTTCGTGGAGGTCACCTTGACAGACGGATCATCCGAGACGGCACCGGACGCCACCTCGACGCCTTCGGAGAGCAGCCGCACCCGCCGCCTCCAGGCCGTCGTTGCCGTGATCGGACTGGCCGGGATCCTGGCCAGCCCAATCCTCGGCTGCCTGCTGGGTGCGGCCAACAAGGAGAATGACGCCAACCGGCGAACCATTGCTGATCAGCAAGCGACGATCGACCGGCTGCGCGCCGAAAACGGCCTGCTTCAGGTGCTGGCCGCGAATCCCGTCGTCCAGGCCGACCCGGGCCCGGCGATCGGGCGGCAGCTTCGAAGCGGAACGCTCACCCTCCCGTTCCTGTACTGCGCCGACCTGGACACCAACGCGCCGGACTGGCGGATGACGAACGCGGACTGCGGCAATGGCCCCGATGTCCTGCTCGGCCAGGACTTTCAGGGACTGCGGGCGACTGCGTGGGCAGAACTGGTGCCAAGCGAGCGAGCCTCGTTCGCGGGATGCCGCAGCGAAGGAACGTACGGCGGAGCGATCCCATACGGCCAGCTGCAGCCGAAGACGCTGATCTGCGTAC
This sequence comes from Dactylosporangium sp. NPDC049525, assembly GCF_040676755.1. Classification (NCBI taxonomy): domain Bacteria; kingdom Bacillati; phylum Actinomycetota; class Actinomycetes; order Micromonosporales; family Micromonosporaceae; genus Dactylosporangium; species Dactylosporangium sp. NPDC049525. The sequence goes on along the minus strand of NZ_JBFAPO010000116.1, from coordinate 2,546 downwards.
GAACCAGCGCGGACAACGTGGCGCTGTTGGAGGTCGTGACGATCGACGGCGCACCGACGCACCCGGACAAGATCACCTTCAATGTGACCGTCTGGACCCCGTAACCCGCCCGCAAGGCCGACCAAACCGACCGCAGCGGCCCTTGATCACGTGCGACCTCATGCCGCGATCAGGGCGTCGATCTTCCTGTCGGGCTACCGGATCTGCCGATGAACGCGCTGATCTTGGTCGGCATATAGCCAGAGCTAACGACATTGTCGTATATGGCGGACCTGGCGTGAAGGCGATTTAGGGTGATATCCGACAATTGACAGACGTTGACGGTTACCCTCGAATCTAGTACCCATCTACCACGCGCCCTCCTTGGCTGGCCTCTGTATGCTCACGTCGGTATCACAACAACTGCCGAAAGGGTTAATAGTGATCTTCCGGCGAAACAATCAGGATGACCGTGCGCTGCGGTACTTGGTCTACCTGTCCGAAGTGAAATTGCAAATGCTATTTGATCAGATCGGCGAGCCCGCACGCCGCAGCCTTGCCGCTGAACTCAAGCTCGACGTGAAGCTCCTTAGCTTGACGCTAAGTAGTCCTAGCGTCGATCCAGCGCTACGTCAACGCAGTCGGTTGGCGAAACTCGCGCTGATTGAGGAACACGTGAAACGACATCATGCCATCGGAGACGCCACCGCCACCCATGGATACATCAAGGCCCAGATGGACATGGATTGGAGTCCGGTTGGCGATGAGACAGTGCTGTTTTGTGGGTATACCACCGACAGTCTCGTAACGCTCGGGGGTTCCACAAGCCATTTGATTGGAATGCCGCCGTCGGAGGGTCGGATCGGCTCACACCCCTACGTGATTCGACAGGCGTTAAATACTGATTTCGGAGTCACCACGGCTCATGCCGGCGTCGATGGACTGGCTCGCAGCCTGGCCTTAGCGGCCGCGGAGGTCTACCGCATGCCGCAGCGCGTCGAATTTCTCGCCCGAGTTATATCCCGCGGACTGCTTGACGTTCAATCTTGTCGTCGAGAGTACCTGCTTGCCACTCCGTTGTACGTAGAAGTGATCGACGCCCCCGCCGGAAGCTGAGGACGCGAACATGGTGCAAGGTTTCGTGAAGTGGTGGAACAGCGAAAAAGGCTTTGGTTTCATTACGCAGGACTTCACCAAAATTGACATTTTTGCACACTATTCCAAAATTTCTACCAACGGATACCGAGAGCTCGTCGATGGTCAGCGCGTTGAATTCGACATCATCCAAGGTCAGAAAGGGCCAATTGCTGACAACATTCGACCGATTCAGTCGGCGACCGCCCAGGCCGCAGGCAGGACACCAGCAGGCACCTCGCCATCGGTCGCGCAGACACTCCCGCCATCGCCCGCCTCGGGCGACCGCTCGGATGTGGCCCCACCAAGAAACTCTGGCGCCAGCCCGGCAGGATTCCCTCTTGAGAGGGGAGACCCCAGAACAATAGACAGCTACACCCTCGTGAGCCGACTCGGCGAGGGTGCGATGGGCACCGTCTACCTGGCGCGCGATCAAGATGGTAGCTACGTGGCGCTGAAAGTCATTCGTGCAGACCTTGCACACGACGCAGTTTTCCTGCGTCGATTTGATATCGAGGCTCAGCATGCCGCACGCTTGGATGCTACGTACACAGCGAAGGTCATCAAGGCAGTTACGGATGGACCTATCCCGTATTTGGCCACAGAGTTTATCCAAGGACCGACCCTCGAAGCTGAGGTTGCTCGCAGCGGCCCACTGTCCGCGGCGAACGCAAAGGCGCTTGCCATCGGCAGCGCGGCGGCGCTCATCTCGATTCACGACGCCGGGATCGTGCACCGAGACCTCAAGCCGTCGAATGTCATGCTTTCATACTTCGGTCCAAGGGTCATCGATTTCGGCATCGCCCGGTCGCTTAGCTCTCTAACTCGCCACACCAGAGTTGGCGCTCCTGTCGGCACCCCGATGTACATGTCTCCCGAACAGTTCCAGGAGCAGGAAGTTACCAGCGCGTCGGATATCTTTTCATGGGCTGGCATGATCGTCTTTGCGGCAACCGGCCATCCGCCGTTCGGAGACGAGGACACTCCATACTTTAAAATCATGTTTCAGATCATCGATGGGGAGCCAAGCCTCGCTGGCGTGCCTCGAGACTTAATCAAGCTTGTCGAGGCAGGACTCAGCAAAATGCCAAGCGCACGTCCGGCCGCCCGACAGATCTTGGCCTCGCTCGTCGGTGGGTCAGCCGGTGATCCTGCTGCTGCTGCCGACCGAGCCATTGGTGGCCTGCTCCACGGCCGATAGCATGCGCGGCGCTCGGCATGCGGGCAGTTGTGATATCCAGCCCTGCGGTCGGCCGAAACTCGAGATCAGTACTTCAACGACGCTGCCACTGCCCCAGACGGGTTGAAGGCGGCTTGTGCCGCGTTCTGCCGGCGCCTACCTTGGCCACCGTCGCAGCAGCGCTCATCGACCAATGGGCACACAGCCACGCGATAGAGGTCAGCGCCACCATCGACCAGACCCAGATCGAGCG
>NZ_JBFAPO010000115.1:0-15785 GCF_040676755.1 Dactylosporangium sp. NPDC049525 | reverse complement strand
CATGAGCATGCGCCGTTGGCGTTGGCGCAGCGGGTCAGTGCGGTGCCGGGCGACCTGCCGTTGTTTGCCACGCTGCTCAACTACCGGCACAACAGCGCCGGCAGGCCGGGTAACGCCGACGGGCCAGACGGGTTCGTGGGCGTCCGCACCGTGTATTCCCGGGAGAGCACCAACTACCCGGTGACGGTGTCGATCGAAGATGACGGCAATGGTTTCGGGCTGACCGTGGACGCGGTCGGACCGATCGACCCGCAGGCAGTCGCAGCGATGCTGTCCACAGTGGTCACTGGCCTCGTCCCAGCGTTGGAAGCCGGTCTTGACGGTGGCACCCGGACGCCGCTGTGCGAGGTCGCGGTGCTGGGTGCGGCCGAACTGGACCGGGTGCTGCGCGAATGGAACAACACCGCCGCTGACGTGCCGGCTGCGACGCTGCCTGGGTTGTTCGCGGCGCAGGTGGCGCGGACTCCGGATGCGCCGGCGGTGGTGTTCGAGGGTGTGACGTTGTCTTACGCGGAGTTGGATGGTCGCGCGAATCGTCTGGCCAGGTTGTTGATGAACCAGGGTCCGGATTCGGTGGTGGGGGTGTGTCTGCCGCGCGGTGTGGACATGGTGGTGGCGCTGCTGGCCGTGGTGAAGGCCGGCGCTGCGTACCTGCCGATCGATCCGGACCTGCCGGCCGACCGAATCGCGTTCATGTTGGCGGATGCCGGTGCGGCGTGTGTTGTGTCCGACGGGACGTTGGCCGGGTTGGGTGTGCCGGTCGTGCACGTCGACGACCAGGGAGGTTCGGACGCAGATCCGGGTGTGCTGGTGGTGCCGGAGCAGGCGGCGTATGTGATCTACACGTCTGGGTCGACGGGTGTCCCGAAGGGTGTGGTGGTGTCCCACGCCGGGATTGTGAACCGTCTGGTGTGGATGCAAGCTCGGTTCGGGCTGCAGCCGGGAGACAAGGTCCTGCACAAGACGCCGTTCGGGTTTGACGTTTCGGTGTGGGAGTTGTTCTGGCCGTTGATCCAGGGCGCGGTGATGGTGATTGCTCGCCCGGGTGGTCACCGAGACCCGGGTTACGTGGCGGAGCTGATCCGTGATGAACACGTCGACACCGTGCATTTTGTGCCGTCGATGTTGGAGGCGTTCCTGGCGGTCCCGCAGGCAGCTGAGTGTGGTGGTCTCAGGCGCGTGGTGTGTTCTGGTGAGGCGTTGGGTGCGGCGGTCCGGGACCGGTTCTTCGAGGTCCTGCCGGGCGTGGGGTTGTTCAACCTGTACGGCCCGACGGAGGCGTCGGTCGACGTGACCGAGTGCGCTGTCCCAGCGGCCGGACCGGTGCCGATCGGTCGTCCGGTGTTCAACACCCGTGTCTATGTCCTTGACGACCGGTTGGCGCCGGTCCCGGCTGGGGTCGCGGGCGAGTTGTATCTGGCTGGGGTCCAACTGGCCCGGGGTTATGTCAGTCGTCCGGGGTTGACGGGGGAGCGGTTCGTCGCGGACCCGTTCGACGCTGGTGGCCGGTTGTACCGCACCGGTGACGTGGTGCGCTGGTCGGCGGATGGGGACCTGGTGTATCTGGGTCGCGCGGATGAGCAGGTGAAGATCCGCGGGTTCCGGATCGAGCCGGGCGAGATCGAGGCGGTCATCGCCACCCATCCCCAGGTCGCGCACGCCGCTGTCATTACTCGTGAGGACACTGCCGGGGACAAGCGCCTCGTCGCGTATGTGGTTCCGGCCGACGGTGACAATGACGACCTGCCGGCCGTGCTGCGTGGTTTCGCCGCGGATCGTTTGCCGGAGTACATGGTGCCGTCTGCGGTCGTGGTGCTGGCCGCGTTGCCGTTGACGGTGAACGGGAAGCTGGACCGCAAAGCGTTGCCGGCGCCGGACTTCGCGTCGGCGGCCGGGACCGGTCGTGGCCCGGCGAACGTCCGCGAGGAGTTGCTCTGCCAGGCCTTCGCCGAACTCCTCGGCCTCGACACCGTCGGCGTCGACGACGACTTCTTCGCCCTCGGCGGACACTCGCTGCTGGCCGTGCGATTGGTGGAGTGGCTGCGCGTACGCGGGATGTCGGTGTCGGTGCGAAGGCTCTTCGACGCCCCCACACCCGCTGGGCTCGCCGCCGCCGCAGGAGCGGTGACCGTCGACGTCCCGGCGAACCTGATCCCCGAAGGCGCGCAGGTCATCACCCCGGACATGCTCCCCCTGGTGGAGCTGACGGAGGCCGAGATCCAGGCTGTCGTCGGCACCGTCGCGGGTGGCGCGGCCAACGTCGCGGACATCTACCCCCTCGCGCCGCTGCAGGAGGGCATGCTGTTCCACCACCTGCTCGCCGACGGCGGCGACGACGTGTACGCCGTACCGCGCGCGTTCGAACTGCCCGACCAGGACAGTCTCGACCAGTTCGTCGCTGCCCTGCAGCAGGTGATCGACCGGCACGACGTCCTCCGCACCTCGGTGGTGTGGGCGGGGTTGCGCGAGCCGGTGCAGGTGGTGTGGCGGTCGGCGACGCTGCCGGTCACCGAGGTCCGCCTCGCCGCCGACGCCCGAGACCCGGCGGCCGAGCTGCTGTCGGCGGTGGGCTGGTCGATGGATCTGGGCCGTGCCCCGCTCGTCGACGTTCACGTGGCCGAACTGGTCGGTGGCCAGCGGCTGGCGATGGTGCGCATCCACCACCTGGTGGAGGACAACACCGCGGCGCAAATCGTGTACGACGAGGTGCGGGCGGTCCTCGCCGGGCGCACCGACGAGCTGACCGCACCACTGCCCTTCCGCAACTTCGTCGCCCAGGCCCGAGCCAGCCTGGTCAACGGTGACCACGAGGCATACTTCCGCGATCTGCTCGCGGACGTCGACGAGCCCACCGCGGCGTTCGGTGTGACGGATGTGCGCGGTGACGGGTCCGGGTTGGTACGGGCCAGCCAGGTCCTGGACCCGGACCTGGCGGTTCGGCTGCGCGACGCGGCCCGGCAGTTGGGGGTCAGCCCGGCGACGGTGATGCACGTGGCGTGGTCGCGGGTCCTCGCCGTGGTCGCGGCCCGCGAGGATGTGGTCTTCGGGACGTTGCTGTTCGGGCGGATGAACGCCGGCGCCGACCGGGTCGGTCTGTTCATCAACACGCTGCCGGTGCGGATGGGCACCGGCGACCTCGACGCCGTGGCCGCGGTCACCGCGATGCGGAGCCAACTGGCCGCCCTCCTGGAGCACGAGCACACCCCCCTCGCCGTTGCCCAGCGGGCGAGCGGCCTGCCGGCGAACGCAGCGCTGTTCAACTCCCTGTTCAACTTCCGGCACAACGCGCTCGACCGGCCACAGGACGGCGACGTCGCCGACGATGACACCCCAGCCGGGGTGCGGCAGGTGTTCCTGCGGGAGCGAACGAACTACCCACTGACCGTGTCAGTCGACGACGACGGCGACGGATTCGGACTGGTCATCGACGCGGTCGCGCCGATCGATTCGGGCGCCGTGGTCACCATGATGGTCACCGCCGTCTCGGGCCTGGTGTCGGCCTTGGAAGCGGACCTCGAGGGCGGGCCGCGGGCACCGCTGTCGACAGTGCCGGTGCTGGACACGGCCGCGCTGGAACGCATGCTGGTGGAGTGGAACGACACCGCGGTTGAGGTGCCGGCGCTGTCGCTGCCGGAGTTGTTCAGGGCACAGGTGTTGCGGGATCCGGGTGCGGTGGCGGTGGTGTGTGACGGGGTTGAGGTGTCGTATGGGGAGTTGGATGTTCGGGCGAGTCGGTTGGCGTGGTTGTTGGTCGGCCAGGGTGTTGGCGTGGGGTCGCTGGTAGCGGTGTGTCTGCCGCGGGGTGTGGATCTGATTGCGGCATTGCTGGGTGTGTGGAAGGCGGGTGCCGCGTGGTTGCCGGTGGATCCGGGACTGCCGCCGGAGCGGGTGGGTTTGATGGTGGCGGACGCGGCACCGGTGTTGGTGTTGACGGTGTCCGAATGTTCGGTTGGGCCGGTGGATGTGCCGGTGGTGGAGCTGGACGATCCGGGTGTAGTGGGGGTGTTGGGATCACTGTCTGGGGTTGGTCCTGAGGTGACGACGCCAGCGGACGGTGCGGCGTATGTGATGTTCACGTCGGGGTCGACGGGGGCGCCGAAGGGTGTGGTGGTGTCGCATCGGAATGTGGTGGGTCTGTTCGCGGCGACGCGGGGACTGTTCGAGTTCGGTCCGGACGATGTATGGAGTTGGTTCCATTCCTTCGCGTTCGACTTCTCGGTGTGGGAGTTGTGGGGAGCGTTGCTGCACGGCGGTCGGGTCGTCGTGGTGCCGTCGGAGGTGTCGCGGTCGCCGGAGGAGCTCTGGGATCTGCTGGAGCGGGAGCGGGTGACGGTGCTGAGCCAGACGCCGTCGGCGTTCTACCAACTGGTCACCGCTGCCGCCGGTCGGCGGGTGGGTGGTGCGTTGCGGTCGGTGGTGTTCGGTGGTGAGGCGTTGGACCTGACCCGGTTGGGCTCGTGGTGGGATCGGTGGCCGGATGGTGGTGGGCCGCGGTTGGTGAACATGTATGGGATCACTGAGACGACGGTGCATGTCACGTATCGGCCGTTGACCGCTGGTGAGGTCGGCGACAGTGTGATCGGGCGGGGCCTCGCGGGGTTGCGGGTGTATGTGCTGGACGGCTGGTTGCAGCCGGTGCCGCCTGGTGTGGTGGGTGAGTTGTATGTCGCTGGTGGGCAGTTGGCGCGTGGGTATCTGGGTCGTCGTGGGTTGACGGCTGGCCGGTTCGTCGCGGATCCGTTTGATGCGGCTGGTGGCCGGTTGTATCGGACCGGTGATGTGGTGCGCTGGTCCGGCGACGGTGACCTGGTGTATCTGGGTCGGGCGGATGAGCAGGTGAAGATCCGTGGGTTCCGGATCGAGTTGGGTGAGATCGAGGCAGTACTCAACGCTCACCCGCAGGTCGGTCAGGCCACGGTCATCGCCCGCGAGGACACCACAGGGGACAAGCGTCTCGTCGCGTATGTGGTCCCGGCCGATGGCGACGGCAACGGGCTGACCACCGAGCTGCGTGGGTACACCGCCGACCGGCTGCCGGAGTACATGGTGCCTTCCGCCGTGGTGGTGCTGGCCGCGCTGCCGTTGACGGTGAACGGAAAACTGGACCGCAAAGCCCTGCCCGCGCCGGACTTCGCGTCGGCGGCGGGGACTGGGCGCGGCCCGGCGAACGTCCGCGAGGAACTGCTGTGCCAGGCGTTCGCCGAAGTCCTCGGAGTCGACACCGTCGGCGTCGATGACGACTTCTTCGCGCTCGGCGGGCACTCGCTGCTGGCGGTGCGCCTGGTGGAGTGGTTGCGGGTGCGTGGGGTGTCGGTGTCGGTGCGGGCGTTGTTCCTGTCTTCGACGCCGGCGGGACTGGCAGCATCGGCCGGCGGCACCGCGGCGGAGGTCCCACCGAACCTGATCCCCGCCAACGCGCAAGCCATCACGCCGGACATGCTGCCGCTGGTCGAGCTGACCGAGGCCGAGGTCCAGGCCGTGGTCGGCACGGTCGAGGGTGGCGCGGCGAACGTCGCGGACATCTACCCCCTCGCGCCGCTGCAGGAAGGCATCCTGTTCCACCACCTGCTCGCCGCAGGCGGTGACGACGTGTACGCCCTGCCGCGGGTGTTCGAACTGCCCGACCGCAGCGGTCTCGACCAGTTCGTCGCCGCCCTGCAGCAGGTCATCGACCGGCACGACATCTTCCGGACCTCGGTGGTGTGGGAAGGGCTGCGGGAACCGGTGCAGGTGGTGTGGCGGTCGGCGACCCTTCCGGTGACGGAGGTCGACATCGCCGCCGACGTCGATGACCCGGCAGCCGAACTGATGTCGGTGGTGGGCCTGTCGATGGATCTGGGTCGCGCCCCGCTGGTGGACGTTCACGTGGCCGCGCGGGCCGACGGCCGGTGGCTGACGATGGTGCGGATCCACCACCTGGCAGAAGACCACACCGCGGTGGAGATCGTGTACAACGAGGTACGCGCGATCCTGGCCGGGCGAACCGCGGAACTCGCCGCGCCGTTGCCGTTCCGCACCTTCGTGGCACAGGCCCGCGCCGGCCTGATCGGCGGAGACCACGAGGAATACTTCCGGGAGCTGCTGGCCGGGGTCGACGAACCGACCGCCGCGTTCGGCGTGACCGACGTGCGCGGCGACGGTTCGGCCGTCGTGAGCGCACAGGCCGATGTCGACGCCGGTCTGAGTGTGCGGTTGCGGGAGGTGTCCCGGCGGCTGGGGGCCAGCCCGGCGACGGTGATGCACGTGGCGTGGTCCCGGGTCCTCGCCGTTGTAGCCGCCCGCGAAGACGTAGTGTTCGGGACGGTGTTGTTCGGCCGGATGAGCGCCGGCGCCGGCGCCGACCGGGTGCCGGGTCTGTTCATCAACACGCTGCCGGTTCGGGTGCGCACCGGCGACCTCGACGTCCTGGCCGCGGTCACCACCATGCGGAGCCAGCTGGCCGGGTTGCTGGAGCGTGAGCACACCCCGCTCGCCCTGGCCCAGCGGGCGAGCGCGGTGCCGGCCGACGTTCCGCTGTTCACGACCCTGCTGAACTACCGGCACTACACGCTCGACCGGCCACAGGAAAACACCGCCGGGGATGACACCGCGGTCGTGGTGCGTGAGGTGCTGTCACGGGAGCGGACGAACTATCCGTTGTCTGTGGCCTTCGACGACAACGGCATCGGGTTCGGGCTGGTCGTCGATGCGGTCGCGCCGATCGATCCGCACGCAGTGGTCACAATGATGCTCACCGCGGTCTCCGGTGTGGTGTCGGCGTTGGAGACCGGCCTCGACACCGGTGTGCGGGCGCCCTTGTCGGCGGTACAGGTGCTGGACGAGGCCGAGCTCGTCCGGGTGTTGCGCCGGTGGAACGACACCTCGGTCGAGGTCGGTGCCGCGACGTTGCCGGAGCTGTTCGCGGCGCAGGTGCAGCGGACGCCGGACGCGGCGGCGGTCGTGTCTGACGTGGTGCCGGTGTCGTATGCCGAGCTGGACGATCGCGCGAATCGGTTGGCCCGGTTCCTGATCGGCCATGGTGTGCGCGCGGAGTCGGTGGTGGCGGTGTGCCTGAGCCGCGGAATCGACATGGTCGTGGCGTTGCTGGCGGTGCTGAAGGCCGGGGCCGCCTATCTCCCGGTGGACCCGGAGTTCCCGGCGGAGCGGGTCGGCTTCATGGTCGCCGACGCCGGCGCCGCGTGTGCGTTGACGGATGCCGCGTGTACCGCGGTGCTGGCCGGAGCCGGTGTGGACGCTGGTGTGGTTCCGGCGCTCTCGTTGGACGATGCGGCGGTCATGGCGGCCGTGGCAGGACAGTCGGGTGCGCCGCTGGCGGCCGCGGTGCTGCCGCAGCAGGTGGCATACGTGATCTACACGTCGGGGTCCACGGGCACGCCGAAGGGCGTGGCGGTGACGCATGGATCGTTGGCGAACTTCCTGGCGGCGATGCAGGCACGATTCGGCGTCGGGGCAGGGGACCGCCTGGTCGCGGTGACGACGATCGGGTTCGACATCGCAGGTCTGGAGCTGTTCCTGCCACTGGTGAACGGCGCGGTCGTGGTGCTGGCCGGGCGGGAGCAGGTACGCGACCCGCGGCTGTTGCAGGACCTGGTGCGCTCGTCCGGCGCGACCATGGTGCAGGGCACGCCGAGCCTCTGGCAGGCATTGGTGACCGACACCGACACCGGCTCCGACATGTGGGCCGGGGTACGGATGCTGGTGGGTGGCGAGGCGCTGCCGGAAGCACTCGCCGATGTGCTGGTGGCGCGGGCCGCGGCCGTGACGAACGTGTACGGTCCGACCGAAGCCACGATCTGGGCCACGGCCAAGGAACTGGCGGCCGGCGCCCGCGTGGCGTCGTCGATCGGTGCGCCGGTGGCGAATACCCGGGTCTATGTGCTCGACGAGCGGCTGTCACCGGTACCGGTGGGGGTCACCGGTGAGTTGTATCTGGCCGGAGTGCAGCTGGCCCGGGGATACGTGGGCCGGGCGGGGCTGACCGCGGAGCGGTTCGTGGCGGATCCGTTCGATGCGACCGGCGGTGGACGGTTGTATCGGACCGGTGACGTGGTGCGCTGGGACGCCGGCGGTGACCTCGTGTACCTGGGCCGGGTCGATGAGCAGGTGAAGGTCCGCGGGTTCCGGATCGAACCGGGTGAGATCGAGGCCGTGATCGCCGCGCACCCGCAGGCCGGGCAGGTTGCGGTGGTCGCTCGTGAGGACACCGCGGGAGGCAAGCGCCTGGTGGCGTACGTGGTGCCGGCGGACGGCACCGGTGACGGGTTGCCGGCGGTGCTGCGTGGGTTCGCCGGTGAACGGTTGCCGGAGTACATGGTGCCGTCGGCGGTGGTGGTGCTGGACGCGCTGCCGCTGACGCCGAACGGGAAGCTGGACCGCAAGGCGCTGCCAGCGCCGGACTTCGCCGCGACCGCCGGCGCCGGGCGCGGACCGGCCAACGTCCGCGAAGAGTTGCTGTGCCTCGCCTTCGCGGAGGTGTTGGGTCTCCAGGCCGTCGGCGTCGACGACGACTTCTTCACGCTGGGTGGGCACTCACTGCTGGCGGTGCGCCTCGTCAGCCGGGTCCGCGCGGTGTTCGGTGTGGAGCTGCCGCTGCGGGCGTTGTTCGAGGCGCCGACCCCGGCGCGGCTGGCGGGGCGGTTGCCGGGAGCCGGCACGGCACGGTCGGTGCTGGCGCCGTGGGTCCGGCCGGAGTGGCTGCCGTTGTCGTTCGCGCAACACCGGTTGTGGTTCCTCTGGCAGCTGGAGGGTCCGAGCGCGACCTACAACATTCCGATGGTGCTGGGCCTGTCCGAAGAGGTCGACGCAGGGGCGTTGGGTGCGGCGCTGCGGGATGTGATCGGCCGGCACGAGGTGCTGCGCACGGTGTTCCCCGCGGTCGACGGCCAACCGTTCCAGCGGGTGACCGCGCTGGAGGACCTGGAATGGCAGCTGGAACCGGTCGAAGTGGCGGCCGCCGACCTCGCAGACGCGGTGGCAGCGGCGGCGGGGCACACGTTCGACCTGGCGGCCGAGGTACCGATCCGGGCCTGGCTGTTCAGCGACGACACGGGCCAGCGGGTGCTGGTGGTGGTGATCCACCACATCGCCGGGGACGGCTGGTCGACGGAGCCGCTCGCCGGCGACGTGTCCACGGCGTACCAGGCGCGGCTGGCGGGTCAGGTTCCGGAATGGGAACCGTTGCCGGTGCAGTACGCGGACTACACATTGTGGCAGCGGGAACTGCTCGGCGACGAGGGCGACCCGGACAGCCTGCTCTCCCGGCAGGTGTCGTATTGGCGGCAGGCCCTGGCGGATGCACCGGACGAACTAGTGTTGCCGGCGGATCGGCGTCGACCGGCCGAGCCCACCTACCGCGGGCACGGCGTGCCGGTGACCGTTCCGGCCGGCGCACACGCCCGCCTGGTGGAGGTTGCCCGGGCGCAGGGCGTGACGGTGTTCATGCTGTTGCAGGCCGGGCTGAGCATGTTGCTGTCGAAGCTGGGCGCCGGCACGGACATTCCGATCGGCGTGCCGACCGCCGGGCGAACCGATCAGGCGTTGGACGATCTTGTCGGGTTCTTCGTCAACACCCTCGTCATGCGGACGGACCTGTCCGGCGACCCGACGTTCGTCGAACTCCTGGGCCGGGTCCGGGAGACGAGCCTCGCCGGGTTCGAGCATCAGGATGTGCCGTTCGAACGACTCGTCGAGGAGCTGTCCCCGGCCCGGTCGTCGGCACGGCATCCGCTGTTCCAGGTGATGCTGACCGTGCAGAACATCGCCGACGCGGTCCTGGACCTTCCCGGCGCACCCATCAACGAGCAGACCGTCGCGGCGGCAGGTGCGTCGGCGGCGAAGTTCGACCTGGACCTGACGGTGTCGGAGCTGTTCGACGCGGACGGTGCCCCGGCGGGCCTGCAGGGCAGCCTGATCGGGGCGGCCGACCTGTTCGACGCGGCGTCCGTGGCGTCGATCGGCCGGCGATGGGTGCGGGTCATGGAGACGGTCGCGGCCGACCCGTCGCTGCCGCTGTCCGCGGTGTCGGTGTCGGATGTGGCCGAACTGGATCGGGTGCTGGTCGAGTGGAACGACACCGCCGCGGAGGTACCGGCCGAGACGTTGCCGGGGTTGTTCGCGACGCAGGTGGCGCGGACGCCGGACGCGGCGGCGGTGGTGTTCGAGGGTGTACCGGTGTCCTACGCCGAGCTGGATGGGCGGGCGAACCGGCTGGCCCGGCTGCTGGCGAGCCGTGGGGTCGGCCCGGAATCCGTGGTGGCGGTGGCGATGCAGCGGTCCGCGGAGCTGGTCGTCGGGTTGCTGGCCGTGTTGAAGGCCGGGGCGGCGTATCTGCCGGTCGACCCGGAGCTGCCGGCGGAGCGGATCTCGTTCATGATCGGGGACGCGGGTGCGGCCTGCGTCCTGACGGACGTGGCGTCGGCCGGGACGGTGCCGGCCGGGTTGGGTGTGCCGTTGGTGGCGGTGGACGACCCGCAGGTGTCGGGTCTGCCGGACGGCGCCGTCGACGTGCGGGTGTCGCCGGGTCAGGCGGCATACCTGATCTACACGTCGGGGTCGACAGGCACGCCGAAGGGCGTGGTGGTGTCGCACGCCGGGATCGTGAACCGGTTGCTGTGGATGCAGGTCCAGTACGGGAACAGCATCTCGGACCGGGTGCTGCACAAGACACCGATCGGCTTCGACGTGTCGGTGTGGGAGCTGTTCCTGCCGCTGGTGTCCGGTGGGTGTGTGGTGGTGGCGCGGCCGGGCGGGCATCGGGAGCCCGGCTACCTGGCCGGATTGATCCGGGACCAGCACGTGACGAGCGCCGAGTTCGTGCCGTCACTGCTGCAGGCGTTCCTGGCGGAGCCGGCAGCGGCGGAATGTGCGTCGTTGCGTCAGGTGCTCAGCGGCGGTGAGGAACTGCCCGCCGGGCTGCGGGACCGGTTCTTCGAGGTGCTGCCGGAGGCCCGGCTGCACAACGCATACGGTCCCACCGAGGCGACGATCGGCGTGACGTCCGGGGAGTGCCGCCCGGGCGCCGGCGGTGTGGTACCGATCGGCCGGCCGATGACGAACGTGCGGGCGTACGTGGTGGATTCCCGGTTGTGCCCGGTGCCACCGGGGGTGGCGGGAGAGTTGTATCTGGCCGGCGCGCAGTTGGCCCGGGGATACGTCGGCCGGGCCGGGCTGACCGCGGAACGGTTCGTGGCTGACCCGTTCGACCCGGCTGGCTGCGGCCGGCTGTACCGGACCGGGGACGTGGTGCGCTGGACCGGCGACGGGCAGCTGGTGTACCTGGGCCGGGTCGACGAGCAGACGAAGATCCGTGGGCTGCGGATCGAGCCCGGTGAGATCGAGGCGGTGATCGCCGGCCACCCGCAGGTGGCGCAGGTGCGGGTCATCGCCCGGGAGGACACCGCCGGGGAGAAGCGCCTCGTCGCGTACGTGGTCGGCGCCGTCGACGGTGCGGCGCTCCGGGAGTTCGCCGGGACGCGGCTGCCGCAGTACATGGTCCCCGCCGCGGTGATGGTGCTGGATGCGCTGCCGTTGCTGGTGAACGGCAAATTGGACCGCAAGGCGTTGCCGGCGCCCGACTTCGCCACCGCCGTCGGGCTCGGTCGCGCGCCGGCCAACGTCCGCGAGGAGCTGATGTGTCTGGCCTTCGCCGAGGTTCTCGGCCTTGACGCCGTCGGCGTCGATGACGACTTCTTCGCGTTGGGTGGCCATTCGCTGCTGGCGGTGCGGCTGATGAGCCGGCTGCGGGCCGTGTTCGGGGTCGAGCTGTCGCTGCGGGCGTTGTTCGAAGCGGCGACACCGGCCGGGTTGGCTGGGCTGTTGCCGGATGCGGGGGCGGCGCGGTCAGCGTTGGCGCCGTCGGTACGGCCGGAGCGGCTGCCGTTGTCGTTCGCACAGCAACGGCTGTGGTTCATCGGCCAGTTGGAGGGCCCGAGCGCGCTCTACAACATCCCGATGGTGCTGGGCCTGTCGAGTGAAGTGGACGCCCAGGTCCTCGAGGCGGCGTTGCGGGATGTGATCGGCCGGCACGAGGTGCTGCGCACCGTGTTCCCGACCGCCGACGGACAGCCGTTCCAGCAGGTGATTGCGCTGGAAGAACTGGCCTGGCAACTGGAACTGGTCGACGTGGCACCGGCGGAGCTCAACGCGGCGGTGGATGCGGCGACGCAGCACACGTTCGACCTGGCGGCCGAGGTACCCATCCGGGCATCGCTGTTCAGCGACGGGTCGGACGAGCGGACGCTGGTCGTGGTCGTACACCACATCGCCAGCGACGGCTGGTCCACAGGACCGCTGGCCGCGGACGTGTCGACGGCGTACGCGGCGCGAGCGGCCGGTCGGGCACCGGAATGGACGCCGCTGCCGGTGCAGTACGCCGACTACACGCTATGGCAACGGGAACTGCTCGGCGACGAGACCGACCCGGACAGTGTGATCTCGCGGCAGGTGTCGTATTGGCGGCAGGCCCTGGCGGGTGCGCCGGAAGAGCTGGCGCTGCCCGCGGACCGGCGGCGGCCCACGGCGGCCAGCCATCGCGGATACACCGTGCCGGTACAGCTGGGCACCGAGCTGCACGCACGGCTGTTGCGGGTGGCGCGGGAGCAGGGTGTGACGGCATTCATGCTGCTGCAGGCCGGGCTTGCGGTGCTGCTGTCGAAACTGGGCGCCGGCACCGACATCCCGATCGGCGCGACGAACGCCGGACGTACCGATCAGGCGCTGGACGATCTGGTCGGCTTCTTCGTCAACACCCTCGTGATCCGCACCGACCTGTCGGGTGACCCGACGTTCACCGAACTGCTGGCGCGGGTGCGGGAGACCACACTCGCCGGGTTCGAGCACCAGGACGTCCCGTTCGAGCTGCTGGTCGAAGAGCTGTCCCCGGTCCGTTCCCTGGCCCGGAACCCGCTGTTCCAAGTGATGCTGGCCGTGCAGAACACCGCCGGCGCCGTCCTGGACCTGCCGGGCGTCGACGCCGGTGGGCAGCCCGCACCGGCGCAGGCCACGACCGCAGCGAAGTTCGACCTCGAAATCATCGTGGCGGAGACGTTCGCCAACGACGGTGCCCCCACCGGACTGAGCGGCGTACTGACCGGTGCGGCGGACCTGTTCGACGCCGGCACCGTCGCCGACATCGCCCAGCGCTGGGTTCAGGTCCTGGCGGCCGTCCTGGACAGCCCGTCGGCTCCGATCTCCGCCGTGGACGTCCTCACCACGGACGAGCGGCGCCAGATGCTGGTGGAGTGGAACGACGCCGCCGTCGAGGTGCCGGAGATGCCGCTGCCCGGGCTGTTCGCGGCGCAAGTGATGCGGTCGCCGGACGCGGTGGCGGTCGTGGACGGCGAGACGACCGTGACGTATGCGGAGCTGGATGCGCGGGCGAACCGGCTGGCCCGCGTGTTGACCGGTGCGGGGGTCGGTGCGGAGTCCGTCGTCGGCGTGTGCCTGCCACGGGGGCTGGATCTGATCGCGGCGCTGCTGGCGGTGTGGAAAGCCGGTGGCGCGTATCTGCCGATCGACCCGCGGCTGCCGGTGGAGCGGGTGTCGTTGATGGTGGCGGATGCGGGCGCGGTGTGTGCGCTGACCGATGCCGCCAACGGGGGAGCGCTGTCCGGCGTGTCGGTGCCGGTGATGGCGGTCGGCGATCCCGCCATCACGGCGTCGTTGTCTGACGCGGACCCCGCGGCGGCGGTGGCGTTGGATGCTGCGGCGTATGTGATGTTCACGTCGGGGTCGACGGGGGCGCCGAAGGGTGTGGTGGTGTCGCATCGGAATGTGGTGGGTCTGTTCGCGGCGACGCGGGGACTGTTCGAGTTCGGTCCGGACGATGTATGGAGTTGGTTCCATTCCTTCGCGTTCGACTTCTCGGTGTGGGAGTTGTGGGGAGCGTTGCTGCACGGCGGTCGGGTCGTCGTGGTGCCGTCGGAGGTGTCGCGGTCGCCGGAGGAGCTCTGGGATCTGCTGGAGCGGGAGCGGGTGACGGTGCTGAGCCAGACGCCGTCGGCGTTCTACCAACTGGTCACCGCTGCCGCCGGTCGGCGGGTGGGTGGTGCGTTGCGGTCGGTGGTGTTCGGTGGTGAGGCGTTGGACCTGACCCGGTTGGGCTCGTGGTGGGATCGGTGGCCGGATGGTGGTGGGCCGCGGTTGGTGAACATGTATGGGATCACTGAGACGACGGTGCATGTCACGTATCGGCCGTTGACCGCTGGTGAGGTCGGCGACAGTGTGATCGGGCGGGGCCTCGCGGGGTTGCGGGTGTATGTGCTGGACGGCTGGTTGCAGCCGGTGCCGCCTGGTGTGGTGGGTGAGTTGTATGTCGCTGGTGGGCAGTTGGCGCGTGGGTATCTGGGTCGTCGTGGGTTGACGGCTGGCCGGTTCGTCGCGGATCCGTTTGATGCGGCTGGTGGCCGGTTGTATCGGACCGGTGATGTGGTGCGCTGGTCCGGCGACGGTGACCTGGTGTATCTGGGTCGGGCGGATGAGCAGGTGAAGATCCGTGGGTTCCGGATCGAGTTGGGTGAGATCGAGGCGGTACTCAACGCCCACCCGCAAGTCACCGATGCCGCCGTGATCGCCCGCGAGGACACTCCGGGGGACAAGCGTCTCGTCGCGTATGTGGTCCCGGTTGAGGGTGATGTCACCGGGCTGCCGGCGGCGTTGCGCGGGTTCGCCGGTGGGCGGTTGCCGGAGTACATGGTGCCCGCCGCGGTGGTCGTCCTCGACGCGCTGCCGCTGACACCCAACGGCAAGCTGGATCGCAAGGCATTGCCGGCACCCGATCTCACGTCGGCGGCGGGGACCGGGCGCGGCCCGGCGAACGTCCGCGAGGAGCTGCTCTGCCAGGCGTTCGCCGAAGTCCTCGGAGTCGACACCGTCGGCGTCGATGACGACTTCTTCGCGCTCGGCGGGCACTCGCTGCTCGCGGTGCGGCTGGTGGAGTGGCTGCGGGTGCGCGGGGTGTCGGTGTCGGTGCGGGCGTTGTTCGTGTCGCCGACGCCGGCGGGACTGGCGGCGTCGACGGGTAGTGTGACCGTGGAGGTCCCGCCGAACCTGATCCCGGTCGATGCGCAGGTGATCACGCCGCAGATGCTGCCGCTGATCGACCTGACCGAGGCGGAGATCCAGGCGATCGTCGGCACGGTCGATGGCGGCGCGGCGAACGTCGCGGACATCTACCCCCTCGCGCCGCTGCAGGAAGGCATCCTGTTCCACCACCTGCTCACCGCAGACGACAGCGACCTCTACGTCACCTCGTTCGTGCTGGAGTTCGACGACCGCGACCGGGCAGACCGGTTCGCCGCAGCGCTGCAACAGGTCATCGACCGGCACGACGTGTACCGGACCTCGATGGTGTGGGAAGGGCTGCAGGAGCCAGTGCAGGCGGTGTGGCGGTCCGCGACCCTGCCGGTCCTCGAGGTCAGCCTGCCCGCCGGCACCACGGACCCGGTGGCGGAACTGATGTCCATGGTGGGACGGCCGATGGATCTGGGTCGCGCCCCGCTGCTGGACCTGCACGTGGCCGAGGTCGCCGACGGGCGCTGGCTGGGATTGCTGCGGGTCGACCACCTGGTGGAGGACCACACCGCGTGGGATGTCGTGACGGACGAGATCGAGGCGGTGATGGCCGGTCGAGCCGACACGCTGCCGGAGCCGCTGCCGTACCGCAACTTCGTTGCACAGGCCCGCGCCAGCCTCGCCGGCGGGGAGCATGAGGCGTTCTTCCGGGAGTTGCTGTCGGGGGTGGATGAGCCGACGGCGGCGTTCGGTGTCAGTGATGTTCGTGGTGACGG
>NZ_JBFAPO010000114.1:0-16358 GCF_040676755.1 Dactylosporangium sp. NPDC049525 | reverse complement strand
GCCGGCCAGATCGACGACTTCCTCGCCTGGCACGAAGGCGCCGGCGTGCAACACATCGCCTACAGCACCCACGACATCGTGACCGCCGTGCGCACCTACAGCGCCAAGGGCGTCGAGTTCGCGCAGACCCCGGCGAGCTACTACGACATGCTCGAGGCGCGGCTGGGCGCGGTGGACGTGCCCGTGGAGCAGCTGAGTCCGCTGGGCATCCTCGTCGACCGGGACCACTGGGGCCAGATGTACCAGATCTTCGCCAAGTCGACGCACATCCGCCGGACCTACTTCCTCGAGCTCATCGACCGGCACGGCGCCCGGACCTTCGGCACGAGCAACATCCCGGCGCTGTACGCCGCGAAGGAACGCGAACTCGCCGCGGTGCGCGACACCACCGACGGCCTGCGCAGCTGACCCTCCCCCACGACTTTCGAAAGGACATGACCCTTGACCATCTCAGTGACCCAGGCGTTCTCGTTGTCCGACGACGAGTTGGCACTGCTGCCGTCGGACGACGACGTCGAGCACTACGCCCGGCACGGCTGGTACCTGACCAAGAAGCTCTTCACCGATGACGAAGTCGACGAGCTCGTCGCGGCGAGCGAACGCTTCTACGCCGGGGAACGTTCCCGAACGCTGCCGCTACGCCCGCCCCGGCTGGCGTACTGGGAGCCGGCGCACGGCGACGTGCAACGCCACCACGACTACGTGCACTACGAGAGCGACCCGATCGCGCGGATCCTGCGCAAGCCGCTCATCGGCGCGGTCGCGGCGCGGCTGGCGAAGGCCGACGAGATCCGGGTCTTCCAGTCGACGCTGATCTACAAGCCGCCGATCGTCGGTGAGCCCAGCAACGTGGTCCCGTGGCACTTCGACCGGCACTACTGGTCGCCGTGCACGTCGGAGAACATGCTGACGGCGTTCATCCCCTTCCACGACTGCGGCGAGGAGATGGGCACGATCACGATGGTCGACGGGTCGCACCGGTGGGAGGAGATCCTCGCCGACGACACCACGACGAAGCACTTCGCCGAGCGGGACCGCGACGACCTGGAGGTCATGCTCGCGGAGAACGCGGCGTACAACAACGTCGAGGTCGTCAAGGTCCCGATGATCATCCCCAAGGGGCACATGAGCTTCCACCACTGCCGCACGTATCACGGCAGCGGGCCCAACCGCAGCGACACACCCCGCCGCGCGATCTCCTTCCACCTGCAGGACGGTGCGAACGAGTACCGCCGGTTCGAGCTCAGCACGGGTGACGTCGTGACCTACAACCACGACGTGCTGGTGCGGCGCACCGAAGACGGCCGTCCCGACTACTCCGATCCCGAGTACTGCCCCGTGTTGTGGCGTACGCCCTAACCCTTTCAGGAGGCTCATCATGTCCCGTTACGACTGGGGTCAGCGACACCCGGGCATCGATCGGTTGGAGGCGCTGATCGCCGATGCCCGCAACGAGGTCGTGTCCCACCCGATCTACGCCCGCCTGGACAGCCTGCCGGCGATCCAGACGTTCCTGGAGCACCACGTCTTCGCCGTGTGGGACTTCATGTCGCTGCTGAAGTCGTTGCAGCGCAACCTCACCTGCGTCGAGGTGCCGTGGATCCCGACCGGGCCGACCGGCAGCCGGCGGCTCATCAACGACATCGTCCTGGTCGAGGAGAGCGACGAGCTGCGCGGCGGCTTCATCAGCCACTTCGAGCTGTACCTGCTCGGCATGCAGGAGGCCGGCGCCGACACGACCGTCATCGACACGTTCATCTCGCTGCTGCGTGACAAGACCCCGGTGCCGGCCGCGATGGCCGCCGCGGGCGTGCCGGAGGCGTCGGCGGAGTTCGTCGCGCTCACCTGGCACCTCATCGACACCGCGCCGATCCACTGCCAGGCGGCGGCGTTCGCGTTCGGCCGCGAGGACCTGATCCCGGACATGTTCCAGCAGGTCGTCAAGGTCAACGAGCAGGGTGGGCAGCTCGACACGTTCGTCGACTACCTGGAGCGGCACATCGAGGTCGACGGCGAGTTCCACACGCCGATGGCCATGCAGATGGTGACCGACCTGTGCGGCGACGACGAGAGCAAGTGGAACGACTGCGCGGAGACCATCAACCTCGCCCTCGCCGCCCGCGCCAAGCTCTGGAGCGGCATCCTCGCCAAGATCGACGAAAAGGTCCTCACGGCCTGATAGGGGCCTGTCCACTTAGGAGTGTTTCTGTGATTGACGCCGCCGGGCTGTACCGGACGGTCCGCCTCATCCGCAGGTTCGAGGAACGCGCGATCGAACTGGTGCGCGACGGCGCGATCGTCGGTGGGATCCACCCGTACCTCGGGCAGGAGGCGATCGCGGCCGGGACCTGCGGCGCGCTGCGCCCCGGCGACGTCATCACCAGCACCCACCGGGGCCACGGGCACGTCCTGGCCAAGGGCGCCGACCCGGCCCGGATGCTCGCCGAGCTGACGGGCCGGGCCACCGGGCTCAACGCCGGCCGCGGCGGCTCGATGCACGCCGCGGACTTCAGCCTCGGCATCCTCGGCGCCAACGCGATCGTCGGCGCCGCCGTGCCGATCGCGACCGGCGCCGCGTGGGCGGCGCGGCGGGCCGGTAAGGACGTCGTCGCCATCACCTACTTCGGCGACGGCGCGGTCAGCCAGGGCGTCGTGCTGGAAACCATGAACCTCGCCTCGCTGTGGAAGGTGCCGGTCGTCCTCGTCTGCGAGAACAACGGCTTCGCCACCACCACCCGGGTCGAGCAGGCCGTGGCCGGCTCGATCACCGGGCGCGCCGAGGCGTTCGGCATCCCGGCGTCCACAGTGGACGGCAGCGACCCCGAGGCGGTGCTCGCCGCCGCGCGGGAGGCCGTCGACCGGGCCCGCTCCGGCGGCGGCCCGTCGTTCATCGAGTGCGTCGCCTACCGTTTCGACGCCCATCACACGTGGGAACACAGCGCGCGGCCGCGGTACCGCACCGACGACGAGGTCGCCCTCGGCATGCAGCGCGACCCGGTGGCCCTGCAGGGTTCCCGGATCCCGGCCGAGGACCGCGACCGCATCGACGCGGAGATCGAGGCGCTGCTCGACGAGGCGGTCCGCTTCGCCCTCGACAGCCCGCTGCCCGACCCGGCCGGCGCGCTGGATCATCTGTACGCGGACGGCCTGCGGGCCAGGGCGGGGGTCTCCTGATGCCGATCCTGTCGTATCTCAAGGCGCTGAACCGGGCCCTGAGCACCGAGATGGACGCCGACCCGAGCGTCTGCGTCTTCGGCGAGGACGTCGGCGTCGCGGTCAGCAACGTCACCACCGGCCTGCTCAAGAAGTTCGGCCCCGAACGGGTCGTCGACATGCCGATCTCGGAGCAGGCGTTCACCAGCTTCGCCACCGGCGCCGCGATGGCCGGGCAGCGGCCCGTGATCGAGTTCCAGATCCCGGCGCTGCTGTTCCTGGCGTTCGAGCAGATCGCCAACCAGGCCCACAAGTTCTCGCTCATGACCGGCGGCCAGGTCAGCATCCCGGTCACCTACCTGCTGCCGAGCTCCGGCTCCCGCGGCGGCTGGGCCGGGCAGCACTCCGACCACCCGTACAGCCTCTTCGCCCACGTCGGCGTGAAGACGGTCGTGCCCGCGACCCCCGCCGACGCCTACGGGCTGCTGCTGACCGCGATCCGCGACGACGACCCCGTCATCGTGTTCGCACCGGCCGGCGCGATCGGGGTCCGCGACAACGTCGACTTTGCGACCCTGGCCCCGGTGCCGCTCGGCGTCGGCCGCATCCACCGCCCGGGCGACGACGTGACGGTCGTCGCCATCGGCCACCTCGTCCACGACGCCCTCGCCGTCGCCGAGGAACTCGCCGGGACGGTGTCGGTGGAGGTGTTCGACCCGCGGACCCTGCACCCCTTCGACTGGTCCGGGCTCGCCGAGTCCCTGGAACGCACCGGCCGGCTTGTCGTCGTCGACGACTCCAACCGCTCCTGCGGCATCGGCGGGGAGATCCTGGCGACCGCCGCGGAACAGATGCGCCTGATCGCGCCGCCGAAACGGATCACCCGCCCCGACGGCGCGGTGCTGCCCTTCGCCCGTGAACTGGACCTGGCGCTGCAGCCGACCCGCGCGCAGATCCGCACCGCGATCGAGCACGTCGCGAAGATCGGCAGCGAGACGGAGGTGCCGGCATGACCGTCGCACTCGTGACCGGTGGCGCCGGCGGGATCGGCGCCGCGACCTGCGCGCGGCTCGCCGCGGCCGGGCACACCGTCGTCGTCGTGGACCTCGACCTCGAGGCCGCCGGGCAGGTCGCGAAGGAGGTCGGCGGCACCGCGTTCGAGGCCGACGTCAGCGATCCCGACGCGAACCGGGCCATGATCGCGCACGCCCTGACCGAGCACGGGCGGCTCGACGTGCTCGTCCTCAACGCCGGCGTCGCCTCCGACGTGCCACCCGACCCCCCGCTGGACGTCGCCCGGTACCGGCGGGCCCTGGGCGTGAACCTCGACGGTGTCGTCTTCGGCATCGACGCAGGCCTGACCGCGCTGCAGGAGACCGGCGGCCAGATCGTCGTCACCGCCTCCCTCGCCGCGCTCGGCCCCGACATGGCCAACCCGGTCTACGCGCTGACCAAGAGCGCCGTCGTCGGCTACGTGCGGGCCCTGTCGACCCCGCTGACCCCGAAAGGGGTGCGGATCAACGCGGTCTGCCCCGGCTTCACCGACACCGACATCCTCGGCATCGCCAAGCGGCTGATGCGCAAGCAGAAGTTTCCGCTGCTGACCCCCGACGAGGTCGCCGGCGCGATCCTCGGCATCGTCGGCGGCGACGGCACCGGCGAGGCCTGGGCGGTCGTCGCCGGCCGGCCGCCGGCCCCGTTCACCTTCCCCGACGTGCCCACCACCCTGCAGGCCGACGGCACCGAAGTCGTCCTCAAGCCGTTTCTGTCAGCGAAGTAGAGGGAGCAGACCCATGGCGTCCACGAGCATCCGGGCGGCGCTCGCCGTCGACCCCGACGTCGGTGCCGGCAACGTGCTGCACAAGCTCATCGAGCACGGCGCGGCACTGGACGGGCCCGGCATCGCCTTCGACGTCGACGTCGACGGCTTCCCCGCCTGGCAGGGCCTCACCCTCGGCGAGCTGCGCGAGCGGGCCGCGGCCCGGGCCGCGTGGCTGAGCGCGTTCGGCATCGCCCGCCGCGACCCGGTCGCCATCTACGTGACCAGCTCCGCGGACTGCTTCCTCAACTGGATGGGCCTGGTCTGGCTCGGCGCGATCCCGGCGCTGATGAACCCGAACATCCCCGGCGACATCGCCGCCCAGTACATCGCGAAACTGCGCGCGACCGCGCTCATCACCGACGCCGCGCACGTCGAACGGCTCGCCGGGCACGACGTCGGCATCCCCGTCCTCGACGCCGCCGACACCGGCACCGGCGACCCGGCGCTGGCACCGGCGCCGTTCAAGCTGCACGCCGACGACCCGATCGCCATCACCCACTCGTCCGGCACCACCCGCATGCCGACCGCCGTCGTGCACTCGCACGCCAGCCTGTTCCACGCCACCCGCAAGATCCGGCTGAGCGGCCCGCGGGCCCAGGGCACCGAGCGGATCCTCAGTGCCCTGCCAGCCCCGCACGCGGCCGGCATCATGACCATCAACCACGCCCTCAGCAACCGCTCCGAGCTGCTGTTCCTGTCACAGCAGAGCGACGGCGGCGCGGTCCTCGACGCGATCGAGCGGTGGAAGCCGACCGGCGTGTTCGGCTTCGCCATCACCTGGTCCGAACTGGCCCGCTTCGACCTCGAACAGCACGACATGGACTCCGTCGCGCTGTGGTTCAACACCGGCGACTGCGCGCACGAGCCGCACATCCGCAACCTCGTCAACGTCGGCAGCCGCAACACCGTCACCCGCTCCGCCGAGGGCCGCGCGGTCGTCGAGCGGGTCAAGGGATCCAGCTTCGTCGACGGGCTCGGCTCGACCGAGATGGGGCACTCCGCC
Source organism: Dactylosporangium sp. NPDC049525 (assembly GCF_040676755.1). Taxonomy (NCBI): domain Bacteria; kingdom Bacillati; phylum Actinomycetota; class Actinomycetes; order Micromonosporales; family Micromonosporaceae; genus Dactylosporangium; species Dactylosporangium sp. NPDC049525. Next base: position 10,380 of record NZ_JBFAPO010000114.1, on the reverse strand, counting down.
TTCCACATCACCCACGGCCCCGACACCGAACGTTACGGCCGCTGCGTCGGCGTGCCGCACGTCTTCGCCGACGTCGCGCTGCTCAACACCGACACCGGCGAGGAGGTCCCCGTCGGCGAGGTCGGCCACTTCGGGCTCAAGTCCCCCACCCTCGCCCCCGGGTACTGGAACGACCACGTCAACACGTACCGCAACCGGCTCAACGGCTACTACCTCACCGGCGACCTGATGTTCCGCGACGAGGAGGGCTACTACTACCACGTCGACCGCGCCGTCGACTCCGTCGACCTCGGCGACGGCAACTGGCTCTACACCGCCATGTCGGAGGAGCAGATCCTGCGCGCCGTGCCGGACGTGCGCGACTGCACGATCGTGTCCGTCACCACCGACACCGGCGTCGTGTCCGACGTGCTGCTGTCGCTGCACGAGAGCGCCGACCCGACCGTCGACCACACCGACGCAGTCCGCGCCGCGCTGACCCCGGCCGCGGCGGCGACCCTGCGCAAGGTCGTCGTGTTCCCCGACGAGAACATCGTCACCGGCCCCACCGGCAAGGTCCGCAAGTTCCTGATGCGGCAACGGCACCTCGCCGAGATGGCGAATGCCTGACACGTACCTGCCGGCACCGGCCGACACCACCGGGATCCGCGCCACGACGCGGATCCCGGTCCGGTTCTCCGGGGACGGCGCCGGCACCGGGCCGCTGTCCTGGGGACAGCGGGAGATCTGGCTGACCATGGTCCGCCAGCGCTCCTGGCTGCCGATCGGCGGCTGGGCCGCGCTGCCCGCCGCGACGACCGTCGAGGACGTCGCGGCCGACCTGCGGTGGGCGATGCGGCGGTACCCGACGTTCCGCACCCGGCTGCGCTTCGACGCCGACGGCGTGCCGCTGCAGACCGTCGCCGCCTGGGGCACGATCGGGCTCGACGTGTTCGACGTGCCCGCCGGCGCCGACCCCGAGGCGTACACGGCCGCCGTCGACGCCCACTACCGCGCCCTGGACTACGACTTCGTCGCCGAATGGCCGGTGCGGATGGGGGTCGTCCGGGTCGCCGGCGCACCCGCCTACCTGTCCACGGTCACCTGTCACCTCGTCACCGACGGCGTCGGCGGGCGGCTCATGCTCCGCGAGGTCGCCGCGCGCTCGGAAACCGTGCCGACCACCGGGCTGCAGCCCCTGGAACAGGCCCGCTGGCAGGCGTCACCGGCCGGGGAGAAGCAACGGGAGAAGGCGCTGCGGCACTGGGACCGGATGCTGCGGCAGCTGCCCCCGCCCGCCCCGCTCACCGAGCGCCCCGGCCCCAGGCACCACCGCGGCGAGTTCCACTCGGCGGCGCTCTACACCGCCACCCACGCCGTGTCGGTCGTCTTCGACGTCGACACCTCGCAGGTGCTGATGACCTTCCTGGCGATCGCGCTGACCGACCTCGCCGGCGACGGGCGCCCCGCGGTCATCCGGCCGATGGTGGACAACCGGTTCCGCCGCGGGCTCGGCGACGTGGTGGCAATGGTGGCACAGCACGGGATCTGCGTCACCGACGTCGCCGGCCTGCCCTTCGACGAGGCGATGCGCCGCACCGGGATCGCGGCGATGCTCGCCTACAAGTGGGCCTACCACGACCCGGCCGCGGTCGCTACGCTCTCGGAGACGCTTGACGTCGACCTCGAGGCCGGGATCTGGTTCAACGACCGGCGGACCCTCAGCCGGCAGATGTTCCCCGGCGACAAACCGACCGCCGAACAGGTCCGTGCCGCCGCGCCGGGCGAGTTCCGCTGGACCGTCGCCCAGGACGACCCCTTTGACCCGCTGAACATCGACGTCGACGACGAACCCGGGCTGTTCCGGCTGACCTGGTTCACCGACACGTGGCGGACTCCCCCGGCCCGCGTCGAGGCCCTCGCACGGGCGGTCGAGGCGCTGGCCGTACACGAGGCGCTGTTGGCTCTTGAAACGAGGAACCCGTGACCGCTCTCGTTGCCGTCGGCACCTTCGTGCCCCCGGGCCGCGTCCCGATCGAGTCCCTCGCGGACGAGTTCGACCTGACCCCGATGCAGCTGCGGGTGTTCCGGCGCTACCACAAACTCGGCTCCGCCGCGCAAGCGCCCGGCACGTCACTCACCGAGCTGCTGCGTCTCGCCGTCGCCGACCTGCGGCTCACCACCGAGCAGACCGAGCGGATCCGCTACGTGCTCTACGCGCGGACGTTCCCCGGCGTGGTGCCCTACCCGCACAACCCGCTGCACGACGTGTGCCGGTCGTTCGGGCTGTCACACGCTTCGGCCTTCGCCGTCGGGCACCACGCGTGCGCATCCGGCCTGCTTGCCGTCGACCTCGCCGGGCGGCTCCTCGCCACCGCCCCGCCCTCCTCGCTCGCGCTGATCCTCACCGGGGAGAAGGCGTTCACCGGGGAGGCCCGGTTCGTGCCTGAGACGTCCATGTTCGGCGAGGGCGCCGCCGCCTGCCTGGTCGCCGCCTCCGGCCCGCGGGACCGGCTGCTGTCCTACGTGGCGGACCTGCGTGGCGAGTTCGACGGGGAGCTGGAGGAGGTGGCCGGCGAGTTCCAGCGGATCTACCACGACGCACTCGGCTCGGCCGTCACCTCGGCGGTCGAGCGGGCCGGGCTGACCCTGGACGACATCACCGTGATCCTGCCGCACAACGTGAACGTGGTCGCCTGGCAACGGGTCTGCAAGCGGATCGGCTATCCGCTCGACCGGGTCCTGCTCGACCACGTCGCCGACTACGGCCACGTCTTCTGCGCCGACGCGTTCCTCAACCACCGCACCGCCGTGCGGCGTTCCCTGCTGCGGCCCGGGGACCGCTACGTCATCGCCGCCGCGGGAGCCGGCCGCGGCGCGACGTTCTCCGCCATGGTCTTCGAGCACTGAATCTGAAGGAGCCTTCAATGAGCGACACGACCACTGCCGTCGACCCGGAGCTGCGCCAGCAGGTCGTCGACACGATCTGCGAGCTGCTGCCCCGCGTGCTGAAGCGGGAGGTCTCCGGCGCCTCGGAGACCACCACGCTCATGGACGACCTCGGCATGAGCTCCACCACCGGCCTGGAGCTGGTGCTGGAGCTGGAGGACAAGCTGGAGCGCGAGATCAGTGTCGAGGACATGGGCCGCGACAACTTCGAGACGGTCGGCAGCCTCGCCGACTACGTCGCCGGAAACCTGCTCCCGGAAGAGTGAGCATGCCCGTCGATGACCGCTGGGGGCTCCGGCGCGCGGTGTCGCGCCGGTACCCCGACCCGGCCGCGCTCGCCGCCGACACCGGGCACGCCGCCCGCCTGTCGACGTACCTCACGGACCTGCTCACCCCGCACGGGCTCACGCTGACCCCGGACGCGCTCAACCCGGTGCGCGGCCAGTCCTACGGCGAGATGGCCGTGGAGCTCCTGCCCGACGAGCCGGTCGACCTGCTCGTGCTCGCCTACGACGTGCCGGACATCTCGCCGGGGCGGGCGGTCAGCACGTACCTGACGCACGTCTGCCCGGGTTCGCCGATGTCGTTCGCGGTCTCGGACCAGGGCCGCGCGGCCGCGTTCACGGCGCTGTCGCTGATGCAGACCTATGCGGCCACCCACCCGCGGGCGCTGCTCATCGCCGTCGAACAGTCCGACCTGCCCTACGACCCGGGCGTGCCGGTGGCGCTGCCGGCCGCCCACGCCGGGATCGCCCTGCACCTGTCCGCGTCCGCCGAGGCGCCGTTGTCGGCGGTGACCGTGCTGCCCGACGCCGATGCGTCCGTGGACGCGCTCGACGGGCTCGCCGCCACCACCGTCGTGCTCGGCGGGGGGATGGCGGCGCTCGCCGGCGACGTGAAGGCCGACCGGGTCATCCTCGCCGACCCCGCACAGCCGATGACGGGCGTGTGGGAGGCGCTCGCCGGGCTCGACCTCGCCACGGCGGGGCGGGTCGCGGTCGCCGACTACGACCCGGCGCTGCGCTACCTGTGCGTGGCCGCCTTCGGCTGACGCTGTCTCTGTCGCGCCGCGCCGCGCCGTGCTGCCGCGCCGTGCCGTGCCGTGCTGCCGCGCCGCGCCGCGCCGCGCCGTGCCGCGCCGCGCCGTGCCGCGCTGTCGCGCCGATCCCTGTGCGTGACCTCGGTCCGGCTGCCGCGCCGCGTCCGGCTCACGCTGCCGCGCCGCGCTGTCGCACCGCGCCCGGCCCACGCTGCCGCGCTGCGCTGCTCACGCTGTCGCGCCCATCCGAGTGCGTGACCTCGGTCCGGCTGCCGCACCGCGCCGGCTCACGCTGCCGCACCGCGCCGCACCGCACCGCGCCGCTCACGCTGTCGCGCCCATCCGAGTGCGTGACCTCGGTCCGGCTGCCGCACCGCGCCGGCTCACGCTGCCGCACCGTGCCGCGCTCTCGCGCCCAGCCCTGCGCGCGGCCTCGGTCCGGCTGTCACGCGGCGCCCGGCTCACGCTGCCGCGCCGCGTTGCGCCACGCCCGCGCTGTCGCGCCCGTCCCCGTGCGCGGCCTCGGTCCGGCCGTCATGCCGCGCCCGGCTCATGCTGTCGCCCCGGTACCTGAACATGGCTACGTCCGGCTGACGTTGTCGCCCCGGCTGCGGGTGCCGGGCTGCTTTACCAACACCCTACCCAGCCCCACCTAATTGATCTCCGGACCCGCTTAGGCGCCGTCACCGACCGTAGTTTACCGCAGCTCGTGCTGGGTGACGGTGAACGGGGCGTCGCCTGCGAGGGCCACCGCGGCGCGGAAGCCGGCCGGGGCGGTGAGGTCCTCGATCCGGAACGGGCCGTCGTGCTCGACCACCACCGGCGCCGCGCCGGCGACCGGGGTGGCCAGGCCGCGAGTGAGCCGCGCGCCGGCGGCCTTCACCAGGGACTCCTTGCGGGCCCACAGCTCGGCGAACCGCTCGTGGCCGCCGTCGCCCGCGACCTCCGCGGCCTCCGTGGACGGGTAGAAGCGGCGGGCCATCGCCGCGCAGTCCAATGTCGGCACCACACGTTGCAGGTCGACGCCGACGGGCCGCCGCGCCGACACCGCCACCATGACGAGGTCGCCGGAGTGCGACAGGTTGACCTCGACGCCGGTGTACGGCCCGGTCAACGACGGTTTGCCGTTGGGGTTGTGCGCCCAGCGCAGCTCGTGCGGCGGCGCGTCCAGGGCCGCACCCACGAGGCGGCGGGTGACCGCGTGCGCCACGACGAACCGACGCCGGTCGATCGCGTGCACGATCGACGCGTGCCGGCGCCGCTCCTGCTCGTCGAGCACCGCGAACATCGCCGGCAGCGCGTCGTCGGGCACCCGCGCGTCGGCGAGCCAGACGTCGACGGCGTCCACGGTCAGGCCGCGTTGAGCAGACCGGCGAAGCGGCGGACGCCCTCCTCGATCTGCGCCGGCTCGAGGGCGCTGCAGGACAGCCGGATCGCGTGGCTGCCGCCGCCGTTGAGGTAGAAGAACCGCATCGGGGTCCACAGCACCCCGTGTTCGCGGGCCGAGACCTCCAGCAGTTCCTCGGACGCGTCGACCGGCACGTCCACGACGACGAAGAACCCGCCGCTGGGGCTGTTCCACCGCACCGGTCCGCCGGTGGCGTCGCCGAAGTGCCGCTCCAGCGCGGCCAGGAGTGTCTGCAGGTTCCGCCGGTAGAAGCGGATCTTCGCCTGGTTGGCGCCGCGGAGGCTGAACCCGCTGTCCAGCAGCATCCCGCCGACGACCGCCTGGGACAGCGCGGAGGTGTTGACGGTCAGCATGCTCTTCACCGTCGACAGTTCCTCGGCGAGCAGCGTGCGGCGGCCGGCGGTGTCGACGACCGGCTGGTCGGCGACGAGGAACCCGACCCGCACGCCCGGGAAGTAGGACTTGGCGAACGAGCCGAGGTAGATGACCCGCTGGTCCGTGTCGAGGGACTTCAGCGTCGGCCGCGGCTCCTCGTCGAGCCCGAACAGCCCGTACGGGTCGTCCTCCAGGATCAGCAGGTCGGCCTCGGCGGCGACGTCCAGCAGCGCCCGGCGGGTCGGCACGGGCAGCGACACGCCCGACGGATTCGCGAAGTTCGGCACCAGGTAGAGCGCCTTCGGGGTGCGCCCGCCCGCGCGGACCTCGGCGGCGACCGCGGCGACCGTCTCCGGGCGCAGGCCGTCCGGCGACTCCGGCACCGGCACCACGTCGATGCCCAGCAGGCGCGCGGCGCCGGTGAACCCGACGTAGCACGGCTCGGCGGCGAGGACGACGTCGCCGGGGCCGGCGCACAGGCCGCGCAGGGCGATGACCATCGCCTCCTGGCAGCCGGTGGTCACCATGACCGCCTCGTCCGGGACGCGGATGTCCTCATCGACGTCCAGCATCCGAGCGATGAGCCCGCCGATGTGGCCGTTGGTCCGCCCGTACTGGGTGAGCAGCACCCGGCTCTGCGCGGCGTCCAGGCCCCGCTCCCGCAGGTGGGTCAGATACGCCTGGATGTGCTTGTCGACGTCGGCGACGGAGTGGAACTCGTCGAACGGCCGCCCCGCGGCGAGGGCGATCGCGTCCGGGAACCGGCCCGCGACCTCGTTGAGGAAGTTCATCGAGGCGGACACCGGGTCGGAGACCGACACGTGCAACGCTTCCCGTTTCAGCTCCACGGTCACAGCTCTCCTCCTGGTCGGGCCCGCACCGCCGACCGGTCCAGGTCGGCGAGGCGCGGGCGGCCGGCGAGCGCCATTGCGTGCGCCAGCTCCTCGGTCGTCGTGCGCAGCAGTCCTTCGACCCCGTCGCCGCCGGCGGCGGCCAGCCCCCACAGCGGCGGCCGGCCGAGCAGCACCATGCGCGCGCCGAGGGCGAGGGCGGTGAAGGCGTCGGTGCCGCGGCGGACCCCGCCGTCGAACAGCACCGGGACGGCGCCGCCGGCCGCGTCGACGACCTCGGGCAGCGCGTCGAGGCTGGCGACAGCGTTGTCGAGCTGGCGGCCGCCGTGGTTGGACACCACGATCCCGTCGACGCCGTGCTCGACCGCCAGGGTCGCGTCCTCGGCGGTCAGGATGCCCTTGAGCACGATCGGCAGGCTCGTCTGCGCCCGCAACCAGGCCAGGTCGGCCCAGGTCACGGTCGGGTCGAACGACTGGGCGGCGTGCTCGGCGATCGCCGAGCGGCCTTCGTCGCTGTGGTGGGTCAGGGCCATGACCGCGGCGTCGATGTTGACGGCGGCGACGTCGCCGCCGATCGCGAACCCGTTGCGCATGTCGCGCCAGCGCCTGCCGATGCGCGGCGCGTCGACGGTGAGCACCAGCGCGCCGAAGCCCGCGTCGGTGGCCCGCCGGACGAGGCCGGCCATCACCTCGCGGCGGCGGAACCAGTACAGGTGCAGCCACAGTCCGCCGGCGGACGCCGCGGCGATGTCCTCGAGGGTCCGGCTGGCGAACACGCTCACCACGAACAGCGCGCCGGCGGCGGTCGCGCCCCGGGCCGTGGCAACCTCACCCTCGGCGTCGACGAGGCGATGGTAGGCGGTGGGTCCCACGCCGAGCGGGGTCGCGAAGTCCGTGCCGAACACCGACACGGCGGTGTCGACTGTGGACACGTCGGTGAGCACCCGCGGGCGCAGCCGCCACCGGTCGAACGCGGCGACGTTGGCCCGCAGGGTGCGCTCGGACTCCGCGCCGCCCTCGATGAAGTCCCACACGTCGGCGTCGACGAGTTCGCGGGCGAGCTGCTGGTAGTCGGAGGCGGTCAACACCGGCCCGGTCCGAGGTCGTGTCACCGGCGCTCCATAGGCGGTAGCCTATCGGAACCAGGCAACGACCGACAGGAGCCGAAAGTCTTGCATGGGCACCGATAGCATGCTGATCGCCGAAATATCCGACCCGTTCTGCCTCGCCGCCGGGGAGGCGCAGGCCCTCCTCGCGGGGCACCCGTGGCACCGGTTCGCGATCCTCGGCGACAGCGTCGCGGAGGGCCTGACGGAGCCCGTCGACGGCTACCATCCTCTCGCGTTCCCGGACAGGGTGCGGGTGGAGCTGGCCCGGCACCGGCCGGGTCTGGAGCACCGCAACCTCGGCCGGCGCAACCTGCGCGCCGCCGAGGTCCTGGCGACCCAGCTCGACCCCGCGCTGGCGTTCCGCCCCGACCTCGCGCTGGTCATCTGCGGCGCCAACGACGCGATGCGCCCCGGCTACGAGTCGCGCGCCGACGCCGTCGACGCGACGCTGACCGCGCTGATCCGCCCGCTGCAGGACGCCGGCGCCCGGGTCGTCACCGTGTCGCTGTTCGTCATGCCGGACTACCCGTCGATGCCGGCCTGGCTCGGCCCCGCGTTCTCCCGCAGGATGCGCCTGCTCGGCCGCCGCACCACCGCCCTCGCCGAGACCCTCGGCACGATCCACGTCGACCTCGCCGCGCACCCGGCGATCGGTGCCGGTGACGTCCTCACCGGCGCCGACGGCCTGCACGGCAACGCTCGCAGCCACGCCATCGCCGCGGCGGAGATGATCCGCCGCCTGTCCCGTGAGATCCAGGGAGCTTAGAGATGCCACTCGACCCGCAGCTGCAGGCGATGCGCGACCAGCGCGAGCGCGACGGCGCCGCCCCGCTGTATTCGATGACCCTCGAGGCCGCCCGGGCCGCCGACCTCGCCTCCATCAAGGCCGGCGGCGGCACCCCCGAGCCGGTCCACGAGGTCACCGACCACACGATCGCCGGGCCCGGCGGTGACCTGCAGGTGCGTGTGTACCGGCCGTCCGGGAAGATGCCACTGCCCGTGCTGGTCTACTTCTTCGGCGGCGGCTGGGTCCTCGGTACCATCGACACCGCCGACGGCATCGCCCGCACCCTCGCCAACAACGCCGAGTGCCTCGTCGTCGTCCCCGGTTACCGGCTGGCGCCCGAGCACCCGTTCCCCGCCTCGATCGAGGACTGTTACGCCGCGGTCAGCTGGGTCGCCGACAACGCCGCCGAGATCGGCGCCGACCCGGCCCGCATCGCGGTCGGCGGTGACAGTGCCGGCGGCAACCTCGCCGCCGGGGTGACGTTGATCGCGCAGGAGGCCGGCGACCTCACCCTCGCCGGTCAGCTCCTCGTCTACCCCAACACCGACCAGCTCGCCGACGACGAGTCGATGCGGGCCAACGACGACCCGTTCCAGTTCAACCACCACTCCGTCGCCTGGTATCGCAAGCACTACCTGATCGACCCCGACGACGCCGAGAACCCCCTCGCCTCCCCGCTGCGGGCGGAGACCCTCAAGGGCCTGCCGCCGGCGCTGGTCATCACCGCCGAATACGACCCGCTGCGCGACCAGGGCGAGCGCTACGCGAAACGGCTCGCCGACGACGCCGTCCCGGTGACCCTCGCCCGCTACGACGGCATGTCCCACGGCTTCTTCGCGATGGCCGGCACCGTCGACGAGAGCCGCGTCGCCCTCGCCCAGGCGGCCGCGCAGCTGCGGGCGTGGTTCGCATCCTGACCGCTGCGCTGGAACGCAACGTCACCGGCGTGTGGGGCGCGGCCGGCGAACGCTGGCTCGCGGAACTCCCCGCCCTGCTCGCCGCGATCGTCGCGGACTGGGAGCTGACCCTCGGCCCGCCGTACGACCTGACGTTCCACTACGTCGCGGCCGTGCGGTGCGCCGACGGCACCCCGGCGGTGCTGAAGGTCGGCTTCGAACTGGCGGTCGAGGCGACCGCCCTGGCCGCGTTCGACGGTCACGGCGCCGACCGGCTGCTGCGCGCCGACCTCGACCGGGGCGCCCTGCTGCTGGAGCAGGTGTCCCCCGGCGACCGGCTCCGCGACCTCGTCCCGGCCCGCGACGCCGAGGCGACCGAGGTCCTTGCCGGGCTGATGCGCCGGTTGCACGTGCCGCCGGTGCCGGGCCTGCCCACGGTGCTGTCGCAGGTCGGGTTCCTGGACCGGCACCGCGGCGCCGTCCCCGCCGACCTGGTCCGCGAGGCGGCCGCCCGCATGCGCGAGCTGTCGGCGACCGCGACCCGCGAGGCGGTCCTGCACGGCGACCTGCACCACGACAACGTGCTGCGCGGCACCCGCGAGCCGTGGCTGGCGATCGACCCGCACGGCCTCGTCGGCGACCCCGGCTACGAGGTCGGCTCGATCCTGTTCAACCCGTTCCTCGACGACCGTGACCCGGCCCTCACCGCCCTCGTCCCGGCCCGGCTGCGGCAGCTGTCGGCGGCGCTCGGCGAGCCGGTGGACCGCCTCGCCGCCTGGGGTTTCGTCAAGGCGGTCCTGTCCTCGGTGTGGACCGCCGAGTCCGGCGGCGCCCCGACCCGCGCCCTCGACGTCGCCCACCTGCTCCGCAACGCCTGACCGGCGACGCAGCCGCCACCGCGCCCGCGACCCAGCCACCGCGCCCGCGACCCAGCCACCGCGCCCGCGACCCAGCCACCGCGCCCGCGACCCAGCCACCGCGCCCGCG
>NZ_JBFAPO010000113.1:0-16474 GCF_040676755.1 Dactylosporangium sp. NPDC049525 | reverse complement strand
CCGGGGGGGTGGGCCCCCCCCCCCCCCCCCACGGCCCCCCCCCCGGGCGGCCGCCCCCCCCCCCCGCTTGGACCCCGGCGCCCGCCGCGGGGGGGGGCCCCCGGCCCCCCGGGCCCCCGCCTCCGGTTCGTTGTAGACGACCGACCATGGGCCGGGAGCGCCGACGATGCGGGCCGGGCTCGCCGGGGCGGCGGAGAGGACCTCGCCGGCGACCGCCGCGAAGCGGGCCGCGGCCGGGTGCGGGTTGCGGGCCGGCCACACCGCTGACGTCTCCTGCCACAGCGGGTCACCGGTGAGCGGCCGCCAGGCGACCCGCGGCTCACGGCGTACCAACGCCTCCCGCTCCAAACCGATGCCGAGGCCGGCCAGGACCAGGCCGCACAGGAACTCCGGATTGCGGGCGTGGCGGATCCGGCTCGGCGTGAAACCGTGCTCCCGGCAGGTGGCGAGCACGGTGTCGTGCCAGGCCGGTGCCGTCGACCGGGGAAACAGGATCAGCCCCTGCCCGGCGAGCTGGCTGAACGAGAGCTCCGTGAGCCGGGCCAGCGGCGACGTCCGCGGCAGCACCACGCCGAGCCGGACCCGGGTCACCGGGCCGCAGACCAGATCCGCGGCGTCCACCGGATGGTGGACCAGGCCGACGTCGAGGCGCGCGCCGGCGAGCTGCTCCAGTTGCTCCGCCGTGGACAGCTCCTGCAGGTCGACGTCGAGCCCCGGCGCGTGCTCCGCGAGACGACGCAGCAGCTCACCCAGGGCCGGTGCCGGCGTCTCCGGCGGTACCCCGGCGCGCAGCGTGCCGAGGTCGCCGTCGCGGATGCTGTGCATGAGCGCCCGCAGTCGCTGCTCCGCGGCCAGGAACCGCTCCGCCTCGTCGCGCAGCGCGTGCCCGGCGACGGTCAGCTCGGTGCCGCGCGGCAGCCGGTCGAACAGGGTCACGCCGAGGTCCCGTTCGAGGCGCCGCATCGCCTGGCTCAGCGGCGGCTGCGCGATGCCGAGCTGCTCCGCGGCCCGGCTGAAATGCAGCTCCTCGGCGACGACCAGGAAGTACCGCAGGTGCCGTGCGAGGTCCGCCATAAGCTTGACCCTATGTCGATCAAGGAGCTGTTCGCCGCGGCCGGGGTGGAGGGCTGGCTGCACGCCCGCGACGTCGACACCGGGCGCGAGGTCGGGTTCCGGGACGGTGAGCAGGTCGTGCTCGCCTCCGTCGTGAAGATCCTCATCGTCCTCGAGTTCGCCCGGCAGGTGTCGGCGGGCGCGCTCGACCCGGCGGAGCGGGTCCTGGTGCGCACCGGCGACCGGCTCGGCGGCTGGGGCACGGCAGGGTGTGTCGACGACGTCGAGCTGTCGCTGCGCGACCTGGCGTACTTCACCATGTCCGTCAGCGACAACACGGCCGCCGACGTGCTGCTCGGCCGGGTCGGCCCGGACGTGGTGCCGCTGCTGGCCGCCGAGCTCGGCCTGCACCGGACCCGGATCGCGGGTGGGCCGCGGCAGCTCCTCGAGTCGATGTTCGACGACGTCGGCGCCCGCGACGCGGCCGAGTTCGGCCGGATCTTCCCTGCGCTGCCGCCGGAGCGGGTGCGAGCGTTGCGGGTCTTCGACCCGGCGCGGACGACGTCGAGCACGCCGGAGGAGATGACGCGGCTGCTCGGCCTCATCTGGCGCGACGAGGCCGGCCCGGCGGACGCGTGCGCGGCGGTGCGCGGGCTGATGTTCCGGCAGCTGTTCTCGACCCGGCTCGCCGCCGCGTTCCCGGACGGCGTGCGGGTGGCCGGTAAGACGGGCACGCTGCCCGGGCACGCGATGGAGGCCGGGGTCATGGAGTTTCCCGACGGCAGCCGGTTCGCCGTCGCGGTCTTCGTGCGCGCCGAAGTGTCCCGCTCGCGGTTGGACGCGACCCTGGGCCGGGCCGCCGCGCTCGCCGTCGAGAGCCTGCGTGACCTGCGCTGATAGCCGATCGGATATGCCCTCAGCAGCCCTCTGATCTTGGACAGGTCGCGGGATGCCCTGCTTGGGTAGCCGCATGCCAGATCGTCGTGATTTCATCCGTACCGCTGTCGCCGCCGCTGTGGTCCCCGCCGCCGTCGCCATCCCCGCCGCTGCCGCTCCCGCTGCTCCGGCTTTTGCGGCGCCGGCCGGCCGTGGCACGTTCCGCTGGTTCGGGACCGCGGGGTGGCGCATCGACGTCGGCAGGCGGACCCTGCTCGTCGACCCGTACCTGAGCCGCTTCGACACCGGGCTGTTCACCGGTGCGTTCAACCCTTCGACGGCGCTGACCGTCAAGGCCGACACCATCGCGACCAGGATCGGCAGCCCGGAGACGGTCCTCGTCACGCACACGCACTGGGACCACTTCGCCGACGTCCCGCACATCGCCACGACCACCGGCGCCCGCGTCGTCGGCACTCTCACCGCATATCACCTGGGCCTGGCCGGCGGCGTGCCGAGCGGCAAGCTGTGCCCGGTCAAGGGCGGCGAGGTCCTCGACTTCGGCGACTACACCGTCGAGGTCGTCGCGTCGCTGCACAGCCGCAACGCCGCCTACTCGATGGCGTTTCCCGGTGTGCGGGTCAGCCAGCCGGCCCCGCCGCAGACGATCGCCGACCTGCCCGAGGGCGACACCCTCGCCTACCAGGTCAGGATCGCCGGCGGGCCGTCCGTGTTCTTCATGGGCGGCAGCGACTTCGTCGAACGCAACCTCAGCGGCCTGAACCCGGACGTGGCGATGGTCGCGCTGCCGTCCAGCACCGCCACCGGCGACTACGTGCCCCGGCTCCTCGAGGCGCTCGGCCGGCCGAAGGTGGTCGTGCCGGTGCACTGGGACAACTTCGAGACCGAGCTGCGCAACCCGCCGCAGGTCGCCCCCGCCGACGCGGCGCGCCTGGATGCCCTGATCGCCGCGGTCCGCAAGGCATCCCCACGCTCGCAGGTCATCAGGCCTGAGTACGAGACTCCGTACACCTTCTAGGACGGCGTTCGACCATCTGGCGCATGGTCCGTCGGTTGGTCGAGTGGGAGACTCCGCGGACGTGACGACCTGAGGAGCTCCAGGCATGACGACAGACGCCTACGACGACTCGCATCCGGCAATAGTCGGTCGTGAGCAGCGCGTCCTCGACCTGCTGGACAAGGCGATCGGCGTCCAGAGCCACCTGGTGCGCAAGAACATCGCCCGGGCCCGCCAGCGGAACCTTGAGGCGACACCCGAACAGGTGATCCGCAGGCTGGAGCTGATGTACATCAGCGCCTTGACCGGGTCACGTGCTGTAGCTCAAGCAACTGCGGCCGCGCCCGGCGTTGGCACGGGAGTCGCACTGGCACTGTCGGCGGGCGAGGCGCCCTCAGCGCTTGAGCTGAGCGCCCTCTACGCGCTCTCGGTCGCCGAGATCCACGGAGCCCCCATCGACGAGATCGAGCGCCGCCGGACACTCGTGATGGGCATCATGCTCGGCGGGACCAGAAACGCCACCATCGGCAAGCTCGCCGAGCGAACGGGGCAGCACTGGGGACGTCAGATGGTCGCCAAGGTGCCGGTCGAGACGCTGCGCCAGATCAACAGCGTCCTGAGCGAGAACTTCGTCGCGAAGTACGGGAGCAGGCAGGGAATCATCATGCTCGGTCGGGTGGCACCGTTCGGTATCGGCGCTGTGATCGGTGGTGGCGCCAACACTGCTCTCGCCACTTTGGCCGCGCGGGCGGGCCGGCTCGCGTTCGGCCCGCCCCCGCCGTCATGGCCGGATCTGACGCCCGGCACTGCGTCATCGTCCGAGGACTCGTCCGGCTGACCTGGTGCGCATGACGCCCCATTGACAGGTGTTTTGCCGTCCCTATAGTGGTTGCAAAACGCAATCACTATAGGGACGGGGCGATGATGGGCAACTCGCGTATCGGTGTGCTGATCGGGGTCGGCGTGGCTGCCGCGGTCGTCGCGAGCGCCGCCACCATGGCCGTCGCGGCCGCCGGGCGCGCGGCCGGGGTCGGCCTCACCGTGAACGGCGCCACCATCCCGGTCAGCGGGGTTGGCGTCCTGACCGCCATATTTTCGCTGGTCGGCGTCGTGCTCGCCGTGGTGCTGGCCCGGTTCACGCAGCGACCCCGCCGGATCTTCGTCCGCACCACCGTGGTGCTCACCGTCCTGTCGCTGCTGCCGGACGTGATCTCCACTGCCGCACCGGGGACGAAGGTGCTGCTGATGAGCGCCCATCTGGTCGCCGCCGCCATCGTGATTCCCGCTGTCGCGGGCCGGCTCTCCGCCGGGCCGCTGCGTTAAGGCAGTTCGCCGGGGCGGTCGACGACCGCGGTGCGCAGCAGGGCGGTGGTGTACCAGGTGACGCCCGCCGGCCAGTTCCACGCGTTGCCGGCGACGACGTCGCTGCGGAATCCGAGCAGTGCATAGCCGGACGGGTCGAAGATGAGCGCGCCCCGGAAGCCGCCGCTGGTCCTGGTGACCGCGACCCCGTGCCGCCCGGCGGCGTCGGTGAGGTCGTCGAGGACCTCGACACCGTCGAGGGTGGCGAGCGCCTCGAACAGCGCGGCCCGGGTCGCGGGCGGCAGGTAGCCGTGCGCCAGCAGCTCCCCCGCGGCGGGGAATTCGCCGACGTCGGTGTACCGCGCGCGCAGCAGGGCGAGGATGCCCGCGGGGTCGGCGGGCAGGTCCCGGATGTGGCCCGGGTCCGGGCGGCACGGCTGGCCGCCGATCGTCTCCACGCCGGCGACGCAGCCGGGCAGCTGGACGTCGGGGGCGCCGGCGGTACGGACCAGGCCTTCGCGGGTGCCGTCGGCGGAGCGCCACTCCTGCTGCCGGAGCGTCCTGGGCGGCCCGAGCGGCGGGGTGACAACGACCTCGCCGGGGTCGGGCGCGCCGGAGGCGACCGGGCCGGCGTCGATGCGTTGCACCGTGACCGACTCGGTGTAGACGAACTGGTCGGGCCGAGGATCCAGGCCCGGCGCGGCGGTCACCGCCCGAGCGGCCAGGCGAAGCACCCCGGCGCCGGACTCGCCGCCGGTGGGCGCGCCGGTGCCGGATGCCGCGATGGGTCCGCGGCCGTCGGGTGCGGTGCCGCCGGACGGCACGGCGAGCGTGGCGACGGTGACGGCCGCGGCGACGGCGGCCGCGAGCCCACCGGCCACCGCGAGGCGGTGCGGCAGCCGGTGGACCCGGGCGGGCCGGCCGCCGCGCCACCGGCTCGGGCCACGGAGGCCGTCGGCGGTGGCGGGGACCAGCCCAGGGGTGGTGGTCGGTGTGACGGTGGTGAGCACGCGGGCGCGGACGTCGGAGACGTGGTCGTCCGGTGGCACGTCCAGGGAGGCGCCGAGCGCGCGCAGGGTCTGCAGGTCGTCGGGCACAGTCACTCCACAGTGGATTCGGTCGGGTCGGACCCGAGTGCGGCGCGGACCTTGGTCCGGGCACGGTTCAGCCGTGACCGGACCGTGCCGCCGGCGATGCCGAGCGCGGCGGCGATCTCGTCGTAGGACAGCTCGCCCCAGGCGTACAGCAGCAGCACGTCCCGCTCGCCCCGGTTCAGCCCGGCGAGCGCGGCCAGGAGCGGCTGCCGGGAGGCTTGCGCGGTGACGTCGGCGGTGACGCGGTCGGCGGGGCCGTCGACCGGTGGCTCGGGCGCGCACCGGGCGAGGGCGCGCAGCCGCGCCGACTCGCGCCGGTGGTGCCCGGCGATCTCGCGGGTGAGGATGCCGAAGAGCCACGGCCGGGCGTCGGGGCGGGTCAGGTCGTAGCGGCCGCGGGCGGCGAACGCGGCGAGGAACGTGTCGGCGACCACGTCGCGGGCGGTGTCCACGCCGAGGCGGCGCTGGGCGTACCGGAACAGCTGGACGGCGTAGCGGTCGTAGAGCGGGCCGAACGCCCCGGCGTCGTGCCGGGACCGCTCGATGAGGTCCGCGTCGCTCGGTTGCGTGTCGACGTCCACGTCGGTGATGCTCCCGCCTGATGGGGCCTAGTGGGGCCTGGTGTCAGTGGTGTATCTGCACCAGGCCCCAATC
Source organism: Dactylosporangium sp. NPDC049525 (assembly GCF_040676755.1). Taxonomy (NCBI): domain Bacteria; kingdom Bacillati; phylum Actinomycetota; class Actinomycetes; order Micromonosporales; family Micromonosporaceae; genus Dactylosporangium; species Dactylosporangium sp. NPDC049525. The sequence continues at coordinate 10,477 of NZ_JBFAPO010000113.1, read as the reverse complement.
AGGTTCCAAGCGTCAGGTTCCAAGCGTCAGGCGGGTTCGATCCAGATGTTGCGGTAGCGGACGTTGGCGCCGGCGTCGCCGTGGTCCTGCAGGCGGATCGGCAGGGCCGCGGCGGACTCGGCGGCGCCGTTGCCGGTCGGGCCGTCGATCTCGATGTCGTTGTGGACGGTGATGCCGTTCCACACCACGGTGACGCGGGCGTTCGACGTCTTCGTCGTGCCGGTGTAGCGGGCGGCGCGGAACGTGACGTCGTAGGTCTGCCACGTTTCCGGGGCGGTGCCGGCGTTGCTGTCGGGAGCGCGTTTCAGGTAGATGGCGCCGCATTCGTTGGTGGCCAGGGTGGCCTTGCCGAACGTGTCGAGCACCTGCAGTTCGTAGCGGTCCTGCAGGTAGATGCCGCTGTTGCCGCGGGCCTGGCCGGTGACCTCGGGCGGCAGGTTCGGCAGCCAGAACTCCACGTGCAGCCGGAAGTCGCCGAACGTCTGCTTGGTGCGCAGGTCGCCGCCGAGCACCTCCGCGGAGCCGCCGGACACCGGCCAGGTCGCCGCGGTGCCGTCGGCCTGTTGGAAGGCGTTGAGGTTGCCGCCGTCGAACAGCTGCACGCGGCTGGTGCCGTTGTGCGTCCACACCTGGTGCGCGGCGCCGGTGGCGTCGCCGATCTGCAGTTGCGTGCCGTTGGCGGTGCTGCCGCCGGCTGCCTCGAGGACTCTGCCGGACTGTGGGTTGCGCAGCGTGCCGTTGGCCTGCGGCTGCCACACCTGCGCGCCGCTGCCGTTGCAGTTCCACAGCTGCACGGGGGTGCCGGCGGCGGTGGCGCCCCCGGCCACGTCGAGGCACTTGCCGAGGGCGCGCAGCGTGTCACCGGTGCGGGTCCAGCTCTGTGCGGTGGTGCCGTTGCAGCCGTACAGCTGGATCTTCGTGCCGTTGGCGGTGCCGGCGTTGCTGACGTCGACGCATCGCCCGCCGGCGCCGGTGAGCGTGCCGGTGCGGTCGGCCGGTGGCGGGCCGACGGTGATGCTGTCGAGGTTCACGTGCCCGATGTCGCCGGTGTCGACGCGGTAGGCGATGGTGTTGCCGCCGGCCCGCAGGGTGAGCGTGTCGGACTGCACGGCCCACGTCTCCCAGTCGCCGGTGCTGGCGAGCGGCATCTGCCGGACCTTGACGCCGTTGACGTAGAGGCTCACGGTCTTCGTCCCGGCCGACGGGTTCGGGCCGTTGCTGTAGCGCAGGCCGATGTCGTACGCCCCGGCGGTCTGTGTGGTGACGCTGAACGTGGTGGCCGCGCCGGTGCTGCCGTAGCCGGCGACGAACCCGCTGCCGGTGTATCCACTGTGGTCGGTCGCGACGTGGGCGGTGCCGCTGAGCCCGGCGTGCTCGGCTTCGAGACGGCCCGGCTGCGGCAGGGTGCCGTCCACGAGGCTGTTCAGCGTGTACCAGGCCTCGGTGCTCCACAGCGACGCGCCCGTGGTGGAGGTGAACGGCCGTGGGGAGCGCAGGTAGACGACCCGGCCCGGCTTCAGGTTGCCCAGTTGCAGCGTCACCTTGAGCCGGTCCGCGGACAGCGTCGCCGACGTGACGGGCAGGCTCTCCTCGTCGACCTTCGGGCCGCCGTAGGCGGGGGTCGGCACGTATCGCCACTGCTTGGCGGTGTAGTGCGCGGCGAGCTGCGCCGCGGTCGTGGTGGACACCGGTTGCGTGTATTCGACCTCGAAGCCGCCGGCGACGGCCCGCATCGCCTTGATCTCGAATGCGGTGGCACCGTTCGGGGTGAGCTTCTGCAGGCCGTAGGTGAGCTTGCCGTCCTGGCCCCAGTTGCCGCCGGCGCCGAGCCCGCCGGCGTAGAGCGCGCCGTCGGGGCCCTGGCTGAGCCGCAGCACGCCCATCTCCAGGCCCTGCGTGACGCGGAAGACCGCGCCCTGGTATTCGCCGTTGACCTTCTCCAGGTACGCGCGCTGGATGCCGCCGTAGGTGACGTCGCCGAAGAGCAGCTGCCCGGCGAACGGGCCGGAGTTCAGCAGCAGCGGCGTGCTCGGGGAGTTGGCGATCTCGTTCTGCGGCAGCCACAGCACCGGTTGCGTGACGGGCTGGTTGTCGAAGGGGCCGTCCGGGTTGGTGTAGTGGCCGAAGAACCGGTCCTGCTTGATGCGGACCAGCTTCGACGCGGGCAGCCAGCCGCCCTGGTTGTCGGTGACGAAGATGTCGCCCTCCGGGCCCCAGCCGAGGCCGTCGGGGGTGCGCAGGCCGCCGGCGACGTACTGGACCGCGCCGGTGCTGCGGTTGATCTTCAGGCTGGTGCCGCGGTTCGGTGAGCCCTGCGGCTCGGTGGTCGCGCCGCCCTGGTTGATGGACACGGACAGGTTCAGGTAGAAGAAGCCGTCCTGGTAGAGCAGGCCGAACGCGAACTCGTGGAAGTTGCCGTCGAACGGCCAGGTCGCGACGGTGCGGTACTGGTCGATCTGCCCGTCGCCGTTGGTGTCGTTGAGCTCGGTGAGCTCGTGCTTCTGCGACACGTACAGCTTGCCGTCGACGATCTTGATGCCCATCGGCTCACGGAGACCGGTGGCGACCCTGGTGTAGGTGACCTGCGGCGTGCTTCCGGTGACGCCGCTGAGGATGTAGACCTCGCCGGCGGTGGTGTTGCTGCCGCCCCAGGTCGTGATCGCCAGCCGCCCGTCAGGGAACCAGTCCATGGCACTCACCTGCGGCTGGAACCCGGCCGGGCGCAGGTTGGTCAGCGTGTACCCGGGGTGCACGGCGTTGAGCGGCAGGCCGTCGCCGGGGCTGTCGGCGGCGCCCTCGCACTCCTTGCGCCCGGGTGCGGTGACCCGCACGACCCCGGCATCCGTGCTGAGCACCGAGTTCGGCACCACCGCGAACGCGCTCGCGCCCGGCGGCCGCCATTCGAGCGTCAGCTGCTGGCCGCCGGTGCGTTCGAAGTAGTCGATGCGGATGGCGTGGTACCCGGCGGTGAGGGTGACGGTGCCCTCCATCGCGGTCGCGCCGTGCAGCCCGTCGTGGTTGATGACGGTCGCGCCGTCGACGACGAGGCGGGAGCCGTCGTCGCTGGTGAGGCGGAAGATGTAGGACCCGGCGGTGGCGATGTTGACGTTGCCGATCACCTGCGCCTGGAACAGGTCCTCCAGGCCGAAGTCGGTGGCGGTGCTCCAGTTGACGGTCGGCATGAGCTTGTCGACGTTCGGTGTCTGCCCGGCCTTGAGGGTGCAGATCGAGCTCAGCGGCGTCTGCAGGTCGAAGACGCGCAGCGTGACACCGGGTTCCTGCGGCGGGACGGCGGCGTGGGCCTGGGTGACCGGCAGGAGGCCGGCGACCAGGACGGCGGCGGCCGCGCCCAGGATGGTTCTCTGCATCGAGCGCTCCAGGGGTAGGAGTGTCGGACGGCAGCGCCCAGCGCGGCCGTCAGGACCTCCCCGCGCGCTCGCCGAAGGGCGACACGGGTCATCGCCGGTCGTCAGGTTTGGCGGTGACGACCCTCGATGTGGTACGTCACGCTAGAAGACTTTCGCTCGTGTGTCCATAACTTCTGCACGGAACGTCGAAAGTCGGGTTCAGTCCGCCTCGGCGGTCTCCGTGAAGCGCCGGATCCCGGCCAGCACGCTCGCGGGGACCGGGGCGAGGGTCGTGCCGGCGGGGACGGCGCCGGTGTACCCGTAGCCGATCACGTCCGCGGTGCACAGCGGCTTGCCGTCGCAGGGCACGGTCGCCCGGTTGATGCTGACGACGAAGGAACTGCCGTGCCCGTCGGACATCCGCACGACGAGGGTCGACCTGCCGAGGTTGACCCTGTCGGCGTGGTAGCCGGCCGCGACCGGCACGACCGGCCGCAGCCTCCGCTCCCGCAGTGCCTTGGTGAACCAGCGCTCCTGGGCGGTCACCTGCACCGTGACGACCCCGGCGAACAGCAGGACGAGGACCCCGGCGAGCGCGACCCGCCCCCGCCACCGCAGTCCTGCGCCGAGGGCGATCAGCAGGTGCGCGGCGACGGCGAATGCGGTCCACCAGGCGGTGGTCTCGACCGCGTCGCGCCACTGCGACCCGCCGAGGACGCCGACCGAGACCACCGGCAGCAGGAAGACGGGCACGAGGGTGTGCGGCCACAGGCGCGGGCTGCCGGTCACCCCAGCGTGGATCGCCCACACCGACACGGTGACCACGTTCGCGACGATCCAGACCAGCAGGGTCTGCAGCACCGGCGGCCCGGTGTAGGTGCTCCAGTCGCCGAGCATCATCGCCAGCACGACCCACGTCGCCGTGCCCGAGATCGCGCCGAACCCCGCCGTCTGTGCCCCCGCCGACCAACGCATCGACGCAAGTATGCCCTGCTGGACCGGGTCACGGCGGTGGGCGTCAGGCCACCGCCGCCGCCCAGTCGATCCGGTGGTCGAACTGCCAGGCCGTCTTCTCCGGCTTGGCGAGCTTGAAGACCACGGGCAGCAGGGCGTCGCGGACGACCCGGCCGACGGTGCCGGGCGCCTTGCTGGCGTTGGTCTTGTTGGCCTCCGCAATGATCTTCTCGACCCGGGCGCGGCGGAGCCGCTCGTAGGTCTGGAACGCCTCGACGTGCGGCAGGTCCCGCAGGCACCGGGCGAGCTGGACGGCGCTCTCGGCGGCGATCGAGGCGCCCTGGCCGGAGCTGGAGGACGCCGCGTGGGCGCTGTCGCCGACGAGGACCATGCGGCCGCGGCTCCACACCGGCACGACCGGCATGTTCTCCGACGGGCCGGTGACGATGAGGTCGGCCGGGTCGGTGCGGTCGAGCAGTTCCACGGCGGGGCACCGGTCGCCGGTGAACGCGTCCCGCAGCACCGTCAGCCACTCCCCGGCCGGCACGGCGCGGGCCTGCGCCATGCTCATGGGTTCCCGCCGGGGCAGGTTGGCGAACCAGGCCGTCGTGCCGTCGTCGAAGACCACGTAGCCGAAGAACGCGCGCTTGCCGAAGGTCATCAGCATCCGGCCGCCGGTCGGCGCGAGCCCGGTGCCGGCCAGCCGGGCGCCGAAGCCGATCAGGCCGGTGTACCTCGGCGCCGGCGCCTGTGGGTCGATCAGCGAGCGGACCGTCGAGTGGATGCCGTCGGCGCCGATCAGCACGTCGGCGCTGGCGCGGGTGCCGTCGGCGAAGACGGCGGTGACCGCATCCTCGGTCTCCACGGTGTCGACCAGCCGCTTGCCGGGCACGATGCGGACGCCGCGGCGCCCGGCCTCGTCGTGCAGTGCCCGGTAGAGGTCGGCGCGCCAGACGAACTGGCCCGGCGGCAGCCCGGGCAGCGTCCCGAACTCGCCGAGCGTGCGGCCGTTCCAGGTGCGCAGCTCGATCCCGGCGACGGGGGTGCCGATGCCGCGCAGGACGTCGCCGGCGTCGAGCGCGTCGAGGGCGAACTGCCCGTTGGACGCGACGGTCAGGCCGCCGCCGGCGCCGTCCGCGGTGCCGTCGTACGCCTCGTAGACGGTGGCTTCGATGCCGGCCTTGCGCAGTGCCATCGCGGCGATCGGTCCGGCGATGCCGCCGCCGATGACCAGGCCGGTGCGGGTCCGTGCCATGGCCGTCACGCGTCCCGGCGGGCGGCGGGCTCGCGGCGGGCCAGCCAGCCCATCGCGGCGAACCAGGCGAGCACCTCGGTGAAGAGCACCCGCTGGGTGAGGCCGGCCACGCCGTGCCCGGCGGCGGTGGTGTCCACGTCGAAGGTCATCGTGAACACGACCGCGAGCGCGAGGGTCAGCGCTCCGGCGAGGAACAGCGCGGTGCCGAAGCGCCGCCACTGCGGGATGCGGCGCAGGTAGTGGCCGGCCACGGGGAAGCTGATGACCGGGAGCAGGTAGATCAGCCCGGCGCCGGTGAAGTGCAGCGCCGGTGACTCGAGGTCGAACAGGCCGACCACCACGAGGCCGGCGGGTGACAGCGCGAGCAGGACGGTGCTCACCCACCGCGCCACGGGCCGCCCCGCCGCGGTGATGCCCTGGAAGATGCCGATGACCCCGGCGAGGAGCAGGAGGCCGCTGAGCACGAAGCCGGTGTTCATGAACGGGGCGGTCCCGCCCATGCCCAGTCCGCTGATCGGCTGGCTCACGTGTGAGTAGGGCGCGATGTGGGTGCCGGACACGGTGTAGCCCGAGCTCACGAAGCCCAGGACGAGCCATGCCAGCGTGAAGACCGCGGGGCCGGCGACGGCGCCGAGGGCGAGCACGCGGGACAGGTGGGACAAGTGGGCGCCGGGTGGGGCGGCGGCCGGCCGCGGCGGGGCGGCGAGCGGGGTGCTGCGTGTCGTCATGCGCTGATAGTTGCATTGCAACTAGTGTCTCGGCAACTAGATTCTTCTGCACTAGTGTACGTTCGTGTGGTGACCACTGGTTCCCGTCGCTCGCCGCTCGCCCTGACGATCCTCGGCCTGCTCGAGGACGGCCCGCTGCACCCGTATCGCATGCAGCAGCTGATCAAGCAGTGGGGCAAGGACCAGGTGGTCAACGTGGGGCAGCGCGCCACGCTGTACAAGACCATCAGCCGGCTGGCCGACGACGGGCTGATCGAGGTCCACGAGACCACGCGCGACCAGCTGTACCCGGAGCGCACCGCCTACCGACTGACCGGCGCCGGCCGCGCCGCGTCCCGCCAGTGGCTCACCGAGATCCTGTCCACGCCGCGCAACGAGTTCCCGGAGTTCCCCGCGGCGCTGTCGTTCCTGCCGATGCTCTCCCCGGACACCATCCGGGACCTGCTGGCCGCGCGGCGGGACCGGCTGCTCCAGCGGCTCGCCGACCGCCAGGCGCTGATCGGCGGCAGCGGCGTCGAGCTGCCGCGGGTCACCATGCTGGAGACCGAATACCAGCGGGCCGTCACCGAGGCGGAGATCCGCTGGATCGACACCGTCGTCGCCGGGCTCGGCGACGGCTCCATCACCTGGGACCAGCGGCAGCTGCACGACGCGGCCCGCCGCCTGGACGAGGACCGCTGACGGCTGCCTACAGCAGGGTCTCCTGGTGGGGGAAGGTGAGGCGGGCGGTGGTGATGCCCTCGATGACCTGGTCGTCGTTGAGCTCGCGCTCCTGCACCTGGGCGTAGTTGCGGCCGCGGTGGTGGGTGTTGCGCATCCGCACCACGTTGGGGAAGCGGCCGACCGCGCGCATGTCGCCGAGGCCGGACAGGAAGACCAGCTGGATGCCGTTGGCCGCAGCGACCCGCCGCTGCAGGTCCAGGAACGCGACGTAGTTGGCGGTGCCGAGCGGGTTGTCCATCGGCAGAACGCCGAGGCCCGGCACGTCACCGCCGCGGTTCGCGGCGCGCAGGCGGGCGAGCATGCAGAACAGCAGCAGGCTGATCGTGACCTTCTCCCCGCCGGACCACTTGCTCATCAGCTCGACCGGCTGCCGGTCCTCGCCGAGCTCGGTCGACGGTTTCAGCACGCGGGCGGTGAAGTTGCCGCGCCCGACGACGGCGGTGGTAGCCTCCCACACCAGGGTCAGCCCGTCGGGGATGTTCTCCTGCCGGGCGACGAGCCGCTCCACGAGGCGCTCGACCCGGCTGCGCAGCGTCGCGTCGGTGGTGTCCACAGTGGAGCGGGGACCGACGTCGAGGAACCGGCGGTTGCGCAGGTGGTCGGCGAGCCCGGGCGGCAGCTGGGCGTGGTGCTGGGCCCGCTGCAACGTCTTGAGCCCTTCGCGGACCTCGGCGCACAGCGCGGTCACCACGAGGTGCTTGTCCTTGTCGACGGCCTCCAGCTCACCGGCGAGGGCGTGCCGGTAGGTGCGCAGCTCCTCGGCGAGGGACACGGGCAGGTCCGCGGTGTGCTCGCCGCGGAAGCGGTCCCGCACCTCGGCGGTGACGGCGGCGAAGCGTTCCTCGCCGGCCCAGCGGTCGACGCGGTGCACCTCGGCGGCGAGCTGGTTGCGGGCGGCGGTGACCGCCTTCTCGGCCGCCTGCAACGCCCGCCGGGCCGCGCGGCCTGCTTCCCGGGCGGCGTCCACGTCACCGTCGAACGGCGCCGCCTCGACCCCGCCCAGCTCCCCCAGGTCGGCCTCCAGGTCCCCGGCGAGCCCGTGGAAGTCCGCGGCGCGGCGGCGTTGCAGCTCACCCGCCTGTTCGGCCGCCGCCTGCCGGTCCCGGGCAATGCCGGCGGCGCCGACCGCGACGTCGAGGTGCTCGCGCAGGTCAGGTCCGGGGTGTACGACCAGTGCGAGGTCCTCGGGCGCGGGACGGTCGGCGGCCCGGTCGGCGAGGTCACGCCGGGCGGCGTCGCGTTCGGCCTCGGCCCGCGTGGCGGCCGCCCGCGCCGCGAAGTGCGCCTGCTCCGCCTCCTCGGTGTCCCGGGCGACCAGCGCGGCGTCGGCGGCCTCGGGGGTGGCGGCGAGCTGTGCCGCGGTCTCGTGCTCCTCGGCGGTGAACTGCCGCAGCTGCCGGTCGAGGCCGTCGATGCGCCGCCCGATCTCGGTGATGGTCGCCTCGAGGGCGTCGCCGGAGGAGCGGCGCACGTACGCCTCGTCGGCCGCCTGATACGCGCTCATCGCCGCGGCCAGGCTCGGCGACCGTTCGGGCGCGACGGCGTGGGGGTCGGCGACGCGGCGCAGCTCGTCGATCCGGGCGCGGTGCCCGCGGGCGGTCCCGCGGTGCTGCTCGGCGTCGGCGGTGCAGCGGGTCGCGACGCCCGCGTACCCGCGCTCCTGCTCCTCCGCCTGTTCCAGCTGGCGTTCCAGGTCGGCGCGGCGGGCGGGCAGCCGGCGCAGCTCGTCGCGCTGCCGGTCGGCCTCGGGCGCCCGGCGGGACAGGTCCTGCAGGACGCCGAGGCGGGTGGCGAGGATGCGGCGGTGTTCGGCCAGCCGCTGCTGCGTCTCGCGGAGCGCGGCGGCGCGCTCGTCGAGCTCCCCGCGGGCCGCGTCCAGCCGCACCGCGCGGTCCCGGGCGGTGGCGAGGAGTTCACCGACGCGGTGGTGCTCGGCGTCGAGGTGTTCGCGGTGGCCGGGCGGGCAGCGGTCGGCGAGCTGCCGCAGCTGGTCCTTGAGCCGCAGGTCGTGGTCGCGGGCATCGAGCAGTTCCTGGACGCGTTCGCCGCGGTCGCGGCGGCTGGCGGCGCGGCGGTCCGCCTCCCGGGCCGCGGCGGTGCGGTCGAACATGGCCGGCGCGGGCGCCAGCACGAACCCCTTGTCCGGCGTCGTGGTGTCGGCGCCCGGTCGGATGGCTTCGTCGAGGCGGGCGGTGGTGGAGATCTGCACGGCGCTGGTCGGGAACAGCCGCGCCGCATGCAGCGCGTCGCGGGCCCGGTCGAGGTCCGCCTCGTCGTGGACGAGCAGGCCGCCGACGAGGTGCGGGACCCGCTCGACGGCGGTCGCCCAGCGGTCCTGCGGGATGCGGTCGGCGAGGTGGTGCCAGCCGGTGCTGGCCGGGATCCGTTCGGCGGCCAGGACGTCCGCGGCCCGGGCAAGGTCCAGCGCCGCGGGCAGCAGCCCCCGCGGTGAGGCGAGGGCCTGCACGGCCCGGTCGTCCTCGGCGTCGGCGACGGCGAGCTGGATGCGCTGCCGGTCGGCGCCGACAATCGCCTCGGACAGCTGGTCGACGAGGAGCCGGTGCTCGCCGACGGGGTCGACGGTGTCGCGTTCGGTGAGTTCGGTGAGCCGCGGGTCGGTGGCGAGGGCGTCGATCTCGGCGAGCAGTGGCGTGCGGGTGCCGTCGAGCGTAGCCATCTGGCGGGTCAGCTCGGTGACGGCGGCGTGCACGGCGGCGCGATCCCGCTCGTGCCCGGCACGGTCGGCGTCGAGCCGTCCGGCCTCGGCGGGCAGGTCCTGCGCGAGCCGCCGGGCCGCGTCCTCGTCCGCCTGGCGGGCCGAGGTGAGCGCCTCGGCGAGGTGCTCACCGGTGACGCCGTCCAGCGGGGCGTCGGCGGTGGTCAAGTGGCCGGCGGTGGCGGCGGCGTGCAGGTCGTGGTCGAACGCGGCGAGGTGCTGCTCGATGGAGCGGTGCCGGCCGGCGAGGCCGCCGAGGTCGGCGCGCAGCCCGTCGGCGAGGGCCCGGGACTTCGCCTGCTGCTCGGCGGCGTCCGCGGCCTGCGCGGTCAGCGTCGCAACCGTGTCGTCCAGCTCGGCGCACGCGTCGCGCAGCACCGACAGGTACACCGCGGCCGCCTCCGCCCTGGCGTGCCGCAGCGGGGCGGCGCCGGCCTCCGCCTCGCGCTGCCGGCCGCGGGCCGCGGCGAGCCGGGAGGTGAGCTGGTCGCGGTCGGTGAGGGCGGGCACCAGCTGCCAGGCGCGGTGCCGGCGGCGCCGGTCGAGGACGGTCCGCGCCGCGTCGTCGACGGCGGCGAGCGCTTCGGTGTGCCGCCGCGACGCGGCCTGCCACTGCTCCTCGCGCAGCAGCACGTCGAGGCCGGCGGCGCGGGTCTGCGCGTCCCGGGCGGCAAGGGCGGCGGCGGCCGCCTCCGACGCGTGCGCGGCGGCCTGCTCGGCGGCGCGGGCGGCGGCGCCGGTGAACGCCGCGGCG
>NZ_JBFAPO010000112.1:0-20354 GCF_040676755.1 Dactylosporangium sp. NPDC049525 | reverse complement strand
ACCAGGGGAGATACCGCGATGAGCGACTACGACGGCGGCGACACCGGCTACGACGGCGGCCACGACACCTACGGCAACTACGAGGCCGGCGAGAACCACGAGTCCCTCGACCAGCTGCACCAGGTCAACGCCAGCGAAGCCGACTACAACAACCAGTTCAACGTCTACGAGCAGGACCACGCCGCAGCCGAGAACACCAGCTTCGACCAGGGCCACCACGTCGAGTACTCCAACCCGTCCGGCGAGCACTACGAGGAGACCGACTACACCTCCTACGACCACAGCGCCGCCGAGACCGACCACGTCTTCGCCGCCGAAGGCAGCGAGTCCTCGCACACCGCCGAATACTCCGAACTCGACGCCCTCCAGGCCCGCCTCGACACCGCCTTCGCCTCCGCCACCCAGATCAACGGCGGCGGCACCGCCGAACTCGGCGTCGCCTCCAACTAAGCACTCACAGCACGACCCCTGGCGTGAGGCCGGTCACCAACACGGTGACCGGCCTCAGCCCTGTCCGGGATGGCGGCACAGTAGGAGCATGAGCAACAGCCCCGCACGGGTGTTCCGCGTCGCCGCGATCGGGGAGGCGTGTTCCTGGCTCGGCCTGCTGGTCGGGATGTTCTTCAAGTACGTGGTGGTCGAGAACGAGGTCGGGGTGAAGGTCTTCGGGCCGATCCACGGCGCGATGTTCGTCGCCTACCTGGTCGCGCTGGTGTGGGTGGCCAGGGCGGAGCGGTGGAGCTTCGCCCGGTTCGCCGTGGGCGCGGTCGCGTCGATCCCGCCGTTCACCACGCTGCTGTTCGAGCTGTGGGTGGAGCGGGTCAGGCGCGCCCCGGTGTTGGAACGCGCCTGACCACACCCGAAGGCCGTCAGGCCGGCAGGGTCCACCGCTGGTTCTGGCCCGTGCCGCATGCCCAGATCTGCAGCTGGGTGCCGTCGGCGGAGCTGGGACCGGTGGCGTCCAGGCACTTGCCGAGCGCCCGCAGCGTGCCGTCCCCCGGCGCGCTCCAGGTCTGTGCGGCGCTGCCGTTGCAGTCGTACAGCTGGACCTTCGTGCCGTTCGCGGAGTTGGCGGCGGCGACGTCAAGGCACTTGCCGAGCGCGCGCAGCGTGCCGTCCGTGCCGACGGTCCAGGACTGGGCGGTGCTGCCGTTGCAGGTCCACAGCTGGATCTTCGTGCCGTTGGCCGGGTTGGCGCCGGCGACGTCGACGCACTTGGCGCCGTAGCCGGTGATCGGGCCGACCCGGGTGGACGGGGTGCCGCTGCTGGCGCCGGCCCACAGGTACGTGCCGACGGTCTTCGCCGGCAGCGTGCTGCTCACCTGCTGGGTGCCGACCCGCAGGGTGAACGCCTGGTTGGAACCGGTCTGGTTGACCACGACGGTGACGAGGGTGCCGTCGGGATTGAGGAACGCCACGTTGGTGACGCTGCCGGTGCTGCCGTAGCCGGTGGAGACGCGGCGGGCGCCGGCCTTCACGAACTTCGAGAACTGGGCGACCATGTTGTAGTCCGGCAGGGCCCAGAACGTGTCGCGGTTGCTGGTGCTCTGCACGAGCATCGTCGGGTCGGGTGAGCCGGACCAGCGTTCGGGGGCCCGGTTCTGGTCGAGCATGCTGACCCAGCCCTCATACAGGGTGGCCTGGTTGCGGAAGTACTGCACGATCCGGTCGGCGCCCGAGGTGCCCCACACGGAGCGCTCGGTCATCAGCACGTCCTTGTCGGGGTAGGACGCCTTCACAGTGCTCATCGCGGACGGGTCGCCGGCGTAGTCGTGGAAGGCCACACCGTCCACAGCGGAGTAGGCGTCTGAGTGCGAGCCGGAGCTTCCCAGTACACCGGCCGCATAGGAAACCGACTCGGAGAAGTTGTGGTCGAAGGCCCAGATGCGGGTGCTGAGACCGTTGTTCGTGAGCTCGGCACGCAGCGCCTTGGCGAGCTGCCGCTCCTGGTCCGCGGAGACGAGCATGCCGGGGTAGTCCGGCGGGGAGAACAGCGGCTCGTTCTGCAGGGTGAGGGCGTGGATCGGGATGCCCTGCGCGGTGTATGCCTGCACGGCCCGCCGGTAGTAGGTGGCCAGGGTCGGGATCTGGCTGGTGTTGAGGCTGCCGCCGATGATGTTGTTGCTGGTCTTCATCCACGGCGGGGCGGACCAGGCGCTGGCGAACACCTTGATGTCGGGGTTGATGGCGAGGGCCTGGCGGACCGTGGCGATGATGTTGTAGTCGATGTCGCGCTGGATCGAGAACCGCGACAGTGACGGGTCGGCCGCGCCGTCGTCGTAGGTGTAGAAGTCGTGCGACGTGAAGTCGCTGGTGCCGAACGTGATCCGGATGACGTTGAAGCCGGCGCCGGTGGCGGGGTCGACGAGCGCGCGCAGGGCCCGGTCGCGGGCGGTGGCGCTCATCCGCGACAGGTTGTAGACCGTGGACTCTTCCAGCGACGAGCCGACCCCGAGGATCGTCTGGAAGCGGTTGTTCGTGTCGACGGTGATGGTGGGGGTACCGGCCGCCGCGACGACTGGCACGTCGGCCTGCCGGGACAGCTGGTATGGCGTGCCGGCGAGGCCGGTGGCCGGGTTGGTGTACCAGTTGCCGTTCTTCGGTTCGTAGCCGGCGGTGCGGGACTCGGAGCTCCAGTAGACCTGCACGCTGGTGGCGGCGGCCTGAGCGCTGGGCACGCTCAGGGCGACGACGGACGCGGCGAGGACGCTGAGGGCAAGCAACGGTCGGGTTGGGACCATGTGGGTTGCTCCTGGCGGGGAGTGCACGGAAAACTTCAGGACTTGAAATAAGCCCCGTCCGAACTCTCCGCGATAGGCAGCCAACCTGTCAATACGTGGCTACGCTGAGCTTCCCTCTCGGGTCGAAGTAGCCGATCGTGTCGTGGAAGCCGTCGGTGGCCGTGCCGACGCCGGATGCCGCGGGCAGTTCCCAGGGGAACGTGTAGAAGCAGGTCGGCCGGCAACCCTGGGAGTAACCGCGGTGCACGGTGCCGTCCGGCGCGCGGAACCAGATGTACAGGTCCGACGGGTGCGAGGTCAGCGAGAACCCGCCGCCGGTGGAGACCTCACCGGGCTGCGACACGCCGGAGCGGTTGGTCAGCGTGGCCGAGCCGGGCGTGAAGGTGGCGAGGTTGATGGTGTTGCCCGCGCCGGTCCAGCCGAGGATCAGGCCGTTGCCGGCGCCGGAGTCGTCCTGGACGAGCGCCGGTCCCGCGGCGGTGACGTCGGCGAGGGTGACCCGGTCCAGCAGTGCGATGCCGTTGGGCACGCCGTTGCTGCCGCAGCCGATGCTGTCGAGGCGGCCGAGGTTGAGCCGGCCGTCCAGCCCGGTCCACGCGATCCAGCGGCGGCCGAGGGCGTCGCGGGCCATCGCCGGCGAGCGCAGCGTGCGGACCCCGGTGAACGCCGTGCGGCACTTCAGGCCGTTGCCGATGGTGTAGGCGACGCTGAGGGTGTTGGCGTTGTTGGCCGCGGACCAGGCGAGGTAGACCCCGAAGGCGTAGCCGAACACGCCGTCGGCGTCCAGCGCGGGGCCTTCACCCTCGGGCACTCGCTCGACGACACTGTTGTCCTTGGTGAAGGTGTGCCCGCCGTCGACGGACCAGCCGACGATCAGCTGCTTGCCGGCGGTGCCGGAGGTGGATCCGGTCCACGCGGCGTAGAGCCGGTTGTTCGCGAACGCGAGCGCGGGCCGTCCGGAGCCGGTGTGGACGGTGGTGTACGCCGCCGCCGCACCCGGGAACAGACCCAGGACGAGTGCGGCGGCGGTGACGAAGGGCAGGGCGAAGCGGCGGACGTGCATCAGGCGTGGTCTCCACTCGGTGGCGGCGGCGGGTATGCCCGAGAGAGCGCTCTCCGAACGCCTTCAGTGTCCTGACGCCTTCACCGACGGTCAATATTTGTTGCCATCAGTTGCCATCGACCGACCACACCTGGAAGGTCGGCCCGTCGGACGGTGCGTTCACGGCGCCGCCGTACAGGTTGACCGCGCGTTCGAGGCCGGGCAGCTGCACCGGCGGGCCTGACGCCCGGCGGGCGAACACCAGGATCCGCTGCTGCGCGGTCTCCCGCCAGAACGCGATGGTGTCCGCGCCGGCGTGCTCGAGGCGCATCCCGCCGTGGCGCAGCGCCGGGTGGGCGCGGCGCAGGCCGAGCAGCGCGCGGTACCGGGCGAGGGTCGGCCGGTGCCAGCTCGGCTCGTCGTGCCACGGCATGGTGCGCCGGGACTCCTCGCCGTTCGTGCCGGTGAGGCCGAGCTCGTCGCCGGCGAACAGCATCGGCACGCCCGGCAGGGTCGCCAGGAGGCCCGCGGCGACCTCGACCCGGTCCGGGTCGCCCAGGACGGTGCGGACGCGGGGCGTGTCATGGGTGCTCAGCGCGGTCCAGGAGTGGGTCCACGACCGCCACGACATGCTCGCCGCGGCGGAGCGCATCGAGCGCACCACGGCGTCGCCGCCGCGGGTCGGCACTCCCCCGGGGACGCCGAGGAAGTCCGGCAGCGCGAGATCGGGCGCGCGCAGCCAGGTCCACAGCGGACGGGTGAAGCCGGCGTAGTTCATCGTGCCCTGCCAGCCGTCCAGGTCGAGGTCGCCGCCGGCGCTGTGAGAGTGTTCGGCGACGAGCATCGCGTCGGGGCGCACGTCGCGCACGGCGCGGGCGACGAGCCGGGACACCTCGTGGGTGAGGTCGTCGGTGCCGTGCCGGCCGGTCATGTTGGCGACGTCGACCCGCCAGCCGTCGAGGTGCTCCAGCCACCGTTGCAGCGGGTCGACGAACGCCTTGCGCAGCCCGGTGGAGTTCCAGTTGAGCTTCGGCAGGCTCGGTACGCCGAGCCAGGAGGCGTACCCGCCGTCGGGCGTGCGGTAGTAGCGGTCCTGCGCGGCGGGGTCGAGGAACCACTCGTGCCGGTCGCCGGTGTGGTTGGTGGTGATGTCGCCGATGAGCCGCATCCCGCGGGCGTGCAGGGCGTCGGCGAGCCGGGCGAGGGCCGCGTCGCCGCCGAGCAGCGGGTCGACGGCGTCGAAGGTGGCGGCGTCGTAGCGGTGATTGGAGCCGGCGGGGAAGAACGGTGTCAGGTAGACGGTGTCGGCGCCGAGGGACTGGATGTGCTCCAGGCGGCCGATGATGCCGTCGAGGTCGCCGCCGTAGATCTGGCGGCCGGTGAGCTCGCCGCGGCCGATGACGGGGGCGTCCCAGCCGCACGGCACCGCCCACGACGGCAGCGCCCGTTCGGCGTAGGCGGGCGAGCGGGCGAACCGGTCGGGGAAGATCTGGTAGATGGTCGCGTCGCGGATCCAGGCCGGTGGCGCGGGGTGCGCCACCAGCCTGAAGTCCGTGGCGTCCGAGACCTCGTGGTCCGCAAGACCGGCCGCGGAGTACCAGTTGCCGTCGACCAGGAACCGGTACGGGGTGACGGGGTTGTGCACGGGCAGGGTCGCCCGCCACCACAGCTCGTTGCCGCGGCGTTCGGCGGTCGCCTCGGAGAAGCGCGGCTCGCCGTCCACGAGGGACCGCACGTGCACCTGCGCGACCCCGGGCGAGGTGCGCAGGTGGACGTCGACCTCGGAGTCCAGCGCTGGGGCCTGGTCGGGCACGTGCAGGGCGGACCCGTCGTGGTGGATCATCCCTTCACCGCACCGGCGGTCAGCCCCGACACGATGTACCGCTGCAACGACTGGAAGACCAGCACCGTCGGGATCGCGGTCAGCAGCGACCCGGCGCAGAACATGCCGAAGTTCGCGTTGCGCTGCCCGGCGATGAGGCCGTAGAGGCCGACGGCGAGGGTCTTGGAGTCGTCGGAGCGCAGGAAAACGTTGGCGAGGAGGACTTCGTTGATGGTGCCGATGAAGCCGAGCAGCGCGGTGACCGCGAGGATCGGCGCGATCAGCGGCAGCGTGATGCGGAAGAACGTCTGCGCGTGGGTGGCGCCGTCCATGACCGCGGACTCGTCCAGTTCCCGCGGGACGGTGTCCAGGAAGCCCTTCATCAGCCAGGTGCCGACGCCGAGCGCGCCGCCGAGGTACAGCAGCATCAGCCCCCATGGGCTGTCCAGGCCGAACGCCGGGTAGTAGTCGCCGATCTGTGAGAACAGCAGGTAGATGGTGACCACGGCGAGGAACTGCGGGAACATCTGGATGAGCAGCAGCGCCATCAGCCCGACCCGGCGGCCCGCGAAGCGCATCCGGGAGAACGCGTAGGCGGCGAGCACCGACAGGAACACCCCTGCGGCCGACGCGGTCAGTGCGATGACGACGGAGTTGAGGTACCAGCGGCTGAACGCCGTCTTGGTGAACAGGTCGGCGAAGTTGGTGGTGCTGGCGCCGGTCGGGTAGAGCTCGGTGGAGCTCAGCGAGCCGACCGGGTTGAACGCCGCGGAGACCACGAACACGATCGGGAAGAGCGAGAACATCACCGCCACGATCCCGGCCGCGTGCCGCCATCCCATGCGGCGCATCCATCTGCTCATGAGTACACCTCTTCCTGCTTGCGGCTGCGGCGGAAGCCGATCACCGACACGATCGCCACGATGGCGAAGATGTAGACCGAGATGGCCGCGGCGAAGCCGAACTGGGCGCCGGAGCCGCCGAACGCCAGCCGGTACGTGTAGGTGATGAGCAGGTCCGTGGCGCCGACGCTGGAGTCGTCGGGCGGGAACGGGCCGCCCTCGGTGGTCAGGTAGATCGCGTTGAAGTTGTTGAAGTTGAACGCGAACGAGGCGATGAGCAGCGGTGTCAGCGCGACCAGCAGCAGCGGCAGGGTGACCTGTTTGAAGCGCTGCCACATCGAGGCACCGTCGATCGTGGCGGCCTCCGTCATCTCCTTCGGGATGGCCTGCAGCGCGCCGGTGGCGACGAGGAACATGTACGGGTACCCCATCCACAGCTGCACGAGGATGACCGCGAGCCTGGCCGTCCACGGCTGGCCGAACCAGTCCACGTCGACGCCGAAGAGCCGGTTGATCAGCCCGAACTGCTGGTTGAACATATCCCGCCAGACGAGCAGCATCGCGAAGCCCGGCATGGCGTAGGGCAGCACCAGCAGCACCCGGTAGAGGCTGCGGCCGCGCAGCTTGTCGGCGTTGAGGGCCAGGGCGCAGCCGAGGCCGAGGCCGAACGTGACCAGCACCGAGCCGATGGCGAACGCGAAGTTCCACGCCATGGTGCCGAGGAAGTGCCCGGAGATGCGGGAGTCGGTGAGGACGCGGGTGAAGTTGCTGAGGCCGACGGACACCTTCCAGCCCTGCGGGAGCCGTTCGCCGTCGGCGGCGACGAAGCTGCCGGCGTCGTTGTCGGCCGTCCACTGCTTGCCGGTGCCGCGGTCGGTGATGCAGTCGCAGGCCTTGTCGTAGAACTGGGTGGCCTGGCCGTTGTAGGCGCGGGTGAGGCCGGACGCGCGGACCGCGCCCTCGCCGGTCGGCACGCTGAAGGCGAGGATGTCGTCGTTGCGGAGGTTGGCCTCGCCGAGGCTCAGCAGGGTGTACCCGTCCGCCTCGACGATCTTCCGGCCGTCGACGGTGAACTGGGCCGGGTGCAGCCCGGTGCCGTCGCCGACGAACGTCGCGCCGGTCTTGTCGACGAGCAGGAAGACGATGGCGCCCTCGCGGGTGGCGACGGCCAGGTCGTACTCCTGGGAGCCGGGGATCTGCTTCACCGACGCGCCCTGCACGGCGGTGACGGCGTCGGCCTTGCTGCCGCGGTGCCCGTCGCCGTAGTTGGTGAACGCGGTGCTGGCGGTGTACAGCACCGGCACGACCTGGAACGCGAGCAGGAACAGCGTGCCGGGCACGAGGTACTTCGCGGCGATGTGCCGCGGGGTCAGGTAGACGTAGAAGAGCAGTGCGGTGGTCGCGGCGAGCACCGCGAGCCAGCCCCAGGCGTGGGCGTCGACCAGCGGGAGGGCGGCCGCGATCGCCAGCGCCAACCCGGCGCCGAGCAGGGCGATCTTGATGGTGGGGCCGGCGAGCGAGCCGCCTCCCCGCTGGGTCGTCGTCATCATCGTTACTTGTTGATCGCTTCGGTGATCGCCTTGCCGGCGGCGGCGAGAGTCGTCTGCACGTCGGCGCCGCCGACGATCGCGGCCTCGGCCTTGCCGAACGGGTCCCAGACCGCGGCCATGGCCGGGATCGCGGGGAGCACGGCGCCGCCCTTGCCGGCGTCCAGCCACTTCTGGATGTCGGGGTCGGTGCCCTTGACCTGGTCGAGCGCGGCGACGAGCGCCGGCGGGCGCGGGTTGGCCTGGTACAGCGCGACCTGCAGCTCGGGCTTGGTCAGGTAGTTGGTGATGAACTCGTTGGCCAGGGCCTTGCTCTTGCCTTTGCTGGCGACGTAGAACGCCTGCACGCCGACGAACGGCTGGGCGGGCTTGCCACCGGCGAACGCGGGGATCGGCGTGATGTCGTACTTGACGCCGGCCTTCTTGATGTCGGCGACTGCCCACGGGCCGGAGATGAGGAACGCGGTCTTGCCGCCGGTGAAGGTGGGGATGGCGTTGTCGCCGGTGATGGAGCGGGTCAGCGCGCCGCTGCCCTTCTCACCGAGGGCGGCGATCTTCTTGAACGCCTCGACCGAGGCGGGCTTGTCCACGCCCAGGTCGGCGGGGTCGTAGTCGCCGTTGGCCTTCTGCCCGAAGAGGTAGCCGCCGGCGGAGGCGTACAGCGGGTACGCGTGGTACGCGTCGCCGTTGGCGCCGACCTGCAGCGACATGATGTTGGTGACCTTGCCGGCGGTTTTCAGCGTCTGCCCGGCCTTGACGAGGTCCTCGATCGACGCGGGCGCGGTGGGCGCGAGGTCGGTGTTGCGGATGAGGGCGAGGTTCTCGATCGCGTACGGCACGCCGTAGAGCTGGCCGTTGAAGGTGACGGCCTTGACCGCGACCTCGGCGAACGCGGACTTCTGCGCCTCCGGCAGCTGCACCGGGTCGATCGCGCCGTTCTGGACCAGGTTGCCGATCCAGTCGTGCGCGCCGACGACGATGTCCGGGCCCTTGCCGGACTGCGAGGCGGTGACGAAGTTGGTCTGCAGGTCCTTGGAGACCGCCTGGACCTCGACGGTGACGCCGTTGTCCTTGCCGAACTTCTCCGCGAACGGCTTGAGGGCCGCGGAGCGCTGGTCGTCGGCCCAGATGGTGAGGGTGCCGCCGGCGGCAGCCTTGGACGCGCCGGCGGAGCTCGTCTTGTCGCCGTCGCTTTTGCCGCAGCCGGTGAGAACTAACGACAGAGCCGCAAGGGTGACGACACCCGTGATGCGGATGCGCATGGGGTTTCTCCTGTTCGGACAGGGGTGTGCCTCGGCCGCCCGCGGCGTTGGGCGCCGGGGCGTGAGGCGAGCAGGGTGTGCAGGGTGGTGCGCGGTCTCCGGGCATGACTGCGTCCACGGCTTTGCGACCGCTGACGTGGTCTTGCGGAGCCACGGGAATGCCTGAACTGGGGTGTGGAGCGGGGTGTGACGGACGGGTGTCGGGTCGCGATTCCAACGACACCCGTGCGCCGTGGCCGAACGCTAGCAAGACCTTGCGGCGAATGAAAGACCTTGCATCGACCTTTCACAAATGGCGGTTCGATGCTTTACAGTCGGCCTATGTCCACCGAGCCACCCCGTGCCCGGCTCGCTGATATCGCCCGGCAGGCGGAGGTCAGCGAGGCGACGGTGTCCCGCGTGCTCAACAACCGCGCCGGCGTCAGCGCGGACACGCGGCAGGCCGTCCTCACCGCGCTCGACGTGCTCGGCTACGAGCGCCCCGAGCGGCTGCGCAAGCGCAGCGCGGGCCTCGTCGGACTGGTCACGCCCGAGCTGGAGAACCCCATCTTCCCGCTCTTCGCCCAGATCATCGAGTCCGCACTGGCGCAGCACGGCTTCACGCCCGTGCTGTGCACGCAGACCCCGGGCGGCGTGACCGAGGACGAGTATGTCGAGATGCTGCTGGACCGGTCCGTCGCCGGGATCATCTTCATCTCCGGCCTGCACGCCGACACCACCGCGGATCACGACCGCTACCGCAAGCTGATCGACCGGCCCCTGCCGATCGTGATGATCACCGGCTTCGTCGCCGGCCTCGACGCGCCCTGCATCTCCTGCGACGACCGGCTCGCCAGCCAGACGGCGGTCGACCACCTGGCCTCACTCGGCCACACCCGCATCGGCCTCATCTCGGGCCCCGACCGTTACCTGCCGGTGCAGCGCAAGCTCACCGGTTACCGCGCGGCGATGCAGCGGCACGGCCTCGAGGAAATGGTCGAGCTGTCCCTCTTCGGCGTCGAGGGCGGCGCCGCCGCCGCCGACCGGCTCATCGCGCGCGGCGCGACCGGCCTCGTCTGCGGCTCGGACCTCATGGCGCTCGGCGCGATCCGCGCCGCCCGCGCCCGCGGTCTTTCGGTGCCCAAGGACGTCTCCGTCGTCGGCTACGACGACTCGCTGCTCATCGCCTTCACCGACCCGCCGCTGACGACCCTGCGACAGCCGGTCCGGGCGATGTCCAACGCCGCCGTGCGCGCCCTCGTCGACACCATCAACGGGCAGCCGACCCCGCACTCCGAGTACCTCTTCAACCCGGAGCTCGTGGTCCGCGGCTCGACGGGCATCGTCGCCCGCTGATCTTCGCCCCTCTTCAGCGCAAGGGACCCCTTCACTGTGCCTTCTTCGCACTGGTGGCGCACTGCTGCCATTTACGAGATCTATGTCCGCAGCTTCGCCGACGGCAACGGCGACGGCGAGGGCGACCTCATCGGGCTGCGCGAGCGCCTGCCGTACCTGCGCGACCTCGGCGTCGACGCGATCTGGCTGACGCCGTTCTTCCGCTCCCCCATGGTCGACGGCGGCTACGACGTCGCCGACTACCGCGACGTGGACCCGCTGTTCGGCACCCTCGCCGACTTCGACGCGATGCTCGCCGCAGCGCACGCCCTGGACATCCGCGTCATCGTCGACATCGTGCCCAACCACACGTCCTCGCAGCACGCCTGGTTCACCGAGGCCCTCGCCTCGCCGCCCGGATCCCTGGCCCGGGACCGGTACATCTTCCGGCCTTCAGCTGATTCACTTGATGAGCCTCCGAACGACTGGGAGTCCATCTTCGGTGGCCGCGCCTGGACCCGCACCCCGGACGGCGAGTGGTACCTGCACCTGTTCGACCCGGGCCAGCCCGACCTCAACTGGGACAACGCCGACGTGCGCGCCGAGTTCGAGTCGGTCCTGCGGTTCTGGCTCGACCGCGGCGTCGACGGCTTCCGCATCGACGTCGCCCACGGCATGATCAAGGAGGCCGGCCTGCCGTCCGTCGGGCACCCGCAGCAGATCGGGCTGCTCGGCCGCGAGCCGCTGCCGTACTTCGACCAGGACGGCGTCCACGAGATCTACCGCGCCTGGCGGAAGATCCTCGACTCCTACCCCGGCGACCGGATGGCGGTCGCGGAGGCGTGGGCGTCCACCCCGCTGCGGCTGGCCCGCTACGTCGCCCCCGACGAGCTGCACCAGGCGTTCAACTTCGACTTCCTCGCCGCGCCGTGGTCCGCTGCCGCGCTGCGCGCCACGATCGACGCGTGCATCGAGGCCGCGGACAGCGTCGGCGCCCCGACCACCTGGGTGCTGTCCAACCACGACAAGGCCCGCCACCTCACCCGCTTCGGCTCCCCGTCGATCGCCCGCGCCGCGGCGCTGCTCATGCTGGCCCTGCCCGGCGCGGTCTACCTGTACCAGGGCGAGGAGCTCGGCCTGCCCGAGGTCCTGGACCTGCCCGACGACGCCCGCCAGGACCCCGTGTGGCACCGCTCCGGCGGCACCGACCCAGGCCGCGACGGCTGCCGCGTGCCGCTGCCGTGGACCGCGGACGCACCCGCCTACGGCTTCTCCACCACCGGCCGCTCCTGGCTGCCGCAGCCCGACTGGTCGTCCCTGGCCGTGTCCGCACAGCAGGGCGTGCCTTCTTCGTTCCTGGAGCTGTACCGCGAGGCGCTGCGCCTGCGGCGCACGTTCACCGGCCCGCTGACGTGGCACCCCTCCCCCGCCGACGTCCTGGACTTCCAGCGGGAGGGCCTCCGCTGCGTGGTCAACCTGTCGGCGGCCCCAGTCCCTGTGCCTGCCGGCTCCGTCGTGCTGTCCAGCGTGGACCTGACCGGCGACCTGCTCCCGCCCGACGCGGCCGCCTGGCTGCGCGCGTAGCAGTCCCCTGCCGACCGGCTCTGGAGGTTCGCTTCCAGGGCCGGTTCCGCATCTGCGGATGCAGCTGGCGACGGTGTCGCACCACCTGGGCACGGCACGGGCCGGACAGGCGCGGCGGTGAGGTGACACGATCGACGCATGTGGTGGGCGGCGCGGCTCAGCGTGCGGAGCACGCTTGTGGTGATGGCGGGCTGCTGGGTGGCCGGGGCGGTGCTGCTGGTGCTCGCCGGGCGCAGCTCCGCCGCGCAGGAGCGGATCCAGGCCGCGCCGTTCTGCACCGCGGGTCAGGTGTTCACCGCGACGGCGTGCCAGTTCACCCTCGACGGGACGATGACGGACCTGACCAGCGACCGGGCCGAGCTGGACGTCGACGGTCGCCACTTCGCCGTGGACGTCATGATCTCCGGGACCATCTCCGAGGTCGCGGGCACTGCGGTCAAGGTGACGCTGTACCGCGGCAAACCCGTCCATGTCGAAGGCGCGGGGCTGAGCTTCGACGTGGAGGACGCACCGTCCAACAGCGCCATGAGGTATCACAACACCGGCATGTTCCTGCTCCTCGCCGGCACCATCGGGGGCTGCGCCAACCTCGTCATCGAGATCTTCGGCCACGGCCGGAGGCGGGTGGCGTGAGCCAGAGCCCGGGTCCTCGGCGAGGACCCGGGCTCTGTGGTGGGGTTACTTCCAGGTGGCGTTGACGGTCTGGCTGGCGGTGCCGGTGTTCAGGGTGCGGTTCGCGCCGCTCTCCCAGGTGACGTTGCCCGCGCCGTCCTTCTTGATGAACTTGTACTCCACCGCCGTGTTGGCCGGCATGGTGACGGTGCCGGACCAGACGGGGTAGGTGGCCGAGGACAGGGCGATCGCGTTCGCCGTGTTCCATGAGCCGAGGGCCGCGATGGAGCCGACCACGTACACGTTCTGGCCAGGGACCGTGGTGACGGTGGCGTTGAAGGTCACCGCCGGGTTCGTGGTCGAGGAGCCGTTCCAGCTGGTGTTGATGGTGCCGGTGCCGCCGGCGGGGACCGTGTACGTGTGGTTGTTCCCCGGTTCCCAGGTGACGGCGCCGCCGCTGGTCTTGGTGATGAACTTGTACTCCACCGCGGTGTTCGCCAGCAGGGCCACGGACGCCGTCCACGCCGAGCCCGAGGCGGTCATGGGGATGGCGTTGGCGGTGTTCCACGCGCCCAGGGCCGCGACGGAGCCGACCAGGTAGACGGGGTTGCCGGTGGGCGCGCCGGTCACCGTGAAGGAGACGCCGGACGGGTTCGGCGACTGCGACGTGGACGGGGTCGGTGAGGGGGTACCGCCGGTGACGCGGGCGTTGACGTGGAGCGCGACGGCGTCCTTGGCGTTGGCGCCGACCGTGGCCTGGCCGGAGCCGTTGACGGTGACGGTCGGGCCGCTGCACGAGGAGGTGGCGGCCGTGTAGTCGCCGTGGATGACGTCGCAGTAGACACCCGCCGGCAGGCCGGTGCTGAACGTGCGGGAGGCGACGGAGCCGGAGCCGTTGTTGATGAGGGTCCAGCCATTGACGCCGCGGGAGAAGGCGATCGCGTTCGAGCCGTCGCTCCACCAGTTGCCGACGGTGGTGTTCGCCTTGGTGGCGTTGTGGAAGCCGACCATGTTACGGATGGAGCGCTGGCGGTGCTGGCATTCCCAGCCGCTGCCGCAGGTGACGGCGCTGACGTAGCCGTTGCCGTCGGCCGGCGGGGACGCGTCGGTGTTGGAGAAGGAGAAGGAGCTCATGACGTTGGGGGTGCCGTAGTTCCAGGCCAGCATGAAGACGGTGGCGAGGGTGTCGGTGCTGCCGTTCTTGTAGCTCAGGGTGGAGCCGTTGCGCTCGGTGTCGTGGTTGGACACGAACGCGGTCGCCTTGTCGGTGGGGCGCAGCCCCCAGCTGGTGCCGAACGTCTGCAGGTTGGCGATGTTGCCCTGGAACTGGCTCTTGAGGTTGGTGGCGTAGTTGAACTCCAGGACGCCGCCGATGCCTTCGTAGGCGGCCATCGACAGATTGCCGCTGCCGCCGGGCATGACCTCCTGCGTCCAGTACACGTTCTGGTTCGTGAGTTTGCCCTTGATGGCGGCCAGGTCGGCCTGGGCCATGTGCTTGGCCGCGTCGATGCGGAAGCCGTCGACGCCGACGCTGATCAGGTTGTTGAGGTACCCGGCGATCTTCGTGCGCACGTAGTCGGTCTCGGTTGCCAGGTCGGACAGGCCGACCAGCTGGCAGTTCCAGACCTCGGTCTGGTTGTTCCAGTCGTGGATCTGGTTGTCCGCCTGGGGGCAGGCGCCGCCGTTGTGGTGGAAGTCGTTGTACCCGTAGCCGGCGCTCGGGTAGCTGTAGTTGTTCGTGAACGACGCCGGCCCGTACGCGGTGGTCGAGGACTGGTTGGCGCCGGTCATGTGGTTGATGACCGCGTCGACGTAGACCTTGACGCCGGCCGCGTGGCAGGTGGAGACCATCGAGGCGAACTGGGCGCTGGTGCCCATGCGGCTGTTCAGGTCGTAGGCGGCGGGCTGGTAGATGTCCCACCACGGGTGGCCGGCGACGCTGATCGAGTCCTCCGGCGGGGCGACCTGCACGGCACCGTAGCCGGCCGGGCCGAGCACGTTGGTGCATTCGGTGGCGATGGACGTCCACGGCCACGACCACAGGTTGGCGATGACGTCGTCGGACGCGACGGACGCGTCGGCGGAGCGGTCGGCGGACAACAGCGGGTAGGCGAGCGCGCCGGCCACGGCGAGCGCGACCGCGCCGATACTCAGGGTGCGTTTCATCAGGGGTGTCTCCAAACCTTCTAGCGGAGGTAGGGGCCGGCGGTGCCGACCTTGCCCGGCGCGGGGTTGCCGGGCAGCGACAGCACGTAGACGCGCATGGCGCCCTTGGCGGTCACGGTGGCGGTGAGGGTGCCGTTGGCGACGGTCTGCACGTCACCGGTGACGGCGTCGGTGTACGTGCCGTTGGGGATGCCGGTGAAGGTGGCGGTGCTGGAGACGGCGACGAGGACGAAACTGTCCACGCTGCCGGCGGTGTAGCGGCGCTTGTAGGCGATGCCGCCGGAGACGCCCGCGGTGGAGTACTGCCCCATCTGCAGTGCCGGCACCGCGCGGCGGATCTGGTTGAGCCGCTGGACGTGCTGGACGAGCGGCTTGCTCAGCGTGGTCGCGACCGGTCCGCTGGCACTGGCGACGGTGCCGTAGCCGGACGCGACGACCGTACCCTCCACATAGGAGCCGAAGTAGGCCCGGCCGGTGTTGGCCAGGGGGCACGTCGGTCCGCAGTCGATCTGCTTGCCGGCCTGGAACTCGACCTCCGAGCCGTAGTAGAGGACCGGGACGCCGCGGAACGTCCACATGAGATCCATGTTCTCGGCCCACGCGTCCGTGCCGCCGGCGTAGCGGGTGGAGGACTTGTTGGGCCCGTAGTCGTGCGAGTCCACGTACACGGCGTTGTACGTGGCGTCGTTGACGCTGTCGTCGGAGTCCTTGCCGTTGTTGAAGGCGTTCGCGGCGTCACCGAAGTTCATGTGCATCCGCATGTCGATGATGTTCATGCCGGAGAACTGGCTGTGATCCGGCGCGTGGTAGTCGTTGCCGACCAGGAAGGCGTTGGTGGACACCGGCTGGTTCGCGGTGCCGAGCTGGTTCTCGTAGTTGAACTGGTCCAGGGCCGCCTGCACGTCGTCGGCGACGTAGGTGCGCCGCTCCTTCCAGGTGTAGAACTGCGCGGAGTGGTTGACGGAGCCGCGGTTCCACTTGTCGTTGACGAACGCGGCGACCTCGCCGAAGACGTAGAAGTCGTTCGCCTTCGCCGCGCCGTACTTCTGGGTGAGGTGCTGCTGCAGGGCCGGCAGGAAGCGCCGGTTCCAGGTGACCCGCGGGATGTGCACGGCAGTGTCGACGCGGAACCCGTCGACGCCCATGTCGATGTAGGAGTTGTAGGCGTCGATGAGGTACTGCTGCACCACCGGGTTCTCGGTGTTGAAGTCGGCGAGGTCGTCGTGCAGCCAGCAGGAGCGGGCGTCCTCGCCTTCCCAGTTGCCGATCCAGCACTGGTGGTACAGCGAGGCGGGGAACATCTTGGCGGTCGGGCTCGGCCACTGGCAGTTGTGGATGGTGTAGCCCTCGGGGCTGTAGTAGCCGTTGGGCAGGCCGTAGTTGGGGCAGGTGTTGCCGGCCGGTGCGGTGGTGGACCACAGGTCGCCGTTGTAGGCGCGGCCGAGCGAGTTCTCGTTCAGCGGGTTGTAGGTGGCGCCGGGGACCTTCTCGCTGTACATCCAGTCCCACTGCCCGTCGCGGGCGCCCCACACCGTCGGCACGTACAACCCGCGAGCGCCCCACCGGGAGCTATGGTTGTAGACCACGTCCTGGTAGATCTTCAGGCCCTTGGCGTGCGCGGAGTTGATGAGGTCCTGGTAGCTGGTGCCGGGTGACTCGAGGCGCGGGTCGACGCGGAAGAAGTCCCAGCCGTGGTAGCCGTGATAGTCGTAGTCGGAGCGGTTGAGCACGACCGGCGTGATCCAGATGGCGGAGAAGCCCAGGCCCTTGATGTAGTCGAGCTTGTCGACGAGGCCCTTAAAGTCGCCGCGGAACATGGGGTCGTTGTTGGCGGCGTTGCCGGACTTGACGTGCTGGCTGCCGCCGCGGTCGTTGGACGTGTCGCCGTCGTAGAAGCGGGCGGTGAGAACGAAGTAGATGCTCTCCTTGCGCGGGTCACCGCCGAGCATCGACCCGCCCGCCGGCAGCGGCGGCGCGTCGCCGGTCGTGACGGTGACGGTGCTGGACGCGCCGGACAGGTTGCCGGCCGCGTCGACGGCCTTCACGGTGTACGTGTAGCTGGTGCGCGGCGCGAGCCCGCCGTCAATATACCCGTTGGTGGCGCTGGTGAGCTGGACGGGCCCGGGGGTGCGGGTGAGCTGGTAGCCGGTGACGCCGCGGTCGTCGGTCGAGGCGGTCCAGGACAGCGTCACCGTGACGTGGTCGACGGTGGCGGTGACGCCGCCGGGGATGCTCGGCGGGGTGGTGTCGGGCGGGACGGCCGCGCACGGGTCGGTGGCGCTGCCGGTGACGACGCCGCCGGCGACCCGTGAGGTGCCGGCGTTGAGGCGGTAGTTGGCGCCGTTGTTGTTGTCCCAGGTGCCGGAGCCGTTGTTGAACACGGCCTGCATGCCGGTGGCGGCGCCGAGGGCGACGGTCTTCTTCACCCAGCCGGCGCACGCGGTCTCGTTCATCGGCACGCCGGGGACGGCCGTCCACGCCTCGCCGGTCGGCGCGTAGTGGATGTTGACGAGGGGCCACGTCTTGCCGGCGGTGGAGTAGAAGACGGTGGCGGTGTTGCCGGTGGGCGGCGGCGTGGTCGGGGTCGGCTGGCCGCCGCAGGGGTTGCCGGTGCCCGCGACGCCGCCGGTGACGGTGACGTCGCCGCTGCCGAGCGAGTAGTTGCGGCCCGAGTTGTTGTCCCAGGTCCCGGATCCGTTGTTGAACACCACCTGCAGGCCGGTGGCGGAGCCGAGGTCGATGGTTTTGCTGAACCAGCCGGTGCAGGCGGTGCTCATCGCCACGCCGGGCACGGCGGTCCACGCGCCACCGTTGGGGGCGTAGTGGATGTTCACGGTGGTCCAGGCGGCGGTGGGCTTGTAGTAGACGGTCACGGTCGTGCCCGCGGCGGCGAGGGCAGGAACGAAGAGCAGCGACGCCAGCAGCGTCAGGACGGTGAGCAACAGGGTTCTTCTGCGGGGCATGGGTGCTCCTTGCGTACATCGATGCGGTGGCGGACCGACCGACGTGACAGCCCGGCGGGGCATGGCAACGCGTGGAGGAAGACTGATCTGGACGATTGACGTATGTCAAGGTTCTTGCAAAAATCACCAGTTCCTCACCGCGCGCATTACATCTGAGCTGCTGAAACTCCGACGCCATCTTGCAAAGATCAACAGGTCTTTACCGGCGCGTTACGGGAAGCTAGCATCAGGGCGCTCTTGCAAGACTTTGCACACTCTGCAAGTCACCTACAGTGGAGCGTATTCGTTGAAGCGACCCCTCCTGCTCGCGGCGGTGCTCGCCCTGACCGCCGTCGGGCTCAGCGCCCCTCCCGCGCAAGCGTCCAGCTCCAGCAAGGACGTCACCGCGCACCTCTTCCAATGGCCGTGGCGCGACGTCGCCCACGAATGCCGCACCACCCTCGGCCCGGCCGGCTACGCCGCCGTGCAGGTCACCCCGCCACAGGAGCACGTCGAGTTACCCGCCCAGGGCTATCCCTGGTGGCAGGCGTACCAGCCGGTCAGCTACAAGCTCGACAGCCGCTACGGCAACACCCGCGAGTTCGCCGGCATGGTCGAGGCCTGCCACCGCGCCGGGGTGAAGGTCTACGTCGACGCCGTCATCAACCACATGTCCGGCCAGGCCACCGGCGGCACCGGCAGCGGCGGCACCCGCTTCGGCAAGTACGACTACCCCGGCCTGTACGACACGACCGACTTCCACCACTGCGGCCGCAACGACGACGGCTGGATCCACGACTGGAACGACGCGTGGGAGATCCAGAACTGCGAGCTGCTCGGCCTGTCCGACCTCGCCACCGAGCAGGACGACGTCCGCACCGACATCGCCGGCTATCTCAACTCGCTGATCCGCCTCGGCGTCGACGGGTTCCGCATCGACGCCGCCAAGCACATCCCGGCCGCCGACCTCGCCGCCATCAAGGCCAAGCTCAAGCGCCCCGCGTACCTGTACCAGGAGGTCCTCGGCAACGCCCCGATCCCGAAGGCCGACTACCTGCCCAACGGCGACGTCATCGAGGACGCCTACGGCCAGCAGATCAGCCGGGTGGTGAAGACCGGCAAGCTCAGCTGGCTCGACCAGTTCGGCGAGGCGTGGGGCTTCTCCCCCGGCGGCACCGCCGTCGTCTACGTCGACAGCCACGACACCGAACGCGACCAGAGCGGCGCGACCCTGACGTACAAGGACGGGCCGCTGTTCGCGCTCGGCAACGCCTTCTCCCTCGCCTGGCCCTACGGGCGCCCCCTGGTGCTGTCCAGCTACGGCTTCACCAGCACCGACGCCGGCCCGCCCGGCGCATCGGCCGACGGTGACCTGCGCTCCGTGCGCTGCGGCGGCGTCACCAGCGGCCCCGGCGGCTGGCTCTGCCAGCACCAGGACACCGCGACCACCGGCATGGTCGGCTTCCGCAACGCCGCCGGCACCGCGCCGGTGAGCCACTGGTGGAGCGACGGCGACAACGCGATCGCGTTCGCCCGTGAGGGCCGCGGCTACGTCGTGCTCAACCGGGAGAACACCGCCGTCACCCGCACGTTCGACACGGGCCTGCCGGCCGGCACGTACTGCGACGTCACCAAGGGGACCGTGCGCGGCAACCGGTGCACCGGTCCGACCGTCACCGTCGCCAAGGGCGGCGCGCTGACCACGACGGTGCCCGGCCTGAGCACCCTCGCCATCGACGTCCAGCACCGCGTGTCCCGCCCGGTCGCAGCCGCCGCCCCCGCGGTCAGCTTCTCCGCGTACGCGGTCGTCGCCCCCGGCGAGCGGCTCGTCCTCGTCGGCAACGCCCCGGCCCTCGGCGCCTGGGACCCGGCGAAGGGCGTCCGGCTCGCCTCGACCGGCTATCCACAGTGGACGGCGCGGGTGCAGATCCCGGCCGGCACGGCGATCGAGTACAAGTACGTGAAGCCTGCCGCCGACGGCACCGTCACCTGGGAGAGCCGCCCCAACCGCACCGCCACGGTGCCCGCCGACGGCTGGCTGTCCACTTCGGACGGCTGGGAGGCCGGCGCGACCGTCCAGGCCAACGTGACGCTGCACGTCTCGGAGGAGCCCGGGCAGCAGGTGTACGTCGTTGGCGCCGCCCCGTCGATCGGATCGTGGGATCCGGCGAACGCGGTGCCGCTGACCAAGTCCGCCGACGCGACGTGGACGGGTCAGGTGACCCTGCCCGGCTCCGCGGTCGTGGAGTACAAGTACATCCGCAAGGACGCCGCCGGCACGGTGGTGTGGGAGAGCGACCCGAACCGCACGGTCAGCACCCCGTCGGGCGGCACCATCACCCTGGATGAGACCTGGCGCTGACGAGTGGGGCGGGCACCGGGTCATCGGACGGTCATGCCCGCCCAGAACAGGACCCCCATGCCAGTAACGAAACGCATCAGGTGGCGCACAGCGCTGCTCGCGGTCGGTGTCACCACGG